>JAUSBQ010000194.1 GCA_030651965.1 Pseudolabrys sp. | reverse complement strand
GCAGCACGCCATGGACCTGCTCGACGGCGAGCGCACCGTGTTCGAGCAGCTCGAATACACCTTCCCGCAGGCCGGGCAGGGCTCGCTGCGCGCGCTGGCCGGCTGCTTCGGTTTTTCCGGCGACGACGTCGAGAAGAAATGCCGCGTGCTGTCGGGCGGCGAGAAGGCGCGGCTGGTGATGGCGAAGATGCTGTTCGATCCGCCGAATTTTTTGGTGCTCGACGAACCAACCAATCATCTCGACATCGCGACCAAGGAAATGCTGATCGCGGCATTGTCGGAATATGAAGGCACCATGCTGTTCGTGTCGCACGACCGGCACTTCCTGGCCGCGCTATCCAACCGGGTTCTGGAAGTGACGCCGGAGGGCATTCACCAGTATGGCGGCGGCTATACGGAGTATGTCGAGCGCACCGGTTACGAGGCGCCCGGCCTGCAGAGCTGACAGGGGCTAGTCCTCGTCCAGCGCCAGGCCCTTGACCACCGCGCCCTTGCCGAATTTCGAGCGCAATTTGTCGATCGCGTGTTCGGCCTGCGCGCCGCGGCGGTCGATGAGGTCGGAGAGGTCGTCGCCGGTGGCGTCGACAAGATGGCTGACGCCGATGCCGATCAACCGGAAGCGCGTGGCGCCTACTTCATTGCGCAACATATCGCGTCCGTCGGCAAAGATGCGCGTGGCCAGTTGCGTCGCGCTGCCGAGCGATCGCGAGCGGGTGCGCAGCTTGAAATCCGACGTCTTGAGCTTGAGCGTCACCGTGGAGCCGGCGAGCTGCGCTTTCTTCAGCCGCGCCGAGACGCGCTCGGTGAGATCCCACAGATGCTGCTCCAGCGGCCGCAACCCGCTGATATTCTCGTTGAAGGTCGTCTCCGCCGACACGCTTTTGGTGTCGCGCACCGGGTCGACGCGGCGCGTATCGAGGCCGCGCGCCAGGTGCCAGAGCCGCAGACCTTCCTCGCCATAGCGGCGCATCAGGTCGTTCTGGTCGGCGCGTTGCAGGTCGGCGATGAGGCGATAGCCGTCGGCGGCGAGTCTGGCCGCGCTGACGGCGCCGACACCATAGATGAAGCCGACCGGCCTGGTGCTGAGAAACGCCGCCGCTTCCAATTGGCCGAGCACGGCAAAGCCGCGTGGCTTGTCGAGATCTGACGCGATCTTGGCGAGAAACTTGTTGGCCGAGAGCCCGATCGACACGGTGATGCCGAGGTCACGCTCGACCTCGATGGCAAAGCGCGCCAGCACCTTGGCGGCGGTCATGCCGTGCAGCCGTTCGGTGCCGGTAAGGTCGAGAAAGGCCTCGTCGATCGACAACGGCTCGACCTGCGGCGTCAGCGCCAACATACGGCTGCGCACCGCGCGGCCGACCTCGACATATTTCGACATGTTTGGTTTGACGACAGCGGCCTGCGGGCACAGCTCCAGCGCCTTGAACATCGGCATCGCCGAGCGCACGCCATAGGTGCGGGCGACATAACAGCAGGTTGCGACCACGCCGCGTTTTCCGCCGCCGACGATCACCGGCCGATCGGTCAGGGCAGGGTCGTCGCGTTTCTCGATCGTGGCGTAGAAGGCGTCGCAGTCGATATGCGAAATGGTCAGCGTGCCCAATTCCGGATGCCGGACCAGGCGCGGCGAGCCGCAGGCCGGACAACGTTTCGCCGTCTCGGGCGCGTCGGTCAGGCAATCGCGGCAGAACGCGCTCACGGTATCTCGCGCTCCCAGGGCTCACCGCCGAGCGCGTTATGGGCACGCGCGATGTCGGCGGCGGCACAGCCGGCATCAAGGGTGAATTCCGCCGCGAGTTTCTCGTCGGATGCGAGGTATGCGAGTACGCCGGCCAGAAAGCCCGGTTCGCCGGCGGCTGCGCGAATCTGATCCGGTCCGAGGCCGGTGACCGAGAGGAAGCGGCCGAGCCGTTCCGGGTCCCCGGCAAGGAAGGTAAGGGCTTGAATCGCCAGCCCTTCTGCGGCTTCCGCCGGCATGGTTCGGGGGGATTTCATGGGCAGTCGTTTGCCTTTCTTAAACAAATGGGCAGTACCGTGGATATTCAATCATGCCCGAGCGCGGGTGGCCTGGCGACATGCCCGAGCAACGGTGGCCTGGCGACGCCGCCGGGTCCAACCGGGCGCTTTGGGGAAAAGTGGGGCGGCAAATGGCGAAGACCGTCCTGATCGTGGAGGACAATGAGCTCAACATGAAGCTCTTCCACGATCTGCTGGAAGCACATGGCTACGACATCGTCGGCACCCGCAGCGGTATCGAGGCGCTCGATCTGGCGCGGAAACATCGTCCCGACCTGATCCTGATGGACATCCAGTTGCCGGAGGTCTCCGGCCTTGAGGTCACCAAATGGCTCAAGGACGATCCCGAGCTCAAGCACATCCCCGTCGTCGCCGTCACGGCCTTCGCCATGAAGGGCGACGAGGAGCGCATTCGCGAGGGCGGCTGCGAGGCCTACCTGTCCAAGCCGATCTCGGTGGGGAAGTTCATCGAGACCATCCGTCATTTCCTCGGCCCTGCCTGATGGCGCGAGGGAAGGTAAGAGCGAAGGTAACAGTATGACCGCCCGCGTTCTCGTCGTCGACGACATCCCGGCCAATGTGAAGCTGCTCGAAGCGCGGCTGTCGGCCGAGTATTTCGACGTCTCGACGGCCTATAGCGGCGCCGAGGCCCTGACGGTGGCCGAGCGCGCCGAATGCGACATCATCCTGCTCGACGTGATGATGCCGGACATGGACGGTTTCGAGGTCTGCCGCAGGCTCAAGGCCAATACGGCGACGCACCACATTCCGGTGGTCATGGTCACCGCGCTCGACCAGCCGTCCGACCGCGTGCGCGGCCTGGAAGCCGGCGCCGACGATTTTCTCACCAAGCCGGTCACCGACGTGGCGCTGATCTCGCGCGTGCGGTCGCTGGCGCGGCTCAAGATGGTGACTGACGAACTGCGCATGCGCGCGCTCACCACCAAGGAAATCGGCATCCAGAGTCCGGAGAACGAAGCCGTGGCGGAAACCGGCCGCGGCGGCCGCATCCTCATCGTCGACGACCGCCAGTCGTCCTATGAGCGCATCGTGCCGACGCTCCAGGGGGAACACACGGTCGAGGTGCAGCCCAATCCGGCTGATGCCCTGTTCAATGTCGCCGAGGGCGACTACGAACTGGTGATCGTCTCGCTCGGCCTGAAGGAGCACGACGGCCTGCGCCTGTGCAGCCAGATCCGTTCGCTCGAGCGCACCCGCAACATGCCCATTCTGGCGGTGGCGGAAGCCGACAACAATGCGCGGCTGGTGCGCGGGCTGGAGATCGGCGTCAACGATTACCTGATCCGGCCGATCGACAAGAACGAGATGCTGGCGCGCGTGCGCACGCAGATCAAGAAGAAGCGCTATACCGAACGCCTGCGCGACAACGTGCAGATGTCGATCGAGATGGCGACCACCGACGCGCTGACCAGCCTGTATAACCGCCGCTATATGGAAACCCATCTGGCGGCTTTGACCGAGCAGGCGGCGCAGCGCGGCAAGCCGCTTTCGGTGCTCATTCTCGACATCGACTTCTTCAAGTCGATCAATGACGGCCATGGCCACGACGCCGGCGACGACGTGTTGCGCGAATTCGCCGTGCGCATCCGCAAATCGATCCGCAATATCGACCTGGCCTGCCGCTATGGCGGCGAGGAATTCGTCATCGTCATGCCGGAAACCGATGCGACGGTGGCCGGGCTGGTGGCGGAGCGCATCCGCCGCCGCATCGCCACCGAGCCGTTTCCGATCCAGCAGGGCGCGCGGACGCTGGATGTCACGATTTCGATTGGCCTTGCTTCGCTCGGCGGCGAGGGCGACACCGCCGCCGCCATGCTCAAGCGTGCCGACACCGCGCTCTATCGCGCCAAGCGCGACGGCCGCAACCGCGTCGTTCAGGACGCGGCCTAAGGCCCGGTCACACCCGTAAGTAAGACGCCAGCCGCGCAAGCCGGAACGGCTCAAGGTCGACATGGGCCGCGCGCCCTTGCGTCATTTGCTGCGCCAGCGCCTCGCCGATCGCCGCCGAATGCTTGAAACCGTGGCCTGAACAGGCGGACACGAAAGTGACGCGCTCGCTGCGCGGATCGCTGTCGATGATGAAGCGCGAGCGGTCGACGCGGGTATAGAGGCAGGTTTCGGTGCGCAGGCAGCGCGGGCCGAGGTCGGGCAGAAACGGCTCGACATAGGTGCGATAGACCCGCGCGCTGTCTTCCCTGGTGA
>JAUSBQ010000190.1 GCA_030651965.1 Pseudolabrys sp. | reverse complement strand
AGTATGCGCGAGTGGTCCCAGTCCAGGCCATCGTGATCTCCCTCGAATCTTTGCAAATCCGATGGAATCACAGCCCGCTGGGATCACTCACCGCTTTTTCGGTCAGGCTCTCAGGATGACGGGTTTAGCCTCACCCCTTGGCGTCGCAGAAAAAGGTGCGGATGACGCATTCCTTGCCGCCGCCTTTGTAGCAGGCCTCCAGCGCGGCGTTCTGGCTGCGGCCGAGCCGTGCGCCCTTGCCCCAGCCATGGGCGCCGCACGGGTCGTTGAAATCGACCGCGAAAGCAGCGCAGCCGCGCTTGGATGTCGCCACCACGCGACAGGCGCCGCCCTGGCACTTCGACAGCGCGCTCTGGCTGGCCTCCTCGACGCTGGCGTAATCGAAAGCCTCGCCGAAGGCGCCGCACGAACCGACCGCCAATGCGCCGGCCGCGCGCGCGGTGTTGACGGCGACAATCATCAAAGTCGCGGTCGCGATGAACAAGCTCGCCACCACGAAGGCGCGAATCGCTGGCGTGTAGATATCTCGCATCGGCCCCTACCCGGTTCCTAGGCACCGATAAGGGGGCTGAGTCGCGTTTGCGATCAATGATTCGAATCTCAGGCGCGTTCGATTTCCGCCTTGACCGCCGAAAACGACTCGGGCGTGTCGACATCGGTCAGCGCCGCCTCGCCGGCGACCGGCACTTCGACTACGGCTTCGGCATACTGTCCGATCAAATGCCGCGCGCCGATATCGCCGGTGATCGCCATCAGGTCGTTGAAGAATCGCCTGGACCACACCACCGGATTGCCGCGCCGCCCGTCGATACTCGGCACCACGACCAGCGCGCCGCGCTCGGGATCGAACGCCGCCAGCAGTTTGTCGATTAAGCCGCTGTCGACCTGCGGCATGTCGCCGAGACAGACGATGGCCGCATCGCTCTCCGCCGGCACCGCGGCGATTCCCGTCTTGACCGAGCCAGCCAGGCCTTCGACAAAATCGGCGTTATGGACAAAGCGCACATCGAGACCCTTGAGCGCCTGCTCGACTTTGTCGCGTTCGTGGCCGGTGACGACAATCACCGGCTTGGCGCGTGAGGCGAGCGCCTGCTCGGTGGCGATGCGCACCAGCGGCCTGCCGCCGATCTCGGCCAGCATCTTGTTGACCGCACCCATGCGGGTCGAGCGCCCGGCCGCCAGCACGATCGCGGCGACACGTTGCTCGCTCTTTGGGCTCTTTTCCGGTGCGGGTTCGGTGCGCGGCTGCGGCCGCGTCACGATTTCCATCAGCAGGCCGCCGACGCCCATGCCGGTGATGTCGTCGCGCGTCACGGCTAAGCCGGCGAGCAGGCGCATCAGCACCCAGTCGAAACCGTTTTCCTTTGGGCTACGCGCGCAGCCCGGCGCGCCGATCACCGCCTGCCCGCGCAGACGGCCGATCAGCATCAGATTGCCGGGATCGACCGGCATGCCGAAATGTTCGATCTCGCCGCCGGCTGCTTCAATCGCCATCGGGATGACGTCGCGGCGGTCGGCAATCGCGGAGGCGCCGAAGACGATGACCAGTTCGGCGCCCGCGTTGCGCACCTCGTCGATGGCGCGCGCCAGCGCGTCCTGTTCATGCGGCACGCGCCGCTCGGCCACGATGGTCGCGCCGGAAGGCGCGATACGCGCGGCGGTGATCTTCAGCGTCTTCTCGACGACCTTCGGCGCCAGGCCCGGCAGCAGCGTCGAGACGATGCCAATCTTGCGCACTGTGTAAGGCGCAATGCGGATCACCGGCTTCGCCTTGACCGCTTCCGCCACCGCGCGGTCGCGCGCCACGCCTGATACGGCGAAGGGAATGATCTTCACGGTGGCGATCATCTCGCCTTCCACCACCGGCTTGTAGGCCGGCAAGGTGGCGATGGTGACCGCCTCGTCGATGCGGTTGAGCCTGTCGACCGCGTCCTTGTCGACCACCAGCACGCCGGCGGCCTGCGCGAACAGATTGCAGCGTCCAGTGAAGGCGCGGTCGGCGCGCGTGCCCTCGCCACCGGCAGCAGTGGCGATTTCGGCGGCGGCCTCGTCTTCGGACACGTCGCCCGGCTCGATGCGGGCGACGACGACCTCGCCGACACCCGCCGCCTCCAGCGCGGCGATTTCCTTCTCGCCGATCAACGTACCCTTCTTGAGCACCAGATCGCCCTGGCGGATCGAATGCACCGCTGTGGCGCCAAGCGCATCTTTCGGAGCAAGCGGGCCGAACTTCATGCCGCTTCCGCTTTCGCCGTCCGTGCCGGCTTCTGCCGCAGCGACTGGACGATCTCGCCCATGATCGAAACCGCGATCTCCGACGGCGAGATGGCGCCGATATCGAGGCCGATCGGCGCGTGAATGCGCGCCAAGTCGGTATCGGTCAGCCCGGCGGCTTTCAGCCGGTCATTGCGTTTGGCATACGTTTTCTTGGAGCCGAGCGCGCCGATGTAGAAACAGTCGCGCTTGAGCGCGTGCAGCAAGGCCGGATCGTCGATCTTGGGGTCGTGCGTCAGCGCGACGAAGGCCGTGTAGCGGTCGACATTGAGCGGCGGCAGCGCCACGTCCGGCCACTCGGCCAGCACCGTCACATCGGGGAAGCGCTCCTTGGAGGCGAAGGCCGTGCGCGGATCGACGATGGTGACGTCGTAGCCCAGCATCTGCGCGATCGGCGCCAGGGCCTGGCTGATATGGACGGCGCCGGTGATGACCAGCCGCGGCGACGGGACGTGCACCGTGATGAAGACGCGGCCCTGCGCCGTTTCGTCCATACCACTTTTACCCATGCGCAGGCGCTTTTCCAGCGTCTCATGCAAAGGATCGCCGGCGATGTCGGCGGCTTTGACCAGCCGCTGCGCGCCGCTATCGAGATCGGTGATGATGAACACGGCGCGGCGCGCATCGCGCTCCCCATTCAGCGTCTGGAGAATGTCGAGTTTCACGTCAGCTCACCTTCTCGACATAGACGCGGATGGTGCCGCCGCAGGACAGGCCGACCTGCCAGGCTGCTTCATCGGCGACGCCGAATTCGAGCACCTTCGGCTTGCCGCTTTCGATCACGTCGATGGCTTCGGTGACCACTGCGCCTTCGACGCAGCCGCCCGACACCGACCCTAGGAAATTGCCGTCGCTGTCGATCACCAGATTGGAGCCGACCGGCCGCGGCGCGGAGCCCCAGGTTTCGACAACGGTCGCCAGCGCAACGCCGCGTCCGGATTGGGCCCAGTCTTCGGCGGTTTTGAGGATGTGTTCATCACGACCCAGCATGGCAGTCCTCCATTATGCGACGTGCCGCAGCATCTGTTTCGGATCATAGCCCTTAGCAGGCAGTCCGGACAGCGCGCGCACCAGTTCCGTCATCGAGGCCAGATTGTGGATCGGCCGCAGTTCGTCCACATGCGGCAGCATGGTCCTGACCCCTTTGGCGCGCGCCTCGAAACCTTCGAAACGCAACAACGGATTGAGCCAGACCAGCCGGCGGCACGAGCGGTGCAACCGGTCCATCTCGAAGGATAGCGTGTCGTCGGCGTCGCGTTCAAGCCCGTCGGTGATCAACAGCACCACGGCGCCCTGGCCCAGCACGCGCCGCGCCCAGTGCTTGTTGAAGTCGTGCAGCGAGGTGGCGATGCGCGTGCCGCCCGACCAGTCGACCACATGCGCGCCACACGACGCCAGCGCCTCGTCCGGATCGCGCTGCCGGATCGCGCGCGTCACATTGGTCAGCCGCGTGCCGAACAGAAACGTCGTGACGCGCTTGCGCTCGTCGGTGATGGCATGGAGGAAATGCAGGAACAGCCGCGTGTACTGGCTCATCGAGCCCGAAATATCCAGCAGCGCCACGATCGGCGGCTCCTTCACCTTCGGCCCAAGATATTTCAGGTCGATCAGCGCGCCGCCGGCTTTCATGCTGGCGCGCAAGGTGCGGCGCATGTCGATAAGGCGGCCGTGCCGGCTCGGCGCCATGCGGCGCGTTATTACCTCATCGAGCGGCAAAGCCAACCTGGCGATCGCATCCTTCGCGGCGGCGATTTCCGCTGTCGTCATCTGCGCGAAGTCTTTCTTGTTCAGCACCTCGCGGTCGGAAACCGTCAGCCGCGCATCGATCTCGACTTCCTGCTCTTCTTCCTTGCCCTTGTTGGTGCCGGCGAACAAAGCTTCCTGGATGCGCTGCGCGCCCGCCTCGGGCGCCTTCGGCGCGGTCGGCAGGGTGTCGGGCAGCATCGCCGCGATCAACTTGTCGATATAGCCGCGCCGGCGAAAGAAGATGCGGAAAGCCTGATCGAACAAAATCGAATGCTCGTGCCGCTTCACGAACACCGCATGCAAAGTCCAGTAGAAGTCGTCGCGCGAGCCGACTTTGGCGACCTCGACCGCCGCCAGCGCATCGAGCACGCTGCCTGAGCCCACCGGAATCCCGGCGGCGCGCAGCGCGCGCGCGAAATAGAGAATGTTCTCGGCGAGACGGCCGTCGGCAGGCTGGCTTTCGTTTTTCGCCATCGACTTACTCCGCCGCCCGCAACTCCGACTTCACCTCATCAAGCAGCGCTTTCACCTTGGTGCCATCGAGACGCGCGATGTCGTCCTGATACTTCAAGAGCGCGCCGAGCGTGTCCGACACCGTCGCCGGATCGAGCGCGACGACGTCGAGTTCGGTCAACGCGCCGGCCCAGTCCAGCGTCTCGGCAACGCCGGGCGACTTGAACAGATCTTCCTTGCGCAGCGCCTGGACAAAGGCGACGACCTGCGCCGACAGTTTCTTCGGGATGCCCGGCACCTTGGCGCGCAAAATCGCCAGTTCGCGTGTCGCGTCCGGATAGCCGACCCAGTGATAGAGGCAGCGCCGCTTCAAGGCGTCGTGCACTTCGCGCGTCCGGTTCGAGGTGACGATGACGATCGGCGGCTGCGC
Source organism: Pseudolabrys sp. (assembly GCA_030651965.1). GTDB lineage: Bacteria > Pseudomonadota > Alphaproteobacteria > Rhizobiales > Xanthobacteraceae > Pseudolabrys. The sequence continues at coordinate 5,026 of JAUSBQ010000190.1, read as the reverse complement.
GGCTTTCACCGTACCGAGTTCGGGAATGGTGACCTGGAAATCCGCCAGCACTTCCAGAAGGAACGCCTCGAACGCCTCGTCGGTGCGGTGGATCTCGTCGATCAGCAGCACCGGCGGTCCGGCCGGGTCCGGCTCCAGCGCCTGCAACAGCGGCCGCTTGATCAGGAAGCGCTCGGAAAACACGTCGTGCTCAACGCGCGCCTTGTCGCCCTCGCCGGTGGCTTCCGCCATGCGGATGGCGATCATCTGCGCACCGTAATTCCATTCGTAGACCGCCGCCGATACGTCGAGGCCCTCGTAGCATTGCAGCCGGATCAGCCGCCGTCCGAGCGCGGCCGACAGCACCTTGGCGATCTCGGTCTTGCCGACGCCCGCCTCGCCTTCGAGGAAAAGTGGCCGGCCCATGCGCAGCGCGAGAAACAGCACCGTCGCCAGCGAGCGGTCGCCGACATAATTGGCCTTGGCCAGCATGTCGAGGGTGCCCTCGATACTGCTGGGGAGCGGGGTGATGGACATAAGTAGCGATCCTCGTCGGTATCCTCGGTGACACTTTAACCGGCCAGGCCGGTATCATACATCTAGGCAACAGAAGCGCCCCCGGCCAGCCAAACATATCAGGCCGATTGGCCCGAAAAGGATACCTGCCATGTCCGCGACCGACACCGCCCCGCTTCGCCCGCCGGCCATCGATGGCGGCGTCAAAATCGGCCATGTCCACCTCAAAGTCGCCGATCTCGACCGGGCGCTCGGGTTTTACTGCGGCGTTCTCGGCTTTACGCAGACCACCCGCTATCCGGGCGCGGCCTTCATCGCCGCCGGGGATTACCACCATCACATAGGTCTCAATACCTGGGAGAGCAAAGGCGGCTCAGCCCCGCCGCCCGGCACCACTGGCCTCTTCCATACGGCCATTCTCTACCCGACCCGGCGGCTGCTCGCCGACGCGCTGCGCCGCCTGATCGCCGCCAAGATCCCGCTCGACGGCGCCTCCGACCACGGCGTCTCCGAGGCGCTCTATTTGCGCGACCCCGACCAGAACGGCGTCGAGTTGTATTGGGACCGGCCGAAGGATCAGTGGCCATCTAATCCGGACGGCTCGCTGAAGATGTTCACCCACCCGCTCGATCTGCACAATCTGCTGGCGGAGTTGGATAAAGAAAAGTAAGCCGAAATCTCCAGGGAGGTCGGCATGATTTTACTGTCCAACGGCGGGCACAACACGCACCGCGCGGCAAAGCCATCGGACACGATCGTCGTCGGCACTGTCGACGGCATCGCCATCCTTTCGCGCGTAGAAAATCGCTGGTCGGTCACGCACCGCGCACTCGCCGGATGCTTCGTCAGCGCCGTCACCGTGGCCGATGACGGCACTTTGTTCGCCGCCACCCATGGCGTCGGCGTCGCGCGCAGCCGCGATCACGGCAAGACCTGGCAATGGGTCAATAACGGCATCGACCGGCACGATCTGTGGTCGGCGCGCGCCGGCAAGCTTCAGGGCAAAGATGTCGCACTGGTCGGATCCCTGCCGGCGCATCTTTATATCAGCGAGGACGCCGGCGACAGCTGGCGCGAATTGACCGCTTTGCGCGAGGTCGAAAGCGCCGAAGGCTGGTGCTTTCCGCCGCCGCCGCGCGTCGGCCACATCAAGGAGATCGTGCTCGACGGCGACCGGCTAATGGTCGGCATCGAGATCGGTGCGCTGCTGGTGTCGACCGATTTCGGCAAGAGCTTTACCGATATGAAGGTTGACCCGCTGGTCGGCGAAAACGACATTCACCGCATCCTGGTCAACCCGGCGCGACCGAACCGCATCCTGATCGCCAATGGCATTGTCGGCGTCATGACCAGCGACGACAACGGCAAGACCTGGCGCAAGAACCCGATGCCGCCGGAGGCGAACTATCCCGACCCGATGGTCATTCATCCCGATCAGCCGGACCTCGTCTTTTTGACGGCCGGCGTCGGCTGGCCGCCGCATTGGTACAAACTCGGCCGCGCGCGCGGCAAGGTGTTCCGCAGCCGCGATGCCGGGCAGACCTGGGAGCGCCTGCTCGGCGGCTTGCCGAACGGCCAGCGCGCGACGTTCGGCGCGCTCACCATCGAAGTGCACGACAAGGGCTACGGCCTCTATGCGGCGGACACCGACGGTCAGGTGTTCGAGAGCCTCGACGGCGGCGACAGCTGGTGCATCATTGCCGATGTCGCGGCGGTGTCGAAGGGCGAATTCTATCGCGGGCTGGTCAAGGATCGCGTCGCGCTCGCCACAGTCGACGACGTCGCCTTCAGCGCGGTGGCACAGGCGCGCCTGGCGGCGGTCAAGCCCTAGGCCGAGCGCCGCGGCAAATACGAAACCATGGCTAGCAACATGTTAAGCGACCGATATGCCGCTTTGTCGCGGCATTTAAACACGAAGCGTTAAGCCGCCCCTCCGTAATATTGACCTGCACGTACGGGTGGAACTTATTGATGGCACAGCCAAGCGCAATCCGCGCATCCGGGATAGACCCATTTTCTCATGACTCGACGGCCGCCGCCGTCGAGCGATTGACCGCGCTGGTCGAGGCGCAGGCGCGCACCATCCGCGACTACGAAGCGACTCTTGCCCACAGCCGTTATATTTTCGAGCGCGCCTCGGCCGCCGCCCGGCTCGGCGTCTGGGAATGCGATCTGGCCAGCGAGAAGCTCAACTGGTCCGATGGCACTTACGACCTGTTCGACGTGCCGCGAGGCACGGCGCTCGTGCGCGCGCGAACGCTCGGCTTCTATGAGCCCGAGTCACTGCGCACTCTGCAGACGACCAGAAGCCGCGCGCTGAAAGAGCGCAAGCCGTTCAGCCTCGACGCGGCTATCGTGACGCCGAAGGGTAGCCGGCGCTGGATACGGATCCACGCAACGCTCGAAGGCGCGGGCGACGCGCCGAGCCGGCTGTTCGGAATCAAGCAGGACATCACCGAGGAAAAGGCCAAGCTGGACAGGATCCAGTATTTCGCCGAATTCGACGATATGACCGGCCTGGCCAACCGCAATAAATTTCAGACCCACCTGGCGCAGATATGCGGCGACGAGCCTACGCGCCGCGCGGGCGGCGCGCTCCTGCTGATCGACCTCGATGGCTTCAAGGAGGTGAACGACTCGCTCGGCCACATGGCCGGCGACGAGTGTCTCAAAGCGGCCGCGCATCGCCTCAGAATCGTCTGTGGCAAAGCAAGCATCGTGGCGCGCGTCGGCGGCGACGAATTCGCCGTGATCCTTGATGCGCCGCATGACAGCGGCGCGCGGCAACTCGCCGCCAGGATTATCGCAGTGCTGAGCCAGCCGATCCATCGCGAAGGGAAAAGCTATCATATCGGCGCCTCGATCGGGATCGCGGCCATCGACGGTTGCCTGGCGCCGGACGTTTTTCGCAACGCCGACGCGGCGCTGTATGGCGCCAAAGCCGCCGGCCGCAAGACGTATCGCGTGTTCGCAGCTTCAGACCCGTCATCCTGAGGCGCGAGCGCGGAACGCGCTAGCCTCGAAGGACGACGGCCACTGACTCACAGGCCGTCGCCCTTCGAAGCGCGCCTTTGGCGCGCACCTCAGGGTGACGGTGCAAAAAAAAGGCCCCGCACTGCGGGGCCCTTTCATTAGCAAGAATGTGTCCGGTTTAAGCGTTCGCCTTCGCCAAAGCGCGGCGTGCCAGCACACCGACGAGATGCGCGCGATATTCGGGCGAAGCATGAATGTCAGCATTCATGCCAGTCGCCGGAATGGTCATGCCCTCGATCGACTTCGCCGCGAAACGCTTCTTCAGCGCCTCCTCGAACGAGGTGACGCGGAACACGCCGTTGCTTCCCGCGCCGGTCACCGCGACGCGGATATCCGGGCCGCGCTTCGACACGAAGACGCCGACCAGCGCAAAGCCCGACGCCGGATGCTTGAACTTCTCGTATGCCGCCTTCTTGGCGGCCGGGAAGCTGACCTTGACGATGATCTCGCCCTCTTCCAGCGCGGTCGAGAACATGCCGGTGAAGAAGTCGTCGGCCGCGATGCGGCGCTTGTTGGTGATGATGGTCGCGCCGAGACCGAGACAGGCGGCCGGGTAATCGGCGTTCGGATCGTTATTGGCGATCGAGCCGCCGATGGTGCCGCGGTTGCGCACCTGCGGATCGCCGATCGACGCGGGCACGGCGGCCAGGCCCGGCATCAGTTCCTTGAGCACCGGCGAGTTGGCAACGTCGGCGTGGCGCGTCATCGCGCCGATCACCACCGAGCGGCCTTTCAATTCGACGCCGGCAAGGCCCTCGACCAGCGACAGATCGACGATCGCCGACGGCTGCGCCAGCCGCTGCTTCATCACCGGCAGCAGCGAGTGGCCGCCGGCGAGGAGCTTGCCGTCCGGGTTGCGCGCCAGCAGGCCCGCCGCCTGGCGGACCGTGGTCGGGCGATGGAAGGTGAAATTATACATCGGTCACTCCGTTTCGATTCTTTGTAGCGCGATCGCGCTGTCTCGTTAAGCGGCTTTCGGCGCCTGTGATTTCTGCAAGGCCGCCCACACCGCGTTGGCGGTGGCGGGCATGGCGATGTTCTCGGTCCCGATCGCGTCGGTGACGGCGTTGATCACCGCCGCCGGCGCGGCAATGGCGCCCGCCTCGCCGCAGCCCTTCATGCCGAGCGGATTGGACGGCGATTTGGTCATCGTCAGGCCGACATGGAACGACGGCAGGTCGTACGCCCGCGGCATGGTGTAGTCCATCATCGAGCCGGTCACCAACTGGCCGTTGGCATCATAGAACGCGCCTTCCAGGAGCGCCTGGCCGACGCCCTGGGCGATGCCGCCATGGACCTGACCCTCGACGATCATCGGATTGATCACGGTGCCGAAGTCGTCGACCGCGGTCCAATTGACGATATCGACCTTGCCGGTCTCGATGTCGACATCGAGTTCGCAGATGTGGCAGCCGGCCGGGAAGGTGAAGTTGGTCGGGTCGTAGAACGAGGTTTCCTTCAAGCCCGGCTCCAGCTCGGCGCCGGTGAACTTGTGCGC
>JAUSBQ010000186.1 GCA_030651965.1 Pseudolabrys sp. | reverse complement strand
GCACCATATCCGAGGCCAAGGAAGCCGCGGCGTTTTCCCGGATTCACCCTTAAACGGTTAATCGGGCAGGCAATTTGGCAGGGGGTGCAAGCCTCACCCGGGCGCAATGCCATTGCGCAAAACGCACGCGCGTGGTCCTGTTCTTGCTTGGTGAGAAGGCAACGCCGCAACAAAGCGCAAGCACCGGCCAGTTTGGACATGGACCAGTCTTGTGCGGCGGGCCAAAATTTGGCATGGTCTATTAGGACAGTAATGCTGTCCTAATTACGCATAGCCTGCGGGGGTTGGAGTGCAAATCGGCACGCCCAAACCATGGGCTCCGCGACAGATTGAGTACGCCGGCACGCGCCGGCGAGGCAGGGCGATATGAGCGAGCAGAAGAACAGCGCAGGATTTTCTCGGATCGACGCATCGCGCAAAAGCGATGACGCCGTCGCGCCGTTCATGGGCTCGACCGCCGATCCGGGCACGCCTGCGGCGCAGGGTCTGTACGACCCGGCGCTCGACAGTGATGCCTGCGGCGTCGGCTTCGTCGCCGACATCAAGGGCCGCAAGTCGCACCAGATCGTTCAGGACGGTTTGCAGATTCTGTGCAACCTCGAACACCGTGGCGCCACCGGCGCCGATCCGCGCATGGGCGACGGCGCCGGCATTCTGGTGCAGATCCCGCACAAGTTTTTCGCCAAGGAAGCCACCCGGCTCGGCTTCACGCTGCCGGAGCCCGGCCAATACGCGGTCGGCCAGTTGTTCATGCCGCAGGAAGAGACCTGGCGGCAGATCATCCGCGACATCTATGCCGACGTGATCGCGCGCGAGGGCCTCACCCTCCTCGGCTGGCGCGACGTACCGAAGGACAATTCCTCGCTCGGCGAGTCGGTGATCCCGACCGAACCGCGGCACAAGCAGGTGTTCATCGGCCGCGGCAAGAAGAAAATGTCCGAGGACGAGTTCGAGCGCCGCCTCTATATCCTGCGCAAGTCGATCTCGAACGCGATCTATCGCCGCCGCGAGCGGCGCACGTCGAGCTATTACCCGGTCTCGATCTCGTGCCGCACGGTGATCTACACGGGCATGGTCCTCGCCGATCAGCTCGGCAAGTATTATCCCGACCTGCACGACCCGGGTTTCGAAAGCGCCATTGCGCTGGTGCACCAGCGCTTCTCGACCAACACCTTCCCGGCCTGGTCGCTGGCGCATCCCTACCGCATGGTCGCGCATAACGGCGAGATCAACACGCTGCGCGGCAACGTCAACTGGATGGCCGCGCGTCAGGCGTCGGTGTCTTCGCCGCTGTTCGGCAAGGACATCGAGAAGCTGTGGCCGATCTCCTATGAAGGTCAGTCCGACACCGCCTGCTTCGACAACGCGCTGGAATTCCTCACGCAAGGCGGCTACTCGCTCGCGCACGCCGTGATGATGATGATTCCGGAAGCCTGGGCCGGCAATCCGCTGATGGATGAAGAGCGCCGCTCCTTCTACGAATACAACGCCGCGCTGATGGAGCCGTGGGACGGCCCTGCCGCGATCGCCTTCACCAATGGCCGCCAGATCGGCGCCACGCTCGACCGCAACGGCCTGCGGCCGGCGCGCTATCTGCTGACCAAGGACGACCGCATTATCATGGCCTCGGAAATGGGCGTGCTGCCCATTCCGGAAAAGGACATCGTCAAGAAGTGGCGCCTCCAGCCGGGCAAGATGCTGCTGGTCGATCTCGACGAAGGCCGGCTCATTCCCGACGAGGAACTCAAGGCAGCTTTGGCCAAGAGCCATCCGTATCGCGAGTGGCTGACGCGCACGCAGATCGTGCTGGAAGAACTGCCGGGCGCACCGAGCGCCTCGCCGATCTCGAACCTGGCGCTGCTCGATCGCCAGCAGCTGTTCGGCTACACCCAGGAAGACGTCAAGCTGCTGATGACGCCGATGGGCACCACCGGCGAGGAAGCCATCGGCTCGATGGGCAACGACACGCCGATCTCGGCGCTGTCGGACAAGCCGAAGCCGCTATTCACCTATTTCAAGCAGAACTTCGCGCAGGTCACCAACCCGCCGATCGATCCGATCCGCGAAGAGCTAGTGATGAGCCTGGTCTCGATCATCGGTCCGCGCCCGAACCTGCTCGACCACGAGGGCATGTCGAACACCAAGCGCCTCGAAGTACGCCAGCCGATCCTCACCAACGAGGACCTGGAAAAGATTCGCTCGATCTCCGAGATGACCGGCGATCACTTCAAGTCGCTGACCTTCGACGTCACATTCCCGTCTGAGCATGGCGCCGACGGCATGGACTGGGCGATCGACGAACTGTGCGTGCGCGCCGAGGAAGAAGTCAAAGGCGGCTGCAACATCATCATCCTGTCTGACCGTAGAGTGGGCGCCGACCGCATTCCGATCCCGATGCTGCTGGCTTGCGCCGCCGTGCATCATCACCTGATCCGCAAGGGACTGCGCACGTCGGTCGGTCTGGTGCTGGAAACCGGCGAACCGCGCGAGGTGCATCACTTCGCCTGCCTGGCCGGCTACGGCGCCGAAGCGATCAACCCCTACCTCGCCTTTGAAACTCTGGTGGCGATGAAGGACACGCTGCCGCAGAAGCTCGAGGCTTATGAGGTCGTCAAGCGCTACATCAAGTCGATCGACAAGGGCCTGCTCAAGGTCATGTCGAAAATGGGCATCTCGACCTACCAGTCCTATTGCGGCGCGCAGATTTTCGACGCCGTCGGGCTGCGGCAGGATTTCATCGCCAAATACTTCACCGGCACGCACACCCAGATCGAGGGCGTCGGCCTGCCGGAAATCGCCGAAGAGACCGTGCGGCGTCACCGGGCCGCGTTCAGCGACGCGCCGATCTACCGCTCGATGCTCGACGTCGGCGGCGACTACGCCGTGCGCATGCGCGGCGAAGACCATGTCTGGACCGCCGAGACGGTGTCGCGGCTACAGCACGCCGTGCGTGGCAACTCGCAGGATCATTATCGCGCCTTCGCCAAGATCGTGAATGACCAGAACGAACACCTGCTGACCATTCGCGGGCTGTTCCAGATCAAGACCGCAGAACAGGCCGGCCGCAAGCCGGTCGCGCTGGACGAAGTCGAACCGGCCAAGAACATCGTGCATCGGTTCTCGACCGGCGCCATGTCCTATGGCTCGATCTCGCGCGAGGCGCACACGACACTGGCGATTGCGATGAACCGCATCGGCGGCAAGTCGAACACCGGCGAAGGCGGCGAAGAGGCGGATCGCTTCAAGCCGATGCCGAACGGCGACTCGATGCGCTCGGCCATCAAGCAGGTAGCGTCGGGACGATTTGGCGTCACCACCGAGTATCTGGTCAACTCGGACATGATGCAGATCAAGATGGCGCAGGGCGCCAAGCCCGGCGAAGGCGGCCAGTTGCCCGGCCTCAAGGTCGACAAGACCATCGCCGCGGTGCGCTACTCGACTCCCGGCGTCGGCCTGATCTCGCCGCCGCCGCACCACGACATCTATTCGATCGAAGACCTCGCCCAGCTCATCTTCGACCTCAAGAACGTCAACCCGACCGGCGACGTCTCGGTCAAGCTCGTCTCCGAAATCGGCGTCGGCACCGTTGCCGCCGGCGTCTCGAAGGCGCGAGCCGACCACGTCACCATTTCGGGCTACGAGGGCGGCACCGGCGCTTCGCCGCTCACCTCGCTCAAGCATGCCGGCAGCCCGTGGGAAATCGGCCTGGCCGAAACCCATCAGACGCTCGTCATCAACAAGCTGCGCAGCCGCATCGCCGTCCAGGTCGACGGCGGCATCCGGACCGGCCGCGATGTCGTCGTCGGCGCGCTGTTAGGGGCCGACGAATTCGGCTTCGCCACCGCGCCGCTGATCGCCGCCGGCTGCATCATGATGCGCAAGTGCCATCTCAACACCTGCCCGGTCGGCATCGCCACGCAGGACCCGGTGCTGCGCAAGCGTTTCAAGGGCCAGCCCGAGCACGTCATCAACTATTTCTTCTTCGTCGCCGAGGAAGTGCGCGAGATCATGGCTTCGCTCGGCTACCGCACCTTCGACGAGATGGTCGGCCAGATGCAGATGCTCGATCGCCGCAAGCTGGTGGAGCACTGGAAGGCCAAGGGTCTGGACTTCTCCAAGCTGTTCACCAAGCCGAAGGCCGACGACAAGACGCCGATCTTCCACTGCGAGAAGCAGGATCATCATCTCGAGGCCGTTCTCGACCGCAAGCTGATCGCCGAATCGCAAGCCGCGCTCGACCGCGGCGCGCCGGTGCGTTTGCAGACCGCGATCAACTCGACCAACCGCAGTTGCGGCGCGATGCTGTCCGGCGAGGTCGCCAAGCGTTACGGCCATGCCGGCCTGCCCGACGGCACCATCCATGTGCGCTTCACCGGCACCGCCGGTCAGGCCTTCGGCGCCTGGCTGGCGCGCGGCGTCACGTTCGAGCTTGACGGCGAAGCCAACGACTATGTCGGCAAGGGCCTGTCGGGCGGCCGCATCATCATCCGTCCGCCGGCCGACTCAAGCATCGTGCCGGAAGAATCGATCATCGTCGGCAACACCGTGATGTACGGCGCTATCGGCGGCGAATGCTATTTCCGCGGCGTTGCCGGCGAACGTTTCGCCGTGCGCAACTCCGGCGCCACGGTCGTCGTCGAAGGCTCCGGCGATCATTGCTGCGAATACATGACGGGCGGCGTCGTGGCCGTGCTGGGGCGCACCGGCCGCAACTTCGCCGCCGGCATGTCGGGCGGCATCGCCTACGTGCTCGACCAGGACGGCACCTTCGAATCGCGCTGCAACATGGCGATGGTCGAACTGGAGCCGGTGCCCGAGG
>JAUSBQ010000181.1 GCA_030651965.1 Pseudolabrys sp. | reverse complement strand
CCTTCCAGAACATCCGCCTGTTTCCCGGCATGACCTTGCTGGAAAATCTGCTGGTCGCGCAACACAACTCGCTGATGCTGGCCTCGGGTTTCACCCTGCTCGGCATCTTCGGCGTTCCCTCCTACCGGCGCGCCGAACGCGCCTCGATCGAACTGGCGCGCGACTGGCTCGACCGCGTCGGCCTGATCCACCGCGCCGACGATCCGGCCGGCGACTTGCCTTATGGCGACCAGCGCCGTCTCGAAATCGCGCGCGCCATGTGCACCGACCCGGTGCTGCTCTGTCTCGACGAGCCGGCGGCCGGCCTCAACCCGCGCGAAAGCGCGCAGCTTAACGAGTTGCTGCTGTCCATCGGCAATGAGCAGGGCATCTCGATCCTTTTGATCGAGCACGACATGTCGGTGGTGATGGAGATTTCCGACCACGTCATCGTGCTCGACTACGGCGTCAAGATCTCCGATGGCGCGCCGGAAGAGGTGCGCAACGACCCGAAGGTGATCGCCGCCTATCTCGGCGTGCCCGACGACGAGGTCGCGAAGGTCGAAGCGGAGGTCGGCTTATGAGCCCGCCTCTTCTCTCCGTCCGCGGCGTCAAGACCTATTACGGCCGCGTGATGGCGCTCAAGGGCGTCGACCTCGACGTCAACGAGGGCGAGATCGTCACCATGATCGGCGCCAATGGCGCCGGCAAGTCGACACTGATGATGACCATCTGCGGCAATCCGCGCGCGCGCGAAGGCAGAATCGAATTCGCCGGGCGCGACATCACCCATTTGCCGACCCATGAGATCGCGCGGCTGAAGCTGGCGCAATCGCCGGAAGGCCGCCGCATCTTCTCGCGCATGACCGTGTTCGAGAATCTGCAGATGGGCGCGCTGGTCGCCGAGCCGGCGGAATTCGACCGCGACCTTGAGCGCATGCTGGCTTTGTTCCCGCGCCTGAAGCAGCGCATCGACCAGCGCGGCGGCACGTTGTCCGGCGGCGAGCAGCAGATGCTGGCGATCGCGCGCGCGTTGATGGCGCGGCCGCGCCTGCTGCTGCTCGACGAGCCGTCGCTCGGCCTGGCTCCGCTGATCGTCAAGCAGATATTCGACGCCATCCGCGCGCTGAACAGTCAGGACGGCCTCACCGTCTTCCTGGTCGAACAGAACGCCTATCACGCGCTCAAACTGGCGCACCGCGGCTACGTCATGATCAACGGCCTGATAACCTTGTCGGGTACCGGCCGCGAACTGCTGGAGCGTCCCGAAATCAAGCAGGCCTACCTCGAAGGGGGTGCATGATGGACCCCGCCGCGCCGACCGCCCTCTCGACATTCCTGCATTTCTTCTACGAGGAAGGATCGTCAGGCATCTTCCTGTTGGTCACCGTCATCTTCGGCGGCGGGGCGGCCTGGCTGTCCGGGCGGGCCATCGCGCTGACCTGGCGGCCGGCCTGGCAGGTCTTCGTCTATAGTCTGATCCTTGCCGCCGCCGTGCGCTTCTTCCACTTCAGCCTGTTCGGCGGCACCCTGTTGTCGCTACACTATTATTTGATCGACAGCGCGGTCTGTATCGGCCTCGGATTCCTGGGATTTCGGGCAGCGCGCGTGTCGCAGATGGTCAGCCATTATCGCTGGATCAACCGGCCTGATGGGCCTTTGCGCTGGCGCCGCCATGCGCCCTGACGTAATATTCTGAAAGCTACTGAAACTGCCGGTTACAGTTGAAGGGGAAAACGGATGAAAAAAGTCACTACTCTTGGTACGACTCTTGGCCTCGCATTGGGCCTCGCTATCGCAGTTACCGGAACCGCCTCCGCGCAGATCAAGATGGGCGTCGCCGGTCCGATCACCGGATCAAATGCCGCATTCGGCGCGCAACTCAAGAACGGCGCCGAACAGGCGGTCAAGGACATCAACGCTGCCGGCGGCATATTAGGCCAGCAGATCACCCTGCAAGTCGGCGACGACGTCGCCGATCCCAAACAGGGTGTCTCGGTGGCGAACAAATTTTCCGGCGACGGCGTCAAGTTCGTCGTCGGTCATTTCAACTCCGGCGTCACCATGCCGACCAGCGAAATCTATCAGGAAAACGGCATTCTCGCCGTCACACCCGCCTCGACCAATCCTAAAGTCACCGAGCGCGGCATGTGGAACGTCTTCCGCACCTGCGGCCGCGACGATCAGCAGGGCGCGGTTGCCGGCCAGTACATTACCAAGCACTTCAAGGGCAAGAAGATCGCCGTGGTGCATGACAAGACAACCTACGGCAAGGGCCTCGCCGACGAAACCGTCAAGGCGATGGGCAAAGGCGGCATGAAGGCGGTGCTGTACGAAGGCATCAATGTCGGCGAGAAGGATTATTCGGCGCTTGTCTCCAAGGTCAAGTCGTCGGGCGCCGACCTCGTCTACTGGGGCGGACTGCACACCGAAGGCGGCCTCATCATCCGTCAGTTGCGCGACCAGGGCGTCAAGGCTCCGGTGATGGGCGGCGACGGCATCACCACCGACGAACTCGCCTCGATCGCCGGTCCCGGCGTCGAAGGCACGCTGATGACCTACGGTCCCGACGCACGCGGCAACCCGGCCGCCAAGGACGTGGTGGCGAAATTCCGCGCCGCCAAGTTCGAGCCGGAAGCCTACACGCTGTACAGCTACGCGACCGTTCAGATCATGATGCAAGCCGCCCAATCGGCCAAGTCGCTCGACCCCAAGAAGGTCGCCGAGAAGATGCACTCCGGCATGAAGTTCAAGACCGTGCTCGGGGAAATCTCGTACGACAAGAAGGGCGACCGCACCAACCTCGATTACGTGATGTACATCTGGAAGAAGAACAAAGAGGGCAAGATCACCTACGTCGAATGCCCCGGCAACGATTGCAGCAAGGCGATGTAGTCTTCGTCTCCGCGATCACCGATTAAAGCGAAGCCCGGCAGCGATGCCGGGCTTTTTTTGTTTGGCGGAGCGCGCGCCGTTCCATTTCGCCGGTGCCAAAGAAGAATAGTTACGCCGGTTTGAGCCAGCGTGAGGGCCACCCGGTCTTTGGACGAAAAGCGGGGAAAACAATGTAACCGACACCCCGGTTAACGTCCCGTCACCGGACCGTCACCGGACCGTCATCCAGTCTCGATACGAACGTAATATATTCGCTCTTTCAAAGGGTTGCTGAATGCTATCGCTGAAAGACCTCACGCGAAGTTTCGGGTCGAAAGTCGCGGTTTCCAACGTTAGCATCGAGATCGTGCCTGGCAGCTTTGTCGGCATTATCGGCCGTTCCGGCGCGGGCAAATCGACGCTTTTGCGGATGATCAACCGGCTCGTTGACCCGAGCGCAGGCAGTATCACGTTCAACGACATCAATGTCACCGCATTGCGCGGCAAAGCATTGCGCGAATGGCGATCCCGTTCGGCGATGATCTTTCAGCAGTTCAATCTCGCGCCGCGGCTTGATGTGCTCACCAATGTCTTGGTCGGAATGACCAATGAAGTACCGCAGCTTCGGCGGCTGCTGCGCGTTTACTGGCGAGACGAGCGCATGGGCGCCGCCGCGTTGCTGGACGAGTTGGGACTGCTCGACAGGGCACTGGAGCGCGCCGAGCGTCTTTCCGGCGGCGAGCAGCAGCGAGTCGCCATTGCGCGCGCACTGCTTCAGAACCCGCAGCTCATTCTGGCCGACGAACCTATCGCATCGCTGGATCCGCAGAATGCCATGATCGTCATGGACACGCTGCGCCGAATCAACCGCGAACGCGGCATCACAGTGATTTGCAATCTTCACAGTTTGGAAATCGCGCGCTCCTACGCCGACCGTATCGTCGGCCTTAATGCGGGCCGCCTCGTTTTCGATGGCCCGGTCGCCGCGCTCACCCCAGCCGCTGTTACTGAAGTCTACGGCAGGTCATCTGAAACGGAAGATCAGTCGACGGCGATCGCCGCGTAGGCGCTGGCCTGAGAAGGCTCTTCCTCAACGAGGAGGCAGGAATGAAAAAATCCATCATCGCAATCGCGGCAATCGCCGCCCTAACCGCAACCAGTTCGGCCAATGCGGCAGGCTGGAAGGACAAGTACAAGGAAATCGGCTTCGGCGTGATTCCGGTCGAGACCCAGACCGAAACAACCAAGACGATGGACGGCTTTGCCGCCTATGCGGCCAAGAAGCTTGGCGTCCCGGTCAAGATCTTTACGGCATCGGAATTCATCGGCATCAACAATGCCCTGCTTGCCGGCCAGATTCAGATGGGCTGGACCAGCCCTTCCGCCTATTCCGGCACTTGGCTCGAATGCAACGGATGCGTCGAACCGCTGGTCACCGCGACCGATAAGGACGGCAATTTGGGCTACAACTCGGTCCTTATCGTCAAGGCCGATAGCCCTTTCAAGAAATTTGAAGATCTGCAGGGCAAGACCGTGGCGCGCACGGAGCCGAACTCGCAATCGGGATACCTCGTGCCAACTGTTGAATTTAGCAAGATGGGCAAGCCCGTCGATCAGTTTTTCAAGGCACCCGTATCCGGTGGGCATACCCAGTCGGTTCTCGGCGTGCTGAACGGCACCTATGACGCCGCCTTCACCTGGACGACCAAGGGCGACGGATATGGGCAAATCCGCACCATGATCGACAAAGGTATGCTGAAGCGCGAGCAAATTCGTGTGATCTGGGAATCCGGGCTGGTTCCGCCGCCGCCGGTGATCATCCGCAGCGATTTGCCCGCCGACTTGAAGGCCGATTTGACCAAGCTGTTCGTCGATCTGCACAAAGACAGCATGGAGCTTGCCGAAGCCGTGGCGAAGGGCAAGACGCAGGGCTTCGTCCCGGTCAAGCACGATACGTACGAACTGACTGTCGAAATGCGCAAGCAGTTGAAGGCCTTGCGCAAGGGCTCCTGATAGAAAGCCTGGTGACGGCGCGCTGACCCGCGCCGTCACCCCACCTCCGCACAGCGATTGAACATGCACACGCACAGCGATTGAACATGCACACATTGCCAGCGCGACTTGCGGAGCAGCGGTTCGACCTTGATTGGCACGCCGCCCGCATGACGAGCTTGCGGCGCGCCAGCGCGGGGGCCGTTGCGCTCCTGGCGATGATCATGTTTTCGCTTCACGTCAGCCAGATCGATCTTGCGCGGCTGGTTGCGGGAATTCCCAAGATCACGGACTTTCTGAGCGCTCTGACACCGCCTCTGCGTTTGTCCACGCTATGGACCGATATGGCGGAGTGGTACTGGGGCTGGGCGAAATGGCTGCAGCTGCTGTGGACCACGCTCAATATGGCGCTGTTCGGAACGGCGATCGGCACCCTGTTGGGCGGGCTTTTGAGCTTTGTGGCGTCGCGAAATCTGGGAACGCCCGCGCCGGTTGTTTTCACGGTGCGCCGGATTCTCGAAATTGCGCGCACGGTACCGGATCTGGTCTGGGCCCTGGTATTTCTGTTTGCCTTTGGGCTGGGTCCGCTTGCGGGGGTGTTGGCAATCGCCATTCATACGCTTGGCGCCCAAGGCAAGCTGTTTGCGGAAGCCAATGAAAATATCGACAAGCATCCGATCGAGGGCGTTCGCTCCTGCGGCGGGTCTTGGTTCGACGAGATTGCGATCGGAGTCGTCCCTCAGGTGCTTCCGAACTACGTGTCATATGCGCTGTGGCGTTTCGAAATCAACGTACGAAGCGCAACGATCATCGGCTTCGTCGGCGCCGGCGGCATCGGGATGGAGCTCTACGATTCACTCAGTCTGAACTATTACGACGACGCCGGCGCCATCCTGCTGATCGTGTTGGTGACGGTGATGCTGATCGATCTGGTCAGCGAATGGACCCGTTCGCGCATTGCGGGAACGGCCGCGGCAAAGCATTGAGGCTAGTGATGGCTGACACGACCGCCTCCGATTGGGTTGAAGAAGACAGGCGGTCCGCTCGTTTGCTGGCGGCGATAACGCGGCCTGCGGGAACCCGGCTTCGAAACGCCGCCGCTTGGTTTTTTGGATTTTTGATCCTCGGCTATGCCGCCTGGATCAGCGATATCCTGAGCGGCAAGCTGCTCGCGGGATTGCCGAAGCTCGCGGGCGCGCTGGCCATGATGCTGGTGCCCGCTGGCTTCGAACATCTTCCGGAGTTTCTTTGGGCGCTGGCCGAAACCGTTGCAATGGCGTTTCTCGGCACGCTGCTTGGGGCAACGCTGGCCCTGCCGCTGGCCCTCCTGTGTGCAAGAACGACCTTGCCGATCCGCGTGCTCCAATTTGGCTTTCGCCGGATTTCCGACACCCTGCGCGGGCTCGATCATCTGATTTGGGCGCTCGTTTTCGTCAGGGCTATCGGACTCGGTCCGCTGGCCGGCATATTTGCGATTGCGCTTGTGGATATCGGAACCCTGTCGAAGCTCTACGCCGAGGCCATCGACAACGCCAAGAAGGGGGCCGTCGAAGGCGTACGGGCATCCGGCGGTACATGGCTTGACAGTTTCAGCCTGGGCATCCTCCCGCAAGTGTTGCCCAACATGCTATCGGTCACGCTCTATATGTGGGAATCCAACACCCGTTCCGCGACAATTCTCGGGATTGTTGGGGCTGGCGGGATCGGCTATCAACTTGCCGACCGCCTGCGCGTCTATGAATTCGGCCAAGCCAGCCTGATCATCATTCTCATCATCGGGACCGTCTACCTGATCGATATGCTGTCCTCGACGCTGCGCGCCCGGCTCATTGGCATGCAAGGATCGAAGCACTAGAGCTTTGCTTGTCGCATTTCCGGACGGCGAACCGGTTCCCACTTCGCCTGGAAATGCTCTAACGCGACAGCACGCCCCTTACCCAATCCGCCCCAGCACCGGAAACGTCTCCAGGAGCCAAAAGCTCGCCGTGCTGATGCTGCCGGTGAGAAAGGCGATGCCGGTCAGCACCAGGAGCGCGCCCATGATTTGCTCGACGCGGCGTAGATGCTTCTTGAAGCGCGCCAGGAACGCCGCGAACGGCTCGATGGCGAATGCCGCCGCCATGAAAGGAATTCCCAAGCCCAGCGAATAGACCGCCAGCAGGCTCGCCCCCTTCGTCACCGTCTGCTCGGAAGCGGCGACCGCGAGAATGGCGGCCAGGATCGGTCCGATGCACGGCGTCCAGCCGAAGGCGAACGCCAGCCCCATCACATAGGCGCCCCACAGGCCGACGGGCTTGGCCACCTCGAGGCGCTTCTGCCGGTGCAGCAGCGCGATCTGGGTGAGACCGAGGAAGTGCAGCCCCATGATGATGATCAGGATTCCAGCGATGGTCGCCAGCGGCCCCGAATAGGCGCGGATCAGCGAGCCAAACACGCTGGCGCTGGCGCCGAGCGCCACGAACACGGTTGAAAATCCGAGCACGAACAGCGCCGCCGCCATCACGGTCTCGCGTTTGACCTGCGGCTCCGGCTCGCGGTCGGCGAAACGCTCGAGCGACGTGCCCGCCAGGTACACCAGATAAGGCGGCACCAGCGGCAGCACGCAAGGAGAGAGGAAGGAGATCAGCCCCGCGATCAGGGCCGCCAGATAGGAGACGTCACCATGCATGGCGGCTACATGCGCCGCGCGGCGGCGTTCCGCAAGCGCCTCACGCCGAATGTCGCTGAGATGTGATCGGCTGCTCGCGCCACGTCTTTAGATCGAAGCGCTGAATGGCCGCGCCGGCAGTCCCGGCAACTTCGGCGCCGGCACCGCATCCACGACCCAACCGGCGGCCGACTTCAGCAAGGACGGGATACGTCCAACATCCGACGCCAATTCCCGCAACCGCGACCGCACCGGGCCATCGGCATTGCGCGCCTGAACAGGTGCAGCCGCCGGCGGCAGGGCGACGTTTGCCATGGGCGGCACTTGCAACGGCTCGCCTCCGTCGCGGGTGGCCAGCCGCGCCGGCGCGGCGCGCTCCGCGGCTCGCGGCGCGGCGGTCTTAAGCTTGGACTCAACCTTGGACGCGGCTTTCGTGTCCTCGAGCTCAGCCATGCGGGCTTGCTGTTGCGCTTCGCCCTGCGCCACAAGCCGCAGGCGCGCGATGTCGCGGTCTATCGCGGCGTCGGCAAGCTTGCGGGCTTGAGCGTCGGAAGAGAGATAGTCGGCGATCAG
Source organism: Pseudolabrys sp. (assembly GCA_030651965.1). Classification (GTDB taxonomy): domain Bacteria; phylum Pseudomonadota; class Alphaproteobacteria; order Rhizobiales; family Xanthobacteraceae; genus Pseudolabrys. Next base: position 12,079 of record JAUSBQ010000181.1, on the reverse strand, counting down.
CGCGTGTTCATCGCGCAGCATCTGCATCTTGGCCTCGCCGGCGACGCTGACCGCCGGTCGCCGCGACACGGCGTCATACGCCACCAGGCCGGAGGCAAAGACGATCGCGACCGCCACCGCCATAACGGCGCACGTCGTCCTGGACATTGAAAAAGCAGGCTTTAACCGCAGCATGACCGGCCCTTACCGAAATAATCCCCACCGTTTATGGACCAATGTTTCCGGGCGGAAACAGGGCGCAATTGGGGATTTTGCGGACGGATTAAGGCAGAACAGGCTGGCGCAGCTTCCGGACACCCGTGTCAGTATGAGCAGCATGATTCTGTCCCCGTTGCAGGTTTGGAGAATACGGCCGTGGCGAAAAACCTGATCACCGACATTGCCGGCCTCAAGGTCGGTCACGGCGGAGACGCCAAGCTCGGCTCCGGCACCACCGTCATCGTCTTCGACAGACCGGCCACGGCCGGCATCGATGTGCGCGGCGGCGGACCGGGCACGCGCGATGTCTCGCTGCTCGACCCGGAGCGAACGGTCGAAGGCATCGACGCCATCGTCCTGTCCGGCGGCTCGGCCTTCGGCCTCGATGCCGCCACCGGCGTCCAGGCCTATCTGCGCGAGCAAGGGCGCGGCTTTAAAGTTGGCGATGCGGTGGTGCCGATTGTGCCCGGCGCCGTCCTGTTCGATCTGCTGTCCGGTGGCGACAAGAACTGGGGCCGTTTCCCACCGTACCGCGACTTTGCCTATGAGGCCACCAGAACCGCGAGCAGCGACTTTGCCCTTGGCAGCGTCGGCGCGGGACTGGGCGCGACCACCGTTAATCTCAAGGGCGGCCTCGGCTCGGCTTCGGCACGCACAAGCGACGGCCTGACCGTCGGCGCTATTGTCGCGGTGAATGCCGTCGGCAGCGTCAATGTGGGCGACACCGCCCATTTCTGGGCGGCGCCCTACGAGCGCGACAACGAGTTCGGCGGACGCGGATGGCCTGCCAGCTTCGGCGACGACGCGCTGGCCGTTCGCTGCAAGGGCGGCGAAAACCGCAGCACGACGATCGCCTTGGTCGCGACCGACGCCAAACTCACAAAGGCGCAAGCGCGGCGGCTGGCGGTGATGGCGCAGACCGGCATGGCCCGCGCCATCTACCCGGTGCATACGCCGCTCGATGGCGACACCGTGTTCGCGGCCGCGACGGGTGAGAAAGAACTGGCCGATCCGATCTACGGCTTCACCGAGCTCGGCACGCTCGCCGCCAACGCGCTGGCGCGCGCCATCGCCCGCGGCGTTTACGAGGCGACCGCGCTGCCATTCGCCGGCAGCCTGCCGAGCTGGCGCGACCGGCATAGCTGACGGACATTGGCTGACGGGCAGTGGCTGACTTGGCCGAACCAAGTCACCGTTGGCGCGTTAGGCATTCATGCCGTCCAGCGTCGTCCGAGCGATCGACTATGAAATGATCCACAGCCGCCTGACCGTGACCTTCACGAGCGGGCGCGTGTACGAATATTATATGGTGCCAGCGGCGATCGCCTCGGCGTTCAAGAATGCAATTTCCAAAGGCACGTTTTTCAACAAGCGTATCCGCGACAGATATGTCTGCCGCGAGGTCGAGCCCGCGGCAAAGTCGGTGAAGGCTAGCTGAGAAACCGCTCCGCCGCGTAAGGCTGCGGATCGCAGAATGGCGGCTCGCCCGCCATCATCTCGGCGATCAGCCGGCCGGTCGCCGGCCCGAGCGTCAGGCCCCAATGCGCATGGCCGATGGCCAGCCACAATCCCTTCTGTCCCGGCGCGCGCCCGATCACCGGCCGCGAGTCTGGAAAGCACGGCCGCGCGCCGAGCCAGGTCTTGTCGTCGGCACGCTCGCCAAGCGAATAGAGTTCGCGCAGGCGCGGCATCAGCCGGTCGAACTGCACCGGCGAAGGCGCTGCGTCGCGCGCGGCGAATTCCGCGCCGGTGGTGAGACGAATGCCCTGCTCCATCGGCGTGATCAGATAACCCGCGGCAACATCGATGACCGGCCGCGACAAAGGCGCGCTGTTGTTCGTCTTGTAGTGCCGGTGATAGCCGCGCTTGAAACCCATCGGCAGCTTGAGGCCGAGCGGCTCCAGCAGATCCGGCGCCCACGGCCCGAGCGCAACGATGACTTCCGGTGAGTCTAGCGGGCCTTCATCGGTGTCGACACGCCAGCCATTGCCAGCGCGGTGCAGCGTGCGCGCATCGCCCTTCAGCGTGACGCCGCCCAAGGCCGAAAAGCGCATCGCGTATGCCTGCGTCACCGCCAGCGGATTGCTCAGGCTGATCACGCCTGGCCAGAACACCGCGCGCTTGAACACCGGATTGAGCGAAGGCTCCAGCGCCCGTGCGCCATCCGGATCGAGCACCTCGAACGACAGGCCGAATTCGCGCGCAAGCCGCAACTCCGGCTGCAATGCGGCGAAGCCCTCCTCGCTGCGATAAAGCTTGATCCAGCCGTTCTTGCGCATGTATCGCGATGACCCGGATTCCAGCATCAGGATTTCATGTTCGGGGATGGCGCGTGCAAACAGCGGCCGGTTGAGCCGCGCCGTCTCGAGAATGCGGTCGGCCCGCGACGCGGCGCGGAACTTCAACAGCCACGACGCCACCTTCGGCAGAAAACCGATGTGGTAGTTGGCGTCGCTGGCCTGCTTGAAGGCCACCCGCATCGATGCGGTCAGGCTGGCGGGAAAGCCCGGCGGATAGGTGGTCGAGCCTTCGATGGCGCCGGAATTGCCGTAGGACGTTTCTTCGCCGACGCCGCCGCGGTCGACCAGCGCGACGCTCATGCCGCGTTTGGCCAATTGCAGCGCGATCGAGGTGCCGACAATGCCGGCCCCGAGAACAATTGCATCGGTGCGTGCCATGGTCGCCTATTCCCTCATTCCGTCATTGCCGCCCTGCCCAAACGCGGGCAAGGGTCGCCAAAACCTGTATGGCTCATCGCCGTTGAAGGCGCTATCAAGGCGCCCTCGTCGTGCCGGAGACAGTTTGCGATGAATATTCTGAACCTGCCAGGGGCCGCACTTGCCTGGCTCGGCCGGCAGGGCACGCGCGCGCTGGCCGTGTCGATCTTTGTCGGCCTTGCCGTGCCGCAACTGGCGTCTTACGTCAAACCGCATCTCGGCGTGACGGTGTTCGTTCTCCTGCTGTTTTCCTATCTGCGCACCGACCCGAGCGCGTTTAGCCGCGTCATCAGGGCGCCGGGCCTGTCGATCATGGCCGCGCTCTGGGTGATGGTGGCCGTGCCGCTGCTGTTCGGCGCGGCCTATGCCTTCTCCGGCCTGCGCGAGACGATGCCGGCGCTCTACACGATCATGATCCTGCAACTGGCCATTGCACCAATCACGTCGTCGGCCGCCTTTGCCGCGCTGATGGGATTCGATGTCGCTTTCTCGCTGGTCGGGCTGATCCTCTGCAACACGCTGTCGCCGCTGACCACGGTCGCCGTCAGCTATCTCTTTCTCGGCACGTCCTTGATCTCGCCGCTCGAACTCGGCGGCAAGCTGCTGTTCTTTTTCGCCGCCTCAGGCGCTATCGCCTGGCTTATCCGCCGCGTCGCCGGCCAGACCTGGATCGAAGAGCGGAAGGAATCGATCGACGGACTCAATGTCATCGCCGTCTTCATCTTCGCCGTCGCCGCCATGGAAAGCGTTCAGCGCAACGTCATCGCCGATCCGCTGTTCGCGCTCGGGCTGGCGGGCTTTATCATCGTGCTGACCGTGGCGCTGATCGGCCTGAGCGCGCTGGTCTTTATGCGCGCCGGGCTCGACCGCGGGCTGGTTGTCGGCCTGCTCGCCGGCTTCCGCAATCTCGGCGTGGTCATGGCCGCGCTCGGCGCATCGTTGCCCGAGGTCGCCTGGTTCTATTTCGCGCTGGCGCAGTTCCCGATCTACCTGTTCCCGGCGCTGCTCAAACCGCTGGCGAAGCGATTGCAACCGTCTCGGTAACCTGGATCGTTCAGGCGATCGGCTTGAAGTTGTCCACAATTGCCTGACGCGGCGGCAGCGCCCGATGCGCGCGACCGGCGAGACTTGCCGGTACTATCTGCCGAACGGCGCGTAGCCCGGCCGCGCGCGTTGCCCCGCAGTCCCCGCCGTGTTACGCGAACGGCGATTTTGGAGCCCACCCTTCGGAGCCCATTTTAATGTCCCGTCCGCTGCTCATTGCACCGTCAATCCTCGCGGCCGACTTCGCCAAACTGGGCGACGAAGTGCGCGCCATCGACGCGGCCGGCTGCGACTGGATACACGTCGACGTCATGGACGGCCATTTCGTCCCCAACATCTCGTTCGGCCCGGCGGTGATGCAGTCCGTGCGCGGCGCCAGCAAGAAACTCTTCGACACCCATCTGATGATCGCGCCGTGCGATCCTTATCTCGAAGCCTTCGCCAAGGCCGGCTCGGACATCATCACCGTCCATGTCGAATCCGGCCCGCATGTGCATCGCTCATTGCAGGCGATCCGGGCGCTGGGCAAGAAGGCCGGCGTCACGCTCAATCCCGGCACGCCGGTGTCGACCTTGGAGAACGTCATCGACATGGTCGATCTGGTTCTTGTCATGTCGGTCAATCCCGGCTTCGGCGGGCAGTCGTTTATTCCCTCGGCGCTCGACAAGATCGCCGCGGTGCGCGCGCTGGTCGCCGGCCGGCCGATCGACATCGAAGTCGACGGCGGCGTCACCGCCGACAATGCCGGCCAAATCGCCAGGGCCGGGGCCAATGTGCTGGTCGCCGGATCGGCCGTCTTCAAGGGCGGCCGGTACAAAGAAAACATCGCCGCGATCCGCAATGCCGCGGCGCTGGCACGCGGAGAAGCGGCCTGATGATCCCTCGTTATTCCCGACCCGACATGGTGGCGATCTGGTCGCCGGAAACCAAATTCCGCATCTGGTTCGAGATCGAGGCGCACGCCGCCGACGCCATGGCCGAGCTCGGCGTCATCCCGAAGAAAGCGGCGGAAACGATCTGGGCCAAGGGCAAGAACGCCACCTTCGACGTCGCCCGCATCGACGCCATCGAGGCCGAGGTCAAGCACGACGTCATCGCCTTTCTGACCCATGTCTCGGAAATCATCGGCCCGGAAGCGCGCTATATGCATTCCGGCATGACCTCGTCGGACGTGCTCGACACTTGTTTCAACGTGCAGCTCGTGCGCGCCGCCGATATCCTGATCGCCGATGTCGACGCCCTGCTCGCCGCGCTCAAGCGCCGCGCCTTCGAGCACAAATTGACGCCGACCGTCGGCCGCTCGCATGGCATCCACGCCGAGCCGACCACGTTCGGCCTCAAGCTGGCGCAGGCCTATGCCGAATTCTCGCGCGGGCGTGAGCGCCTCGTCGCCGCGCGCGCCGAAGTCGCCACCTGCGCCATCTCCGGCGCGGTCGGCACGTTCGCGCAGGTCGATCCGCGCGTCGAAGCGCATGTCGCCAAGGCCATGGGGCTTTCGGTCGAACCGATCTCGACGCAGGTCATTCCGCGCGACCGCCACGCCATGTATTTCGCCACGCTCGGCGTCGTCGCCTCCTCGATCGAACGGCTCGCCATCGAGATCCGCCATCTGCAACGCACCGAAGTCCTGGAAGCGGAGGAATTTTTCTCCGAGAAGCAGAAAGGCTCGTCTTCCATGCCGCACAAGCGCAACCCGGTACTGTCGGAAAACATCACCGGCCTGGCCCGCCTGGTGCGCGGCTATGCCATGCCGGCAATGGAAAACGTCGCGCTCTGGCACGAACGCGACATCTCGCACTCGTCGGTGGAACGCATGATCGGGCCCGACGCCACCGTCACGCTCGATTTCGCGCTGGCGCGGCTGTCCGGCCTGATCGACAGACTGCTGGTCTATCCGACCAACATGCAGAAGAACCTCGACAAGCTTGGCGGCCTGATCCACTCGCAGCGGATTTTGATCGCGCTGACGCAGAACGGCGTCACCCGCGAGGACGCCTACGCCATCGTGCAGCGCAACGCCATGAAGGTGTGGGGCGGCGAGAGCAGCGATTTCCTGGCGCTGCTGAAGGCCGACCCCGACGTGCGCAAGGCATTGAGCGACAAGGAGCTTGAGGCGAATTTCGATCTCGACCATCATTTCAAGCAGGTCGACACGATCTTCAAGCGGGTGTTTGGAAACGCATGATCCTGCGCGACGCCACCAATGACTATGATTTCCTGGTGCTGCCGGGCTTGAGCAATTCCGGCGTCGATCATTGGCAGTCGTATTGGTGCCTCGCCTTCCGCAACGCCTCGCGCGTCTTGCAGGACGAATGGGACCGGCCGGTATTGTCCGACTGGCTGACGCGGTTAGAGGCGGCAATTGCCGGCGGCACGCGACCCGCCGTTCTCATTTGCCACAGCCTGTCCTGTTCGCTGGCCGCGCATTGGGCGGCGCGCAACACGCCCGGCCGCGTCGCCGCTGTCCTGCTGGTTGCCCCGAGCGATGTCGAAGACCCGGCGCATACGCCGGACAGCGTGCGCGGCTTTGCACCGATTCCGCTTGAGCGTTTCCCGGTGCCCGCGCTCGCGGTCGCCAGCATCGACGATCCTTACGTCACGGTCGCGCGCGCGGAATACTTCGCGAAAGCCTGGGGCGCCGACTTCTGCAATGTCGGCGAACTCGGCCACATCAATTCGGCGACCCGGCTGCAATACTGGCCGCAAGGATTGCTGCTACTCGGGCAGTTGCTGGCGCGGATAAAATGACCGTCAAGCCCGCGACGATCCTCATTTTCGATTCCGGCGTCGGCGGGCTCACGGTATTTCGTGAAGCCGTGCGGGCGCGGCCGGACGCGCGCTACATCTATGTCGCCGACGATGCGGGATTTCCCTATGGAAATCAGCAGGAAGCGGCGCTGATCGCGCGCATAGTCGCCGTCGTCGGCCAGGCCATCGACCGATACAAACCTAGTCTTGTTGTGATCGCCTGCAACACGGCATCGACACTGGCGCTGGCGCAACTGCGTGCGGCCTACGACGTGCCCTTCGTCGGCACCGTGCCGGCGATCAAGCCGGCCTGCGCGCAATCGAAGTCGAAACGCATCGCCGTGCTCGGCACGCAGGCGACCGTCAGCCGCGAATACACCCGCGCGCTGATCCGCGAATTCGCCGGCGACTGCAATGTCGTCCTGGTCGGCTCGCCAAAGCTCGCCGGCTACGCCGAACTGGAGCTGGCCGGCACGCCGGTGCCGGACGCCGACATCAAGGCGGAAATCGCGCCCTGCTTCGGCGAAGGCCCGCCCGAGCATTACACCGACACCATCGTGCTCGCCTGCACGCACTACCCGCTGCTGGTCGATCGCTTCCGCGCGCTCGCCGCCTGGCCGGTCGACTGGCTCGACCCGGCGCCGGCGATTGCGCGCCGCGTCGCCGACCTGATGCGCGACCGGCCGCCCGGCGTCATCGCCGAACGGCCGTCGATTTTCTTCACGTCAGGCAAAGCGCCCGCCCCGGCTCTTGCCACAGCGCTCGCGTCCTACGGCTTTTAGCCGGTGAAAGCGTACGCTTTCACTTCGCCGAAACCGCGCCAGATCATGTCGCCCGCGACATAGAGGACGATGACCAGACCGACATAGGCGATCCAGCGGTGCTTGTTCAGCAAGCCGGCGATGAAGTTCGCGGCCACGCCCATCAGCACGATCGACAGGCCGAGGCCGAAGATCAAGACCCACGGATGGTCGCGCGCGGCGCCGGCCACCGCCAGCACGTTGTCGAGCGACATCGAAACGTCCGCCACGAGGATCTGCCAGGCGGCCTGCGCGAAACTCTTGCGCGGCGCGGAGCCGGCGACGGTGCCGTCCGCGTTGAGGTCGGCTCCCGCCAGAGCTTCCCTCGCGTCCTGTTCTTCCTTGTGCGACGTTCGCAGTTCGCGCCACATCTTCCAGCTCACCCACAGCAACAGAAGGCCGCCGGCGAGCAGCAGGCCGACGATTTCGAGAAGCTGGATGGCGACGCCGGCAAACGCGATGCGCAGCACGGTCGCGGCGATGATGCCGATCAGGACCGCTTTGGCGCGCTGCTCCTTTGGCAGCCCGGCGGCGGCGAGGCCGATGATCACGGCATTGTCGCCCGCGAGCACCAGGTCGATCATGACGACCTGGGCTAAAACGGCCAGTGTTTCGGGCGATAGCGAAAAGTATTCCATCATGGCGGCAAATGCCCTCTTTGAGGTCATACCGACATCACAGCCACATGGCTGTCAGAGGGGCCCGGATTGACAGGGAGCTAAATGAGGCGCAATCGGACTTTCGGCAAGCTAAAACTTGAAAAATCGGCAAAACGGCCCGATCCGTATTTTAATACCACCGACCGCGATGTTTGACTTGTTCGGCTTTCACCCCTAAAACCCGGCCACCTTGCGGGGCTTTTCGAACCCGCATAGGCGTTTCGCACCCGTGGGAAGCCCTTACGCTTTAAGGGCTCACCTGTCGGTTCCGGGGTATCCCGGGACAGAGGAGGGCGCGGTTCCTCACAAAATCGATCTTAAAAACGAGGACGCGATGACCAAGCGTATGGAATCCAAGTACAAACTCGACCGCCGGATGGGCCAGAACATCTGGGGCCGTCCGAAGTCGCCGGTTAACCGCCGCGAATACGGCCCCGGCCAGCACGGCCAGCGCCGCAAGAGCAAGCTCTCCGACTACGGCGTGCAGCTCAAGGCCAAGCAGAAACTGCGCGGCTATTACGGCAATATCTCCGAGAAGCAGTTCCGCGGCATCTATGACGAAGCCATCCGGATGAAGGGCGACTCGGGCGCCAACATGATCGGCCTCCTGGAGCGCCGTCTCGACGCCGTCGTGTACCGCGCCAAGTTCGTGCCGACGGTGTTTGCCGCGCGCCAGTTCATCAACCACGGCCACGTCAAGGTGAACGGCAAGAAGGTCAACATCTCGAGCTACCGCGTCAAGGTCGGCGAGGTCATCGAAGTGAAGGAAAAGTCGCAGCAGATGAACCTGGTGCTGGAAGCCCAGGCGCTCACCGAGCGCGACGTTCCCGATTACATCGATGTCGATGGTGGCAAGCTCACCGCCAAGATGTCGCGCATTCCGGTGTTCACCGATGTGCCCTACCCGGTTCAGATGGAGCCGCATCTGGTGGTGGAATACTATTCGCGCTAACGCGCCGCTCATATCGAGTGCCAAGACCTGCCAATCCCCTGCCCAAAAGGCGGGGGATTTGCTATTCAGGGTCATGAATATGTCTGGAGCACCGCACCGATGACCGCCCTCACCCGCCGCGCCTTGCTTGCTGCCACCGCGGCCACCGCCGCCGCGCACGCTTTGCCCGCGTACGCCGCCGCGCCGCACACGTTCAAGCACGGCGTCTTCGAGGTCACTGTCGTCAGCGACGGCCATCTGGTGCTGCCGACGAGCTTCCTGGCGCCGAACGCCACCCCCGATGAGCGCGCCGCGCTGCTGAAAGCCGCCGGGCAGACCGGCGAGACTTATCAGTCGCCCACCAACATCACTTTGGTCCGCTCCGGCGCCGATCTCATCCTGATCGACATGGGATCGGGCGACCGCTTCATGCCGACTGCCGGCAAGCTCTGGGATAATCTGAAATCGGCCGGCATCGACAAGTCCGCCATCACCAAGGTGATCTTCACCCACGGCCATCCCGATCATCTGTGGGGCGCGGTCGACGAACTCGACGACCTCATGCTGCCGAAGGCTGCGTTCTATGTCGGCGAGGCGGAATGGAATTTCTGGAATAGCGACGATGCGGTGCGCGGATTGCCGGCGGAGCGCGCCGGTTTCGTCACCGGCGCCAGGCGCAATTACGCGGCGATCAAGGAGCGCGTGAAAACGCTCAAGGCCGGCGACGAAATCGTCACGGGCTTATCGCTGGTGCCGACACCCGGCCACACGCAGGGCCATATGGCGGTCGCGCTGGCCGGCGGCGACGGCCTGATCGTCGGCGGCGATGTGCTCACCCATCCGCTGATTTCGTTCGCGCATCCGGCGTGGCGGCCGCTCGCCGATCATGTGCCGGATCAGGCCGCCGACACGCGCAAGAAGCTGCTCGACCGTCTCGCCACCGACCGCTCCAGGCTGATCGCCTTCCACCTGCCCTATCCGGGCGTGGGCACGGTCGAGCGCAAAGACGGCGCCTACCGTTTCGTCGCGGCGTGACCGCGCGCGTACACGACGGTCAATAAGGCGCCGGAATCGCCAGCGCGATCAATCCGGCGGCAACCAGGCAAGCGCAAGCCCGAGCGGCGCCTTGCCCTTCCGGTCCAGAACAAATCCCGCGACCGGCAAGGCCACGCAGGCGGCTACTGCCGCGGTGTAAAGCACCGCCGCCAAAGCCAGATCGGCGATGGCGGCGATGATGAGAAAAAGTTTGGTCACCGGTCCACCGGCCTGCGCGTCACGCCTGCGCGGCGACCGCGACGCCCGCGTCCTTGAACGCCTGCTGCAACTCGCCGGCCTGGAACATCTCGCGCACGATGTCGCAGCCGCCGACAAATTCGCCCTTGATGTAAAGCTGCGGAATGGTCGGCCAGTTCGAATAGGCCTTGATGCCGTCGCGCAGGTCGGCGGATTCCAGAACGTTGAGGCCCTTATACGGCACGCCGAGGTGGTCGAGGATCTGCACGACCTGACCGGAGAATCCGCACTGCGGAAACTGCGGCGTGCCCTTCATGAACAGCACCACGTCGTTGGCCTTCACTTCGTTTTCGATGAACTGCTCGATACCCATGGATTGCGGTCCTATAGTCGCGGGGGCGCGCGGCAGGTTGCCGGCGCGGCGAACACCCTTGATGCCGATATATGTAGCGCAAATTGCGGCGCAAACCCAAGGGGCAGATGGAGAAGGTCGTTACACCGCATATCGGCCCGGCGCCGCGCTTCTAAGGCGTCCCGGTCTGCAACGCCAGCGCGTGCAAAACGCCGCCCATCTGGCCCTTGAGCGCCTGATAGACCAGCTGGTGCTGCTGCACGCGCGACTTGCCGGAAAACGACGGCGCGATCACGGTGGCGGAATAGTGGTTGCCATCGCCGGCGAGGTCCTTGATCGAGACCTGGGCATCCGGGATGCCTTCCTTGATCAGCCGTTCGATTTCGCCCGCATCCATCGCCATCGTCAGTCTCCTTCGTCAGCCACGATACGCCCAAGCCGGCGCATCCGGCAGCCCTGGCGGCGAATTTACACGCAAAAATGTCGAACTGACGGCGCGGCCGCGGGGCTGCTATAGTCGGCGCATTGCGGAATGGATTCGGGGGAAACCATGATGCGGCAAGCAAGCATTATCGGGGTGGCTATCGCGGCTTGGACCTATGCGTTCGCTCCGGCAGATCGCGCCTATGCTCAGGTCACCGCCGAGCAGCAGGGCGCCATTCGCGCCCATTGCCGGTCGGATTTCATGGCGAAGTGCTCCGGCGTCACACCGGGCGGCAAGGACGCACTCGTCTGCCTCCAGAAGAACGTCGCCGGCCTGTCGGCCGCCTGCAAGACGGCGGTGAGCGCCACCATTCCGGCCCCGGCAGCGCCCGCCCCGGCGCCGGCCGCGGCCGCCGCACCGCCGCAGCCTCCCCCGCCTCCTCCTGCTCCGGCGGCGGCCGCCGCCCCGGCGCCGAAGCCCAGCCAGTCGACGGTGAAATCAGCGCCGCCGCCGCGCGCCACCCTGCCGACGCGCAGCGCCGCGCCCAAACCTGCTCAAGCATTGCCGCCTCAAGCTTTGTCTCCTCAAGCTTTGCCGCAGCAAGCGCCACCTTCACCACCACCCCCGGCACCGCCGCCGCAGCAGGCCGTCGTCGTGCCGCCGGCAGCGCCGCCGCCGCCGGCCACGCGCCGGCCGAATGCGCCGGTGGTCATGACCGCGGTGATTGGACGGGCCTGCCTGCGCGATTTGGCGCTGCATTGCCGCAACACCGGCGTCGGCGACGGGCAGAAGATCGCCTGCCTGACCGCGCGCGGCGACCGGCTCGCGCCTCTCTGCAAGGCGGCGCTCAAAGGCACCGCACCGATAAGGTAGCGAGCGGCCTTACGCCTCGCCGGCCATATAGGCCGGCAGCCAGGCTTCCGACCGCTCGTTGAGATTGGCGACGCTGAGCGCGCGTTCGCCGGGAAGCGCC
>JAUSBQ010000174.1 GCA_030651965.1 Pseudolabrys sp. | reverse complement strand
CTTTCTCGCTATCGCTCGAAAGCCGACCTCTCCCCGCACGCGGGGAGAGGTGAAACGAAGCTACGCCACCTCGCTCAATATCTCCGCCAGCCGCGCCGGCGCATCGATCATCACATTGTGCCCGCACGGCACTTCATAGGTGCGCCAGCCCTCGGCCTTGGCGCGCGACAGCGCTGCCTCGAAGGCGACGTTGGGATAGCCTGAGGCGCGGATGTAAGTTTTCTTGGCGATCCTGTCGCGCGCCCCGGTGAGCTTGAGCTTCTCCGTCATCGTGCCGATCGGCTGCGGTCCCGCGAGGCTGTCCACCCAGGCGCGATCCTTCTCATTGACGTTGAACGCCGCCGCGTCGCGCACCGGCACGATGGTTTCGCCGCGCGCTTGCGCGGCTAGGATGATCTCCTTTACCGCCGGCTGCACCATGTCGACCACGGCTTCGCCATTGTCGGGAATGAAGGCGTCGAGAAACACCAGCGCGGCGATCTTGTCGGGCACGACTTCCGCCACGCCGGAAATGACGCTGCCGCCATAGGAGTGGCCGACCAGCACGATGTCGCTGAGCCGCTCATAGCGGATCAGGTTGACGATGTCGGCGATATGCATCGTCGCATTGACGGCCGGGCTGTTGTGATGCGTGCGCTCGCCCTGTCCAGTCAAGGTCGGGGCGAACACGATGTGGCCCTGCGCGCGCAACAGCGCCGCCAGCCGCACCCAGCCCCAGCCGCCATGCCAGGCGCCGTGCACGAGAACGAAGGTGGAGGGCATGCTATTTCCTATTGCGCGGACCGTAGATCTTGTTTCGTCGCGATTTGGGAAGACGCTACCACATCCTCCGTTCGTTCCCGCGAAAGCGGGAACCTAGTCTTTTGGCCGAAGCGCTGGGTCCCCGCTTTCGCGGGGACGAACGGAGATGGGCTCATGCTCGATACCCTGTGATGAGCGGGGACAATAGGCCCTCTTGGCCGCCTTATTTGGCTAGTATGCGTGAAAATCAGCGGCTCGCCGCCGATTCGGTGCTCTAAGGACCCATGCGCTTTACGCCGCAATTTCTCGATGAACTCAAAGCCCGGCTTCCGGTCTCGGAAGTCGTCGGCAAGCGCGTCAAGCTCATCCGCTCGGGCCGCGAGTTCAAGGGCCTGTCGCCGTTCAACAAGGAGAAGACGCCGTCCTTCTTCGTCAATGACCAGAAGGAAGCCTGGTTCGATTTCTCCTCCGGCAAGAACGGCTCGATCTTCGATTTCATCATGCTGACCGAAGGCGTGCCGTTCCCCGAAGCCGTCGAACGTCTGGCGCAGATGGCCGGCGTCGCGCTGCCGAAGGTGTCGCCTGAGGAGCAGCAGCGCGATGCGCGGCGCAAAAGCCTCTACGACGTCATGGACCTCGCGGCGAAGTTCTTCGAGACGACATTGGCGTCGCGGGCCGGCGCCAAGGCGCGCGGCTATCTCGCCGATCGCGGCCTCACCGCGGCGACGCAAGTGCAATTCCGTTTAGGCTTCGCGCCGGGCGAACGCTCCGCGCTGAAGGAGCATCTCGGTTCGCACGGCATTCCGGTCGAGGACATGATCGAGGCCGGCCTGCTGATCTCGGGCGACGACATTCCGGTGCCGTTCGACCGCTTCCGCGACCGCGTGATGTTTCCGATCAGCGATATTCGCGGCCGCGTCATCGCCTTCGGCGGCCGCGCCATGGAGAAGGAGGTCGCGGCGAAATATCTCAATTCGCCGGAGACGCCGCTCTTTCACAAGGGCCACACGCTCTACAACATCGCGATGGCGCGCGAGGCGGTGCATACCGCAGGCAAGTCTACGCAGCCTGCGCAAAATAAAGATGCCGCAAAAACAGGCGTTCAGGTCATCGCGGTCGAAGGCTATGTCGACGTCATCGCCATGGTCACCGCCGGTTTCCCCGCGTCGGTCGCGCCGCTCGGCACCGCGCTGACCGAGGATCAGCTCGGCCTGTTGTGGAAAATGGCCGACGAGCCGGTGCTGTGTTTCGACGGCGATGGCGCCGGCGTGCGCGCCGCGTACCGTGCCATGGATCTGGCGCTGCCGCGTTTGAAGCCCGGCAAGAGTTTGAAATTCGCGCTGCTGCCGCAAGGCCAGGACCCCGACGACCTGTTGCGCTCGTCCGGCCGTGAAGCGGTCGCAGAAGTCATCGCCGCTGCGCGCCCGCTCGGGCAGATGCTGTGGGGCCGCGAGACCGAGGGCCATACCTTCGACACGCCGGAACGCCGCGCCGCACTCGAGGCGCGCGTCAACGAAGTCACCGCGTCGATCGCCGACGAGTCGGTGCGCAAATATTACCGGCAGGATTTCAACGACCGCCTGCGCGCGTTCTTTGCGCCCGCCGCCGGGACGCGCGGCCAATTCACGCCGCGCGGGCAAGGTCAGGGATTTGGCGGCGCGCAAGGCAACTGGCGCGACCGCCAGGGCATCACCGGCACCGGGCCGCAGCGCTTCGGCGTCAAGCGGCCGGAAGTCGGTTCCCGCAACACGCCCTATGTCGTCGTTTCGCAGCAGATGGCGGCGAGCCCGCTGCATCGCGGCTACCGCACCTCGGTGCCGACCCGCGAAGCGCTCATTCTTCAGGCGGCGCTGAACTACCCCTGGCTGCTGCACGATCACCTCGAGGAACTGGCCTCGCTTGAGTTCCGCCATGCCGGCGCCGAGCAGCTCAAGGCCGCTTTGATCGACATCGCCGCCCATTCTTCGGATCACGCCTCCGGCCTGGAACCGGCAACCCTGCGCGCGGAACTCGAAAGCCGCCATCTGACCGAGGTCCTGGAGCGTATCGAGGCCGCCATCACCACCCATTCGGTCTGGGGCGCGCGGCCGGACGCGGCGCCGCAGGACGTTTTGATCACCTGGCAGCAGCTTGTCGCCTTGCATCGGCAGTGGCATTCACTAACTAAGGAGCTCAAGGACGCCGAGCAGGCCCTGGGCCAAGACGCCAGCGAGACCAACTATTTACGGCTGCGGGACGTCAAGGATCGCCTGTCCCAGGTGGACGGCACCGAGGCCCTGATCGAGGGTTTCGGCGCTTCTTCCGGCCGGGGCGCCAGAAGTCTTTAATTTGGGTCTTTAATTTGGGCTTTTTGAAACGCGTTAAGGCTTGACCGTAGCCGTTTCAGGCGGCACGGACAGGGGTGGGGCGAGGCTTGAAAAACGGTCCGGCCGGCATGGAATAAAGGCCGATTTCCGCCGGTTTTTGAGGGTTAATCGGGGCTTAAGCGGGCTTCGACGAGACTGACGGCCTGATTCGGGGCGGCGCTATTCACCCAGCGCGGCCCTTTTTGCCCATGCGCCCGGAAGTATCGGGCGCGGCAGGCGGGCGCGGCAACGCAGAATGCGGAAGAGAGTGCGACATGGCTGGGAAGGTCCAGGAGAAGCAGATGGCGAGTAAGGCGAAGGCCACCCATCCTAAGGAACTTGCCAAGGGCGAGGAAGCTCCCGAGAAGGAAGCCGAAGGCGCGCCCGATACGCCGCTGCCGCTGCTCGATTTATCCGATGCCGCCGTCAAGAAGATGATCAAGGCCGCCAAGAAGCGCGGCTATGTCACCTATGAACAGCTTAATGCCGTGATGCCGTCGGAGGAGGTCAACTCCGAGCAGATCGAAGACACGCTCGCCATGCTGTCCGAAATGGGCATCAACGTGGTGGAGACCGAGGACGCCGACGGCGAAGACGGCGAGGCCGAGAAGGCGACCGACGAGACCGACGACGACGATGACGACGACACCGGCCGCGAGGTCGTCGAGGCCAAGTCGAAGTCGCTCGCCACCGTCGAGAAGAAGGAGCCGTCCGAGCGCACCGACGATCCGGTGCGTATGTATCTGCGCGAGATGGGCTCGGTCGAACTGCTGTCGCGCGAAGGCGAAATCGCCATCGCCAAGCGCATCGAGGCCGGCCGCGAAGCCATGATCTCCGGCCTGTGCGAAAGCCCGCTGACCTTCCAGGCCGTCATCATCTGGCGCGACGAATTGAGCGAAGGCAAAGTCTTCCTGCGCGACATCATCGATCTCGAAGCGACCTATGCCGGTCCCGACGCCAAGCAGATGCAGACGCCGCTCGGCCCCGACGGCAAACCCATGAATGGCGGCGCCAATGGCGGCGCCGCGGGCGCCAACCCGGTGCCGGGCGCGCCGCATTTGCAGGTCGTGCAGCCGGTGGCGCCGACCGCGCCCGCAGGAGCGACGCCGTTCAAGGCGCCGGGTGATGAAACGGAAGAGAAAGACCCGGCCGAGTCCGCCGCCGAAGGCGACTACGACGAAGACGACATGGAAGGCTCGCTGTCGCTGGCCGCGATCGAGGCCGAGCTGAAGCCGAAGGTGGTCGAGACCTTCGACAACATCGCCGACAGTTTCAAGCGCCTGCGCCGCTTGCAGGAGCAGGACATCGAGTTCCGGCTGAAGAACACGTCGCTCTCGCCTGCCCAAGAGAGAAAGTACAAGAAGCTCAAGGACGAGATCATCACCGAGGTGAAGTCGCTGCGCCTCAACCAGGCGCGCATCGACTCGCTGGTCGAGCAGCTTTACTCGATCAACAAGAGCCTGGTGTCCAACGAAGGCCGCCTGATGCGCTTGGCCGAAAGCTACGGCGTCTCGCGCGACGACTTCCTGAAAAACTACATGGGCTCGGAGCTCGATCCGCGCTGGCTCAACCGCATTTCCAAGCTCTCCGCCAAGGGCTGGAAAGGGCTGGTCGCCAAGGAAAAGGACAAGATCAAGGACATCCGCGGTCTGGTCCACGACCTCGCGGCGCAGACCGGCGTCGAGATCGCCGAATTCCGCAAGATCGTGCAGATGGTGCAGAAGGGCGAGCGCGAAGCGCGCCAGGCCAAGAAGGAAATGGTCGAGGCCAACCTGCGCCTCGTCATCTCCATCGCCAAGAAATACACCAACCGCGGTTTGCAGTTCCTCGATCTGATCCAGGAAGGCAATATCGGCCTGATGAAGGCGGTCAAGCGCTTCGACCCGGACCGCGGCGTACGCCTGGTGTCCTTTGCCGTGCACTGGATCAAG
>JAUSBQ010000153.1 GCA_030651965.1 Pseudolabrys sp. | reverse complement strand
GGCACGGTTGTTTGCCTATCGCGATCCGGAAAACTTTTCACGGCTGATCGAACGGCTGGTGCGCGGCTCGATCGAATATCTGGTTGGCCAGCTCAAAGCCGGCGCGGAGGTCGTGCAGATTTTCGACACCTGGGCCGGCGTTCTGCCGCCGGAACAGTTCGACCGCTGGTGCATCCAGCCGACCCAGAAGATCGTCGATGGCGTGCGCGCGCAAGTTCCGGGCGCCAAGATCATCGGTTTTCCGCGCGGCGCCGGCGCGATGGCGTTGCCTTATGCCGAGCTTACCGGCGTCAACGGCCTGGGCATCGACTGGATGTTTCCGCGCAGCCTGGCCCGTGACGTGTTGCAACCGCATGTCGCGGTGCAGGGCAATGTCGATCCTCTGGCGCTGCTCGCTGGCGGTGCGGCGCTCGACCGCGAAGTCGATGATGTGATGACGCTTGCCGATGGTCCGCTGATTTTCAATCTCGGCCACGGCATTCTGCCGGCGACGCCGATTGCGCATGTCGAGCGGATGTTAAAGCGTGTACGGGGTTAATTCGATTGCGAGTGCCGTGATCCTTGGCCATGGTTCGAGACGCGCAGCTTCGCTGCGCTCCTCACCATGAGGACCTCATCCTGAGGAGCGGTCCGAAGGACCGCGTCTCGAAGGATGGCTGCGGAACAGACGACCCATGTATCTCTGGATCAAAGCCTTCCACATCATCGCGGTCATCTCATGGATGGCCGGGATGCTCTATCTGCCGCGGCTGTTCGTCTATCACGCCGTAGCCGAACCCGGGTCAGCCCAGGCCAAGACTTTCGAGGTGATGGAGCATCGTTTGCTCGCATACATCATGACGCCGGCGATGGCCCTGACCTGGATTCTCGGCATCGCGCTGATGCTGCAAGGCCACTGGATGGCCGCCGGCTGGCTGCACGCCAAGCTGGCTCTGGTCCTCGCCATGTCGGCGGTGCACGGTTTTTTGGGCCGTTGGGCGCGCGATTTCGCGGCCGGCCGAAACACGCACACGCAGAAATTCTACCGTATAATCAACGAAGTACCGACCGTGCTGATGATCCTCATCGTGATTCTGGCGGTGGTGAAGCCGTTCTAGGCATAAGGTCCGCGCTAACCACGCGCCCGCGAAGTTTTCCGCCCATTGTCCATCGCCGCTTCGCCTCTTGCGCGAAAGCGCCGCGTCTCCTATGTTGGAGAAATCCCACCGAACGCAGGCGGATGCAGTCGCTTACCGGACACCGAATCGTTCGGAACGGTCGAGAGCATCGGGCCCGGGACCGCTCCCAAAGCGCCCCAAGTCTAATCAGCCTAAGTCAAATCCAGACCTGCGATCCCTACCTCTCTCTTTAGCCGGCCTCGGTCTTTTATTTTTATGACCCCGCCGGACTCCCATAGGACCTAACCCGCATGCGGGAAATGAAGCTCCAGGACCTCAAGTCCAAGACACCTGCCGAACTGTTGTCCTTCGCCGAAGAGCATCAGGTCGAGAACGCATCGACGCTGCGCAAGCAGGAGCTGATGTTTGCGATCCTCAAGCAGCTCGCCGCGCAGGAGATCGACATTATCGGCGAAGGCGTCGTCGAAGTTCTTTCCGACGGTTTCGGCTTTTTGCGCTCGCCGGAATCGAACTATCTCTCCGGCCCCGATGACATTTACGTCTCGCCCTCGCAGATCCGCCGTTTCGGCCTGCGCACCGGCGACACCGTCGAAGGCCAGATTCGCTCGCCGAAAGACGGCGAACGCTACTTCGCGCTGCTCAAGGTCAACACGATCAATTTCGAGGACCCCGAGAAGGCGCGCCACAAGATCAATTTCGACAATCTGACGCCGCTTTATCCTGACGAGCGGCTGAAGATGGAACACGACGATCCGACCAAGAAGGATCTGTCGGACCGAGTCATCGACATCGTCGCGCCGATCGGCAAAGGCCAGCGCGCGCTGATCGTGTCGCCGCCGCGCACCGGCAAGACCGTGCTGTTGCAGAACATCGCGCACGCCATCACCGCCAACCACCCGGAATGCTATCTGATCGTGCTTCTGATCGACGAGCGGCCGGAAGAAGTCACCGACATGCAGCGTTCGGTGAAGGGCGAGGTCGTATCCTCCACCTTCGACGAACCGGCGACGCGCCATGTGGCCGTGGCCGAAATGGTGATCGAAAAAGCCAAGCGCCTGGTCGAACATGGCCGCGACGTCGTCATTTTGCTCGATTCGATCACGCGCCTCGGCCGCGCCTACAACACCGTGGTGCCGTCTTCCGGCAAGGTGCTGACCGGCGGCGTCGACGCCAACGCCCTGCAGCGCCCGAAGCGCTTCTTCGGCGCTGCGCGTAACATCGAGGAAGGCGGCTCGCTCACCATCATCGCGACCGCGCTGATCGATACCGGCAGCCGCATGGACGAAGTGATTTTCGAAGAGTTCAAGGGCACCGGCAACTCGGAACTTATTCTCGACCGCAAGGTCGCCGACAAGCGCACCTTCCCGGCCATCGACATCACCCGCTCCGGCACCCGCAAGGAAGAGCTCCTGGTCGAGCCGGCGGTGCTCAAGAAGATGTACGTCCTGCGCCGCATCCTCAATCCGATGGGCACCATGGACGCGATCGACTTCCTCCTCGACAAGCTGCGCAACACCAAGAGCAACGCCGAATTCTTCGAGTCGATGAATACGTAAAGCGTATCGTCGCCACGCAGAGTTACCGCAAAATAAGATCGCCCGCTTCATGCGGGCGATTTTTTGTCCGGCGGATGCCGGTTAGCGGCGGAAATTCCAGCCGTCGGAATAGTGCCGCTCGGCGATTTCGCGCTCGAACGCGTCGTTGAAGCCGCCGTCGCGCCAGCTCACCACGCGGTCGATGTCGCGCTGGGTCTGCCGTTCGCGCGCCAGCATCACGGCGTCGTACAGCCAGCGCCAAGGCGTCCTGCGGGCCGGAGCGGACACCCGCGCGGGCGTCGAGACAAGCGGGCGCCGGAAAGCGGCGGGATTGGCAACATTGGACATGGCGATTCTCCTTGTTGGCGGGTTCGTTGAATACAACTCAGCTATTGTTGATAGAATCGGCGCGATAACCCCCGTTGACAAAGGATAAAGTCTCAGCCGATGCTTGAGTAAATCTCATGCATGAGGAGTGCGCCGTTGCGCCCTTTGCCCCCTTTATCCGCCCTGCGAGCCTTCGAGGCGGCCGCGCGTCATCTCAGCCTGACGCGGGCTGCGGAGGAGATGCACGTCACGCCGGGCGCCCTCAGCCATCAGATTCGCGGGCTCGAGGACTTGCTTGGCGTCAAACTGTTCGAGCGGAAGGTGCGCGCAATCGCGTTGACCGCGGCCGGCCGCCAGCTTTATCCCGGGTTGCAGACCGGCTTCGGCCAGATCCGTGACGCCGTCGCCAGCCTCGACGCCGCGCACAACTCGAACATTCTTGTGGTGAGCACATCGCCCGGCATGACGTCGAAGTGGCTGGCGCCTCGGCTCTCTCGATTCAGCAACGACTTTGCCGATATCGACGTGCGAATTTCGTCGTCGTTGGGTAGCGCGAATTTCGAGACCGACGGTGTGGATATCGCCGTGCGTAACCTGCCGGCCGAACCTGCGCAGAACGCCGCGCTGGAAATCGAAAAGCTCGCCGATATTTCGCTCGTGGCCGTATGCAGTCCGCGGCTGATCGAAAGATATGGTGCGGTGAAGAATGCAAAGAATCTGGCGCGCTTACCGCTGATCCATGCCGAATCGTTCAGTCCGCGGGTGCCGATCCCGAACTGGGGCGAATGGTTCGGTGCGGCCGGCATCAGCGGACCCGACCTGCGGCGCGGCTTGCATTTCAACAGCGCTGACCATGCGCTTGATGCCGCGGGCGAAGGCGCCGGTGTTCTGCTTGCGCACGATCTCCTCGCCTACGACGATCTGCGCACAGGACGTTTGATCATCCCTGTTAGACTCTCATTGCCGTCCGGCCGCGCATATCATCTGGTCTGGCCGAAGGGCCGCAAGCTGACTCAGGCTGCCGAAGGCTTTCGACGCTGGATCAAAGCCGAAATTGCGGCGATGGACTGGAAGACGATCAGGGGCAGGCCTGGCACCGCCGGAGAATAAAGTTTCGCGTGCCGCCCAATCTTTGTGCGCGTTTGCCCTTATTTCATGCGGTCTTTTCGCATCTGCGAAAGGAATTGGAAACCAAAATCGGGCGACTTTGGCCGCAGATAGTTTCCCTCGCCGAGTTTGAAATGCCCGCCAATCATCGCCTTCGAATGCCGCGTCCAGCGCTGTGGATCGCGGTGCCGGTTTTCTTTGTCGGCGGTGCCGTCATCGCAGCCATCGAAATCTCGCGCTCGATTCCCGTGGCGCTGGGGATCGCCATTATCGGCGCGATCGCGGTCGGATGTTTCGCCGAAGGCAGGCTCGCCAGCATCATTGCCTCGATCAGCAAGATTGCCGGCGGCGACCGCTACACCAGCCTGCCGAAACTGCTGGGCGACGGCGCAATCGGCAATTTCAGCGACACCGCCGGGAAAATCCGCGCCGCTTTGATCGAAGCCGACACCCTGGCCGTGGACCAGAGCCGCCGCGAGACCGAGGCGCGGCTGCACCATGCCGGGCGGCACTTCTTCACCGGCAATTTCCGGCGCGGCATCGACGATGTCGTCAATGCCTTCACCAATGCCGGCGAACGCATTCGCGGCACCGCCGCCGAACTGGCGCAGACCAATCGGCAGATGGCGCAGCAGGTAATGACCTCTGCCGACGCCGCGGCGCAGGCGGCGACCGATGTCGCCGATGTCGCCGCCGCGGCGCGCGATGTACAGGCGCTCGCCGTCGATTCCGGCCGCCAGGTCGACGAAGCGCGCGCCGCCACCGGCCGTACCGTCACCGAGCTCGCCCGCGCCGACGAGACCATGCGCAATCTCGGCGAGGCGGCTTCCCGCATCGAGCAGGTCATCAAGCTCATTCAGGCGATCGCCGGGCAGACTTCGCTGCTGGCGCTCAACGCCACCATCGAGGCCGCGCGCGCCGGCGAAGCCGGCCGTGGCTTTGCCGTGGTCGCCGCGGAAGTGAAAGAACTGTCGCGCCGCACCGAGACCGCGACCAAGGAAGTCTCGGCGCAGATCCACGGCATCCAGGACGCCGTCAAGGAAGCCGCCGAGGCTATTCTGGCGGTCGACAAAAGCGTCGCCGCGATGAGCCACGTCAACGAGAACGTCACCCGGCTGATGGAACAGCAGATCGTCAAGCTCGACCGCATCGGCACCGAGGCCAACAAGGTCGCCTATACGGTGGGCGAAGCCCTGCCCGGCATCCGCGCCGTCGTCACCGACGTGGCGCAGGCCGGCGACGCGGTGCTGGAAACCGCCGACGATCTGATCGCCCGCGCGCAATCCTTGACCTCGTCGGTCAGCCGCTATTTCGCCGACCTGGACCACGGCTCGATCAAGGTCGGCATCCTGCATTCGCTGTCCGGCACGCTGACCGGCAGCGAACGGCCGTTGCAGCAGATCCTCGTCATGCTGATCGAGAAGTTGAACGAATCGGGCGGCCTGCTCGGCCGTCCGGTCGAAGCGGCGATCATGGACCCGCGCTCCGACACCGGCGCCTATGCGGCGCAGGCCGAGGCGTTGCTGCGCGATCACCAGGTGGCGGCGATCTTCGGCTGCTGGACGTCCGCGTCGCGCAAGCAGGTGTTGCCGGTGCTGGCGAAATACAACGGCCTGCTGTTCTATCCCAGCCAGTACGAAGGCGAGGAGCAGTCGCCGCATGTCATCTATACCGGCGCCACGCCGCAGCAGCAGGCGCTGCCAGCGGTCGACCATCTGCTGGGCTTAGGCCGCCGCCGTTTCTTCCTGCTCGGCACCGACTACGTCTATCCGCGCACCACCAACGCCATCATCCGCAATTATCTGTTGTCGCATGGCATCGGCGCCGATGCGGCCGATGAGCTCTATGTACCGTTCGGCGAGAAGACCTTCGCCGACACCGTCCAGCACATCCGCAAGTTCGCCGGCCGTGGCGGCGCCATCATCGCCACTTTGAGCGGCGATTCGAACGTGCATTTCTTCCGCGAGCGAGCCCGCCAGGGCTTAGACGCCGACATCCTGCCGGTGATGAGCCTGTCGCTCGGCGAAGCCGAGATGCCGGCTTTGGCCGAGCGCAATCTCGTCGGCCACATGGTGTCGTGGAATTATCTGCAAAGCCTCGACACGCCGGACAACCGCGCCTTTGTCGACGAATGGCGCGCCTTCACCGGCGATCCGAACGCCATCACCAACGATCCGATGGAAGCAAGCTGGATCGGTTTTCAGCTCTGGGCGCAGAGCGTCACTGCTGCCGGCACGATTGAGCCGCGCGCGGTGCGACGCGCGCTCGCCGGCCGCAGCATTCGCGCGCCGTCCGGCTTCGACGTGCGGCTCGATGCGGAGAACCAGCATCTGCACAAGCCGTCGGTCATCGGCCGCATGGATGAGCACAATGCGATCTGGCCAGTGCAGGTCAGCAAGGGCCTGATCGCGCCGGCGCCGTGGAGCCGCTGGCTGGCGAAAGACGGCGTCGCGCTAAAGCGGGCCGGCTAGGCGCGCATCGCCGCGACCGCGTCTGCAACCTTTTCGGGCTCGTTGACGGGCAGCGAACATCGCTCGCCGACGCAGACGAAAGCCGCGCTTCCCGTCACCGACTTGAGCTTGTCCTGCGCCGGATGCGACGCCGGCAGATCCACGGCCGCGGCCGCGCGCAACACGATGCGGTCGACAAACGGCAGCTTCAAGGCCGCGTGCGCGAACCGTTCGGCGTCGGGTCCGGTGCAGACAATCTCGGCGCCGCGCAGCCGCAGATCGAGCGCATTCAAGAGCGCGACATGGCCGAACAGATTTTTCCCCGCCATGGCCAGGATGTTTTCCACCAGCCGGTCGGCCTGCGCGCGCCATGTGTCGTCGCCGGTCAGCACGGCTAATCGCACCAGGTTCTGCGCCGCCACCGCGTTCGGATTGGGCGTGGCGTCGTCGGTGGTGGAATGCGGCCGCAGCAAAAGGTCAGTGGCGTCATCCGCTGACCAGTAGTAGCCGCCGGTCTCGGCATCGGCATAATGCGCATCGAGCGCGCGCTGCCACGCCACCGCCTGGTCGAGAAAGCGCCGCTCAGCGGTCGCCTCGAACAGAGCCAAATCGGCACGGATCATCGCGGCGAAGTCCGACGCCAGCCCTGGAAACAGCAAATGCCCGGCGCGCCACGAATGACCAAGTCTATTATTTTGGCGGTCCCCCTTGGTCATCGACCCGGCGATGAAATCGAACGCGCGTCTGGCCATGTCGAGCCATGACGGCTCGTCGAGAATGATCCCGGCATTCACCAAAGCCGCGATCGTCAGGCCGTTCCAGTCGGCCAGCACCTTGTCATCCAGGCCCGGCCGCACGCGGGCCGAACGCGCATCGAGCAGGATGTCGCGCAGCGCCTTCAGCCGCGCCTCGTCGGCGTCCCCCTCCCTTCCCTCCCCCGCATAGGCGAGCGGACGCTCGCCGTCCGGCGAGCTATGCGGGGGAGGGTTAGGGTGGGGGCGCTTCGAGCGGTTGAGAATATTGTGGCCTTCGAAATTGCCTTCATCGCTGACGTCGTAATGCCGCATGAAGAAGCCGCCGGCTTCCGGCCCGATCAGCTCGATGATCTCGTTCTTCGACCAGACATAGAACTTGCCCTCCTCGCCTTCCGAGTCGGCATCGAGCGACGCCGAGAAAGCGCCCTCCGGCGTCGTCATCTCGCGCTTCAGCCATTCGACGGTTTCGCGCGCGCGCGTGGCGAACAACGGATTGCGGTTCCGCTGGTAAGCCAGCGCCAGCAGCTCGAGCAATTGCGCGTTGTCGTACAGCATCTTCTCGAAATGCGGCACCAGCCACTTTTCATCGACCGAATAGCGCGAGAAGCCGCCGCCGAGATGGTCGTAGATGCCGCCTTCGCTCATGCGTTCCAAGGTGTGCTCGACGGTCTCGAAAAAGCGCACGTCGCCGGTGCGCAAGCCCGCCCGCCACAGCATTTCGAGTATCGCCGGCTGGGGAAACTTCGGCGCGCCGCGCAAGCCGCCATGCGTCGCGTCAAACGCATTGCCGAGCTGCTTGGCGGCGGCGTCGAGCTCTTTCAGCCCGATCGTGACCTTGCCTTCCGGCCGCGCTTTGTCGGCCAGCCGCGCCAGCAGCGCCGCGCGGTTCTGCTCGATTTTGTTCGGCTCCTCGCGGAACAGCCGCGACACTTCGCGCAGGATATCGGTGAAGGCCGGCCGGCCGAATTTCGATTCCTTGGGAAAATACGTGCCGCCCCACACCGGCTCGGCCGAAGGCGTCAGAAACATGGTCAGCGGCCAGCCGCCCTGCTCGCCCAGGAGATGCAGCGCGTTCATGTAGATCTGGTCGATGTCCGGACGCTCTTCGCGGTCGACTTTGATATTGACGAACAGCTCGTTCATCACCGCGGCGGTGGCTTCGTCCTCGAACGACTCATGCGCCATCACATGGCACCAGTGGCAGGCGGCGTAGCCGACCGACAGCATGATCGGCCGGTTGGTGCGCTTCGCCTCGGCCAGTGCCTCCGGCCCCCATTGCCACCAGTCGACGGGATTGTGCTTGTGCTGGAGCAGATATGGCGACGTCGCCGAAGCGAGGCGATTGAGGTGGCTGGTGTTGGGGGATGAGGCCATTCGTGAACACTAACGCGGACGGGGCTTTAGTGAAACGTTTGGCACGGTGAATATGTTCCGCGCACCTATTGCGGTGATGACAATCCGTCCTGCGGTCCGACCGGCCGGTCTCCAGACTCATTCGGCTGAGTTGCGCTTGCCTGGATATAGCGGCGCAGCGCCGGCATGGCCTGTTCGACGCAGGCTCGGCCTTCAGCGATGGCTTCGGATGCCCGATGAAATTCCATCAGGCCGAAATCGGCAAGCCGGGGAACCAGCATGACATGCGGCGGTTCGCCGGCCAGCCGCGAGCGTGTGATCTGGTCCTGCATGATGTTGATCGAATTGGCGAGGACATCGAAATAGCCTGGGCGAGTCGGCGCCGACTCCAGCAGCTTGGGAGCAATCTCCGCGACTTCGTTTCTTATGCCGGCGGGAATCTGATCGATCAGGCGGCGCACGAATTCCGGCGGCGGCGCGGTGAAGCCGCCGGTGGGAAGTTTGGCGCTATCGGTTTTGAACCGCCGTCCCATGAGATCGCCGTTGAGGTCGACCGCGATCACGACGTCGGCGCCCAGCGCACGGCAAACCGATACCGGCACCGGATTGACCAGGCCGCCATCGACGAGCCAACGGTCGCCGTTGCGGGCCGGACTCAATATTCCGGGCAGTGCGATCGAGGCGCGGACGGCCTCATTGATCGGTCCCTTGCGCAGCCAGATTTCGCGGCCGGTCTCAAGGTCGGTGGCGACTGCCGCGAATGGTTTGGCGCATGTCTCGATCGGCGTATCGATTTTCAGCGTGCGAAGAAGTTCGACGATTGACCGGCCGTTGATCAAGCCGCCGCCGGAAAAGCCGACATCGAGCAGGCCGACGATCTCCCGCCAGGTCAGCGCCTCAGCGAATGTCTTGAGGGCCGCGAGCTGATCGGTGACATAGGCCGCGCCGACGACCGAGCCGAACGAAGAGCCGCAGACAATGTCAGGTTCGATGCCCGCCTCATGCAGCGCTTCGATGACGCCGATATGGGACCAGCCGCGTGCCGATCCGCTGCCGAGTGCAATTCCAATTCGGGGACGTGTCATGGCAGCAGTATATGGTGGCGGGGCGGTTGGGTGAAAGCCTAAGGCATGCCGGGGGCTTCGCGCATCCGGCTACTTGCTATGCGTGGTCGCGATCCAGATTCCGGCGAACACCGCGACCAGCCCGAGCACCAGATTAAGCGTGATCGGCTCGTTCACCAGAACGGTGGCGAGCAGCCCGGCGGCAATCGGGTTCACAGTCATGGTAACGGCGACGCGGGTCGGCGTCGTGCGTTGCAGCGCCAGCACCCAGAGGACGAAAGCGAGCGCGCCGCCGCCAACGCCGAGGTAAACGCCGGCGATCCATTGCGGCACGCCGAAGCTTGCGAGCGCAGCGACACGTCCGGTCAACACGCCGACCAGAATAAGCGCCGTGGCGCCCGCCCCCATGCCGACGGTCAAAAATCCGAGTGCGCTTGAGCGCTGCATGAAGGGCCGCGACCAGACATTGTAAAAAGCCATGCATAGCACGGCGCCGGTCATGATCAGTTCGCCGCGCCAAGCACCGACAGGCGCCGCCGCGAGACCGGAGGCCAATGCTGCGAAGACACCAAGCACCGCAATGCCGACGCCGATTGATTTGCGGAGGGTCAGCGGCTCGATGCCGAGCAGCGCGCCGACCACCATGGTTTGCAACGGTAGCGTCGAGAGCGCGAGACTGGCGCGCGCTGCGGTCGTATAACCAACCGCGATATTGTAGAATACAAAGAACAAGCCGAAGAAGCACAATCCTAGCGCGGCGACCGCCGGCAAGTCCGCTCGCGGCGGCCATTTCGCCCGCATCAATAGGGTGACCGGGAGCAGCACGGCAAAGCCGATGCCCCAGCGCAGAATCGCGAGCGTGATCGGATCGGCATTGCCCACCAGATAGCGCGTCACCGCCGCCGCGGTGCCGCCGAGACTGCTGGAGACGATCGCAATCAGGACACCGGCCAGTTCCGACATTGGTCGTTCTCTGTTTGTTCGACTGAGGAACATGTCACCGGGCGGGGTGATTCGCAACGGATGAGGTCGGTGTGCGCAGGCAACGAGATGAGAGTCGTCCGTGCCGAATATTTGTTGTGCAACACTGACGGCTCGGTTTAGCGCTTGACCAGCGATGTTCGGCGGCGCTTCCGTCGCGCGTCTTGCCTGATCGCCCCACCATCTTCGCCCCTTCCTGCGGGGCCGTGCGACGCCCTACCCGACCAGCCCGACAAACATCGCCAGCGCCTGATTGAGACGTGCGAGGTCGATGTCGCTGAGTTGTCCAATGCGGTAGCCGAGCTTGGCTTTGGGCACGGTGAGAATCTTGTCGA
>JAUSBQ010000146.1 GCA_030651965.1 Pseudolabrys sp. | reverse complement strand
GGCGAGGACAATGCCGACGAGATGCGTATGGGCAATGACGGCAAACCGGTGTTCCTGTCGAACCACGCCGGCGGCATTCTCGGCGGCATCTCGACCGGGCAGGCGATCATCGCCCGCTTCGCGGTCAAGCCAACCTCGTCGATCCTGACGCCGCGCAAGACCGTCGACCGTTACGGCAATAACACCGACATCATGACCAAGGGCCGCCACGATCCGTGCGTCGGCATTCGCGCGGTGCCGATCGGCGAGGCCATGGTGGCGGCGGTGCTCGCCGATCACTATCTGATGCATCGCGGTCAGGTCGGCGAAGGCGTCGCGTGGCCGTTCACGAAGCCCGCTTGATGCCGCGTCAAACGCTTAAGAGGTAATAACGAGTGCCCAATTCCCACACCAAAGTCGAAGCGGCGATCAAGGCTTTTGCCAAAGGCGAGATCGTGGTCGTCACCGACGACGACGACCGCGAGAACGAAGGCGATCTCTTCGTCGCGGCGTCGCTCTGCACGCCGGAGAAGATGGCTTTCATCATCCGCCACACGTCCGGCATCGTCTGCGCGCCGCTCGCCGCCGAGCACGCCACGCGTCTGCATCTCGACCCGATGGTGGCAAAGAACGACGCGCCGCTCGGCACCGCGTTCACCGTCACCGTCGACGTCAAGCACGGCCTGACCACCGGCATCTCGGCCGAGGAACGCACCAACACCGTGCGCGCGCTCGCCAACGACAACAGCGGCGCCTCCGATTTCGTGCGGCCCGGTCATGTGTTTCCGCTGGTCGCGCGCCAGGGCGGCGTGCTGATGCGCTCGGGCCATACCGAAGCCTGTATCGACCTTTGCAAGCTCGCCAATCTGCCGCCGGTCGGCGTGCTGTCCGAGATGATGAAGGACGACGGCACCGTGATGCGCGGTCCCGACGTCGCCGCCTTCGCGCAAGCCCACAAGCTCGTGCAGATATCGATCGCCGAACTGATCGCCTATCGCCAGAGCCGCGAGAAGCTGGTCGAGCGCGTCGGCGAATTCCCGGCGGCGTCCGAGATCGGCACGCTCAAGGGTTATGCGTATGTGACGCCGTTCGACCAGGTGCATCACATGGCTTTCGTCTATGGCGATATCGGCGATGGGCGCAACGTGCCGGCG
The DNA here is from genome assembly GCA_030651965.1 of Pseudolabrys sp. Taxonomy (GTDB): domain Bacteria; phylum Pseudomonadota; class Alphaproteobacteria; order Rhizobiales; family Xanthobacteraceae; genus Pseudolabrys. Next base: position 1,913 of record JAUSBQ010000146.1, on the reverse strand, counting down.
CGGCTGCATCGCGCCGACGTGATCGGCGACGTATTCGGTGGCGCCAAGGCGATTCGCGCGTCGCTGGCGCGTTTCAAGGCCGAAGGCCGGGGCGTCATCGTCTACCTGCGCGACGGCACGGCCGGCGTGCCGGTCGCGGCCATCCCCCATGACGGCGACACCGGCACCGACGCCGCGCGCTCGCAGCAATGGCGCGACGTCGGCCTCGGCGCCCAGATATTGAAGGATCTCGGCCTTTCCTCGATCCGGCTGCAAACCTCGAGCCATCGCACCTATGTCGGCCTGGCCGGCTTCGGCATCGAGATCGCCGGTACCGACGCGCTCGAAAGCTGACGTTATCCCCGCCGGCGCGGGGTGGCCTTTTTTCCGGCCGCGCTTCGTGCCAGCATTGCCGTCTTGCGCGGGATAACGGCAAGGAGCGGGCAAGGGGACTGGCATGAGGCGGTTTCGTCTTTACGGTGCCATCGCTGGCGGTGTCGCGGCCGCGGCATTTGCCCTTGCCGCTTTGGCCGCGCCGCATGCGCGTTTTGCCGATCGGTCGCCAAACGCCGTGCCGGTCGATGTCGAACTCGTGCTCGCCGTCGACATTTCCTATTCGATGGACCCGGAAGAGCAGGCGCTGCAACGCGAAGGCTATATCCAGGGGCTCACCTCGCGCGAGTTCCTGTCGGCCCTGCGTGAAGGCGGCAACGGCAAGATCGCCGTCACCTATTTCGAATGGGCGGGCGCCAGCAATCAGCAGGTCATCGTGCCGTGGCGGGTCATCGACGGCCCGGAATCCGCCGACGCGGTCGCCGCCGAGATCGCGCGTGCGCCGATCCGGCGCGCCACGCGAACGTCGATTTCCGGCGCGATACAATTCGGCAGGGCGCTGTTCGAGAACAGCGGCTATCGCGGCTTGCGCCGCGTCATCGATGTATCGGGAGACGGCGCCAATAATGCCGGCCCGCTGGTGGCCATCACGCGCGACGAGACCATCGCCATGGGCATCACCATCAACGGCCTGCCGATCATGCTCAAGCGCAATATTTCCGGTTATATCGATGCCGAGCCGCTCGACGTCTATTACGAAGACTGCGTCATCGGCGGCACCGGCGCCTTCGTGATCCCGATCCGCGAACGCTCGGAATTCATCAAGGCGACAAAAACCAAACTCGTCCTCGAGATTGCCGGTCGCGAGCCGGAGGCGAAAGTCATTCCGGCCAGCGCCGACAAGCCACGCATCTCCTGCACCATCGGCGAGAAAGTGTGGCGCGAGCGTTGGGGCGACGGCATGGATTTTAGGTGATCAGCGCGTAAACTTCGCCACCAGTTCGACGTGGTGCGAATAGCGGAACTGATCGACCGGCGTGACCGTGACCAGTTTGTAGCCGCCATTCATCAGGATGCGGGCATCGCGCGCGAAGGTCGTCGCCTCGCACGACACCGCGACCACTACCGGCACCTTGCTCAACGCCAGTTCGCGGGCCTGCGCTTCGGCGCCCTGGCGCGGCGGATCGAAAACGACGGCGTCATAGTTCTTCAATTCGATCGCCATCAGCGGGCTGCGGAACAGATCGCGCGTCTGCGTCTCCACCGCTTTCAAGCCGGACGTCATGGCGACCGCGCGCTCCAGCGACCTGATCGCCGCGGCTTCGGTGTCGATCGCGGTGACGCGGGCTGTTTCCGCCAGCCGCAGCGCGAATGTGCCGACGCCGGAAAACAGATCGGCGACGCGCTTGATCTTCTTGCTGTCGCCGATATGGCCGCTCACCAGCCGCGCCAATGTGGCTTCGCCTTCGGCGGTGGCTTGCAGGAATGCGCCGGGCGGCAGCGGCACCGAAGCGCGGCCCACTTTGAGCATCGGCTGCTCGCGTTGCAGCACCAGTTCGCCCTCTCGCGTGACGCGGGCGAGGCGATGCTCGTCGGCGATC
>JAUSBQ010000145.1 GCA_030651965.1 Pseudolabrys sp. | reverse complement strand
GAGACCGCTGGTGTTCTTCAGCGGATTGCCGGGCGTGACCAGCCACCAGACGCGGTCGAGCTTGAGCCGCTTCATCGCCAGCAGCGTGGCGTCGAGATGCGCCTGATGCGGCGGATCGAAGGTGCCGCCGAACAGGCCGATGCGCATGCCCGGCGCGTGCGGCGGGATGATCCGTTCGGTGTCGGCGAGTTTCTGGCGGGCGATCTGCGGCTCAATCACGGTCTTGTCTGACCGTTCCCGCGAATGCGGTATTTGAAAGTGGTGAGTTGCTCGACGCCAACCGGGCCGCGCGCGTGCAGCCGGCCGGTGGCGATACCGATCTCGGCGCCGAAGCCGAATTCGCCGCCGTCGGCGAATTGCGTCGAGGCATTGTGCAGCACGATGGCCGAGTCTACTTGCGCCAAGAATTTCTCGGCGGCGGCTTTGTCGGCGGTGACGATGGCGTCGGTGTGGTGCGAGCCGTAAGTCTCGATATGGGCAATCGCCGCGTCGACGCCGTCGACCAGGCCGACGGCGATGATGGCGTCGAGATATTCGGTGCGCCAGTCGTCTTCGCTGACGGGCTTCACGCGGCTGTCGATCGCTTGCACGTCGTTGTCGCCGCGGATTTCGCAGCCGGCCTCGATCAGCATCTCGACCAGAGGCTTGAGATGCGTCGCGGCCGCGGCGCGATCGACCAGCAAAGTTTCGGCGGCGCCGCAGACGCCGGTGCGGCGCATCTTGGCGTTGAGGACGATGGTCTTGGCCATTGCGAGATCGGCCGCCTTGTCGATGTAGACATGCACATTGCCGTCGAGATGGGCGAAGACCGGCACGCGCGCCTCAAGCTGCACGCGCGCGACCAGGCTCTTGCCGCCGCGCGGCACGATGACATCGATATTGCCGTCGAGGCCGGCGAGCATATGGCCGACGGCGGCGCGGTCGCGCGTCGGCACGAGCTGGATCGCGGCTTCGGGCAGGCCGGCGTCGCGCAGGCCTTCGACCAAGGCGGCGTAGATGGCGCGGCTCGAATGCGTCGAGTCGGAGCCGCCGCGCAGGATCGCGGCATTGCCGGACTTGAGGCACAAAGCGCCGGCGTCCGCGGTGACGTTGGGGCGGCTCTCATAGACGATGCCGATGACGCCGAGCGGCACGCGCACGCGCTCGATGGTCATGCCGTTCGGGCGGGTCCAGGATTCGGTGATGGCGCCTACGGGGTCGCCCAGGGCCGCGACGGTCTCGATGCCTGAGGCGATGCCGTCGATCTTGGCGGCATCTAACTTGAGGCGGTCGAGGAAGGCGCCGGTCATGTTGGTTGATTTGCCATGCGCTTTCGCCTCCGCGATATCCTCGGCATTGGCCGCGAGGATGGCGGCCTGGTGCGCGCGGATCGCTTTGGCCATGGCGGCCAGCGCCTTGTCCTTCTGCGCAGCCGGCGCCAGCGCGAGCAGGCGCGCGGCGGCGCGCGCGGCGCGGCCAATGCCGGCCATCATCGCGGCCAGATCACCGGTTCCCTCGATGCTTTTTAAAGGCGTCGTCATTGTCGAAAGAAGTCCGTGAAAACCGCCAACAGGGTGGTTTTCCTACCACACCGGTATTCGCGCGGCGAGATGGTCCCGAACCGGCCCGGAATGCCCAAAAAGGGCGCCTCGGCCTGTGGGTCCCTGGGGATAGCGTGGATAACCCCCCGGACCCGGCAACCATCAATGCTGCTTACACATTGTCTGGTCAGGGTGGCGATTGCGGAGGCGTATAGCCGGTTCCGACAGGTTCCGGGTCTCGCCAGTGGAGGTTGTCATGGCCTACAGTGCGAACAGGCTGCCGTCGCGGTTTCCGGTGGGGACCAAATTCGTCATCGAAGGGCGTCCCGGCGGCACGCTGAGCCGGTTCATCGAATTCCCGGACGGCACCAAGTTGCGACTGCCGAAGCGGCCGGCGGCTTTGCCGCGCCGGTTGCGCGCCAAGACCAAGCGCGGAAACTGATCGGGCGCACCATGCGCACAAACGGAAACCCCAGCCTCCGGGGGCTGGGGTTAACGGGCGATCGTTCAATCGCCTTTTCGAAACTTCAAGTTTGGTCAGAACTTGGAACTGGGTCTTGGAAGCTTGTCTTGGAAGCTTGGTCTTGGAGATTAGGGCCTTCGCGTCTGTCGCCGCGTCAGAAGATGGTGTGTTCGCCGTCGCGTATTCGGGGAGACAACGTCCGACCGGCGACTAGGTTCCGTCGCGCCGTCAAGCGCCCGCCATCACCAGATCGTCGCGATGGATCATCTCGGTGCGGCCGGTATAGCCGAGGATCAACATCACGTCGGCGGACGAGCGCCCCTTGATCTTCTCGGCATCCTCGGCGTCATAAGCAATCAGGCCGCGGCCGACTTCGGCGCCGTCCGGCCCGCGCACGACCACCGCGTCGCCGCGGCTGAACGCGCCTTCGACTTTGATGACGCCGGCCGGCAACAGACTTTTTCCCAGCTGCAAGGCGCGCACCGCGCCGGCATCGACGAGCAGAACGCCGCGCGGCTCCAACGAACCGGCGATCCATTTCTTGCGCGCGGTGACAGGATTGGCCGGCGTCAGGAACCAGGTGCAGGGCCCGCCATCGATGATGGCGCGCAACGGATGCATCACGCGGCCCGACGCGATCACCATATGGGTGCCGGCGGTGGTGGCGATCTTGCCGGCTTCGATCTTGGTGACCATGCCGCCGCGCGACAATTCGGAGCCCGACGCGCCGGCCATCGCTTCGATCTCCGGGGTGATGCGGGCCACGACCGGCACGAGCTGCGCGTTGCTGCCTGGAGTCGGCGGTCTATCGTAAAGGCCGTCAATGTCGGATAGCAGCACCAGCAGATCGGCGCTCATCATGGTGGCGACGCGCGCCGCGAGGCGGTCATTGTCGCCGTAACGGATTTCGCTGGTGGCGACGGTGTCGTTCTCGTTGATCACCGGCACCGTGTGCCATTCGAGAAGCTTGTCGACGGTCGAGCGGGCGTTGAGATAACGGCGGCGCTCCTCGGTGTCGCCCAAAGTGAGCAGCACCTGGCCGGCGGCGATGCCGTGCGCGCTTAAACTCTCCGACCAGGAGCGGGCGAGCGCGATCTGGCCGATGGCGGCGGCGGCCTGCGCTTCCTCGAGCTTGAGCGCGCCGCGCGGCAGCTTGAGCGTCGCGCGCGCCAGCGCGATGGCGCCGGACGACACCACCAGGAGGTCGCGGAACCGGGCCGGCCCTTTCGCCGGGCCGGCATCGAACTTGTCGTTGTGCAGCAGGGCAATGTCGTCGGCGAGCGAGGCCAGCCACGCGCGCTTGAGGCTGCCTGCCTCATGGTCGACCAGCAGCGAGGAGCCGACCTTGATGACGATGCGGCGGAACGCGGTGAGGGCAGGGGCTTTCGACATGGGGACTCTAGACTTGGTTTCCGGCAAGGCGTTCAGAACAGATGTTAATGGCGCGCGGGATGTAGCACGGCCTAACAGAGCCGTCATGGCGGCACGGCCAGCCAGCTGTTTTTCTCTGGCAATCGCCTATTTCAAGAGACGCCGGGCGCCCTTATATTCCTGCTTTGGCATCTGACCGGGGCGTCGGACGCCGCTTTATTGAAGTGGCCGGGCGAGCAATGAACGTCATCGTCTATATCTGCGTCGCCTTGGTCGTGGCCGTCAGCGTACTGGTCGGCGTCGATTTCGTCGCGGCGCCGATGTCGCCGATGCCGGCGAGCAAACATGAATTGCGGGCGGCCTTGCCGCCGCCGCCACCGCCGACGGTGGTCAAGGTCGAGCCGAAAATTGAACCAAAAGCAGAGCCGACGGCGGTTGCGCCAGTAGCGGCCACGCCAGCCCCTCCGGCAAACCCGGCGGTGGCCGCGCCTGCGGTTCCGGGCGCACTCGATCAGCAGCCCGCCGCCATTGTCGCTGCCGAGCCGGGCAGTTCGGCCGCTGCGCCGCCACCCGCGGCGCCGCGCTGCGACGTCGATGCCTGCACGGCGGCCTACCGGTCATTCACCGCCGAGGACTGCACCTATCAACCGCTCGACGGGCCGCGCCGGCTCTGCACCAAAGGCTCGCCGCCCACCGCCGAGACGACGGCGGCGGCCTCGTCCGCGCCCGAGGCGCGCGCCCAGGCCTGCAACATCGCCGCTTGTTCGCAGAGCTATCCGCGGTCGTTCAGCGCCGCCGATTGCACATTCCAGCCGGCGGAAGGGCCGCGCCGGGCCTGCACCAAATAAGCCGCTGGAACTAGCGGCTCTGCCGCCGCGTTACTCCCCATCGGGTCACAAAGGGGACCGGCACTATGCGCTTTTCTAACTTTCGATTTTCCGACTACCGGCTGCCGGCCTATGTGGCCATGGCGGCGGTGGTCGCAGCCGGCGCGACCTTGGCCATTGACCGGGCGACTGCGCCTACGGTCAAAGTGGAGGCTAATGGGCCGCCAGCCTCGAGCGGCGCGGTGCGTCAGATCCCCATCACGCGGACGACCGCCGCCGATCTCGGCGACCCGGACGGCAAGCTGACGCCGGTCTATCCGGCCAATCCGGGCAAGGAACTGCCCATCAAGGACACGCCCGTCATTCACCCGGTGAAACCGGTGGCGACGACGACGGGCACGGCGAGCGCCGGTCCCACAGCAAGCCCGCCTGCGACTACGAGTACGAGCGCAACCGGACAAACGGCATCACCAATGTCCGCTGCGCCGCCAGCGGTTGCTTCGGCAACGCCGACCGCGGCAGGGCCTGGGGTGGCCGCAGGGCCTGGGGCGAATGCGTGCAACGTCGCGGCTTGCGCCGCCACCTTTCGGTCGTTCCGCGAATCCGATTGCAGCTATCAGCCGTTTGAAGGGCCGCGCCGCCTTTGCGAGGGCGCGCCCGACGGCAATGCGCAGATTGCCGCGCAGCCGCCGGTTCAATCGCAGCCGCAACTGCGACCGCAACTCGAACCGCGCATCGCCGCGCCGCGCCGCAGTTACGACGACGCCTTGCGCGGCGCCGAGCGCGCGGTACGGCGCCTGCCGCCGCCGCCGAGCTTCTACGATGACGACACTCGGCGCGGCATCGTGGTGATGGAAGCGCCGGAGCGGCGCTACGAATTGCGGCGCAACTGGATCGATGAACCGCAGGACTAAAGCGCCGCAACGCCGCGCGATCGTCTAACGCTGCGCGATCTTCTCGCCTTTGTGTGTGGCCTTCGGCGCGGGTTTGAGCACGCTCTTCGCGGCGGCGGCTTCCCGTTCGGCGCGGTCGGCATGCATCATGTCCGAACGTACCGCGGCGGCGGTCGGCTTGTCTTGCTGCGTCTCCAGCGCGGCGCGCAAAGGCGACGGCATCGGTAACGGCACCGCGTCCGGGCCGTTCCAGGCCAGGAGGCCGGCGGATTCCTGACACGGCGCGCGGCGCGGCAGCTTCTCCCCTGGATGACGCGCCTTCGCGGCGGTCCAGTTCTCGACCGTCTTGCCGGTGATGATCTTGACGTAGCCTTGCGTTTCTTCGGGCAATTTTCCTTTGCCCTTCGAGCCGAGCCAGTCCTGAATGCGTTTCGGGCCGGCGTTGTAGGCGGCGGCGGCCAGGCCGAGATTGCCGAACTGGCGCACCAGCGTGTTGAGAAGCCGCGCCGAAGCGGGGATCGCCTGCGCCGGATCGAACGGATTATCGAGGCCCATGCCGATGGCGGTGTTGGGCATGAACTGCGCGATGCCCTGCGCGCCGGCGGAACTGACGACGCTGGGATTGAAGCGGCTTTCCTGAAACAGCAGACGGATGAAGAACGGCGCCGGCAGATCGTTGATCTGCGCCGACTTGGTCAGCGTGTCGCATATTTCCTCAGTCGAACGCATGACCACCGGCTTGGCGATCGGCGGCAACGGAATGCCGATGGGAATGCCGTTGTTGACGACGACGCCGGACGGCACCGGAAATTCGATGTCGAGTTTTGAAAGAATATCGTCTGACGCAAGCGATGCGGCCTGAGCAGGCGAGGGTTCAACGGCAACGGTCGCCGTCTCGGTTTGATCGCGAATTTTGATGTCGGCCGAGGGACGCTGCTCGCGTCCTTCGCCCAGCGTTTCGCGATGGCCGCTGCCGGTGGTTTCGGCTGTCGCCGCATGGGCGGCGTTGGAATGTCCGAGACTTTTGCCGGTGAATTCGTCGAGCGTAAAGCGCGCATCGGGATTGGTCGCGCCCGACCATGTCACTCCCAGACACACACAGGCAGGCAGAAAGAGCTGCCGCATGTTGTTGTCCCCTTAAATGGCGCGGTCGCGCTCAAAGGCGCCAGGCCGCGGCAATCGAAAAAAGAAAGGAGAGACCCCCTTCGCGAATGACGTTTGTGCTGTGCAAAGCCGACGTATTTTAGAAGGCTTGTAGCCGGAATTGCGGCGCGCGCGCCATGGCTCCGCCGCAGTTCCCGTTGCGGAACAGCGGCGAGGCTTAAGCGTGTGCTAATGCCGGGCGCGAATGCGCGGGCAATCGCGCCAGCGCCTGTTCATAGCCGGCGAGAACGCCATCGACCATGGCGTCGCAGGAGAACGAACGCTCGACCCGCGTGCGCAACGCGCGCGCGGCGCCGATCATCGCTTCCGGTTCGCTCATGGCCCGGGCGATGGCGCTGGACAGTTGCGGCACGTCGCCGGCCGGAACCAACGCATCGGACAGCGGCCCGTAGATTTCCGGAATGCCGCCGACATTGGTGGTGATCAGAGGCTTGCCCGCGGCGCCGGCTTCCAGCACGACATAAGGCAGCGACTCCGCCCGCGAGGGAATGACCATGACGCGGCCGAGCGCCATCGCGGCGCGCGCCGGCATTGGCGGCATGAAGCGGATGGCGTGCGACAGGCCGAGGCGTTCGGCTTGCGCCAGCAGATCTTCGGCGAGAGGCCCGCCGCCGACGATTGTTGCGGTGACGTGATGTGCGCCGTTGTCGCGCAGATGCGCGATGGCGTCGATCAGCACATCGATGCCTTTGACCGGACGCAGTTCGCCGAGAAACACCAGATCGGTGGCATCGTTCGCCAGCGCGACCGGCTCGAATTCATTCGGCCGCACGCCGTTGTGAACGACGCGGACCAGACCTTTCGGCTTGCCGATTCTGGCGTCGAAGATCGCGGCGCTATAGGCGCTTTCGAACAGATAGAGATCGCCGCGCGGCATCAGGATGCGCTCGAGCGCGAGATAGGCCTTGCCGGTGCGGGTGGCATGATCGAGCAGCAGACTGCCGCCATGCGGCGTGTAGGCGCGCACCGTGGGTTTGCCGGCGAAGGCGAGCCGCGCGAAGGCGCCGCCTTTGGCGCCGTGACCATGCACCACGTCGGCGCGCGTCGCGCGCAGGCGGCGGCTGACGTGCCAGAAGGCGGTGAGATCGCGCGGGCCGAACGGCCGCTTGATCGGCGTGCGCGACAGGCCGAGCGCCAGGAGCGGCACGAGGTGGGCGAGCGCCAGTTCGGACGCGGCATCGCCGGTGAGACTGTCGGCAACGATGCCGACATTATGCCCGCGCGCGATCTGGCCTTGAACGAGATCGAGGACGTGGCGGAACAGACCGCCGACCGGAGCGCGGAGGACGTGAAGGATGTTGAGTTGACGCATCGTGACTTCTTGGACGCTGAGCATTGCGGCGGAAGGTCGCAACGTGACTCAGCATGTAGGCAATTAAGTGAATAATCTCTAGCTGTCCGCCGCGCGAAATCAATTCAGCGCTAATCGCACTGAAACGGCATTGAATAAAATGCGGGGTGCCGCCGGCGCAATTTGTTAACCAAGAACCGCGCCGGCGACGGTGCCCATTAGTATAGCACCACCGAGCGGATCGACTTGCCTTCATGCATCAGGTCGAAGGCGTCGTTGATCTTGTCGAGCGGCATGGTGTGGGTGATGAGGTCGTCGATGTTGATCTTGCCGTCCATGTACCAGTCGACGATCTTCGGCACTTCGGTGCGGCCGCGCACGCCGCCGAAGGCGGTGCCCTTCCAGACCCGGCCGGTGACGAGCTGGAACGGGCGCGTGGCGATTTCCTTGCCCGACGCGGCGACACCGATGATGATCGACTCGCCCCAGCCGCGATGCGTGCATTCCAAAGCCTGGCGCATGACATCGACATTACCGATGCATTCGAACGAGAAGTCGGCGCCGCCGCCGGTAAGATCGACGATGGCCTGCACGACCTTGTCGCGGCCGACTTCATCGGGGTTGACGAAGTGCGTCATGCCGAATGTCGAGGCCATCGCGCGTTTTGACGGATTGGTGTCGATGCCGATGATCTTGTCGGCGCCGACCATGCGCGCGGCCTGCAATACGTTGAGCCCGATGCCGCCGAGGCCGAACACGGCGACGTTCGCGCCGGGCCAGACTTTCGCGGTGTTGATGACGGCACCGATGCCGGTGGTGACGCCGCAGCCGATGTAGCAGATCTTGTCGAACGGCGCGTCCTCGCGGACTTTGGCCAGTGCGATCTCGGGCAGCACCGAGAAATTGGCGAAGGTCGAGCAGCCCATATAGTGAAACACCGGATCGCCGTCACACCTGAATCGAGACGTGCCGTCCGGCATCACGCCTTTCCCCTGCGTTGCGCGGATCGCGGTGCAGAGGTTGGAGCGCTGCGACAGGCAGGTTTTGCATTGCCGGCATTCCGGCGTGTACAGCGGGATGACGTGATCGCCGACTTTCAGCGACGTCACGCCGGGGCCGAGCTCGCGGACGATGCCGGCGCCTTCGTGGCCAAGGATCGCGGGGAAGATGCCTTCCGGGTCGGCGCCCGACAACGTGTAGGCGTCGGTGTGGCAGACGCCGGTCGCCATGATTTCGATCAGCACCTCTCCCGCTTTCGGGCCTTCGATGTCGATGATCTCGATGGTGAGGGGCGCGCCTGCTTTCCAGGCGACCGCGGCGCGGGTTTTCATGGGGGGACTCCTGTCGTCAGACCATGACAAAAGCAAATATTCGCGACGACGCCAACCTTACGGCTGCCAGGCGGCGGTTTTTTCCTGCCTGGTCTTGACGGCGGTGCCGCCGCCGGAGGCGTTGATGATCTTGAACAGTTCGCGCAGCACGTCGGTGACGCCGTGGCCTGAGGCCGACGACAGCAGCACCGGCGTCTGCTTGCAGGCTTTCTTCAGCTTTGCGAGTTGCTTCTTGATCTGATCCGGCGACATCGAATCCGATTTCGACAGAGCGACGATCTCGGGCTTGTCCTCAAGCCCGTTGCCATAGGCATCGAGCTCGGCGCGCACCGTCTTGTAGTCGGCGCCGGCATCCTCGCCGGTGCCGTCGACCAGATGCAGCAGCACGCGGCAGCGTTCGGTGTGGCCGAGGAATTTGTCGCCGAGGCCGACGCCTTCATGCGCGCCTTCGATCAGGCCGGGCAGATCGGCCAGCACGAATTCGCGGTCGTCGACGCGCACGACGCCAAGCTGCGGATGCAACGTCGTGAACGGATAATCGGCGATCTTCGGCTTCGCCGCCGTGACGCGCGCCAGGAACGTCGACTTGCCGGCATTGGGCAGACCGACCAGACCGGCATCGGCGATCAGCTTGAGCCGCAGACGGATGGTGCGCTCTTCGCCGGGCTGGCCGGGATTGGCGCGGCGCGGCGCCTGATTGGTCGAGGTCTTGAAATAGGCATTGCCGAAGCCGCCATTGCCGCCCCGCGCCAGGGTGATGCGCTGGCCGACTTCGGTGAAGTCGGCGATCATGGTCTCGCCGTCTTCCTCATAGATCTGGGTGCCGACCGGCACCTTCATGATCTTGTCCTTGCCGTTGGCGCCATGGCGATCCTTGCCCATGCCGTTCTCGCCGCGCTCGGCCATGAAGTGCTGCTGGTAGCGATAGTCGATCAGCGTGTTGAGGCCGTTGACGGCTTCGACGAGGACATCGCCGCCCTTGCCGCCGTCGCCGCCGGAAGGGCCGCCGAACTCGATGAACTTCTCGCGCCGGAACGCGATGCAGCCGTTGCCGCCCGCGCCGGACCCGATATAGACCTTGGCTTCGTCGAGGAATTTCATTTATCCGGCCTTGGCCTTTGTGCGTTTGCGTTCAGGACGTTCCGTTACGGCGCGTTCGAGTACGTGCCGAATGAAGCGCTGGTAAGGCACACCTTCGCGCTTGGCGTTCTCGCGGACCGCATCCAGCAAGCCCTCCGAAATTCGAAGGTTAACGGTCTTCTGTTTCGGCCGGATTTCGAAATGCATAGGCTTGAACTGCGAGAAGTCCAAGTCAGAAAGGTCCTGTTCAAGAAACGCCTCTGCTTCTGCGTCGGTCTTGAAGTGAGGGACCTTCCTCAATTTAGGACTCTTCGGCTTCATAGCCTTCGATCTCCTTCTTGTGCATGTGGCGCGCCATTAGCGGCCGGATGAGGTGCTTGCCGTCCCGCACCCGAACGGTAAAGACCACAAAAATGGCGCGTCCCCGGCTGCCTCGGCCGACCGCCATAAGCCGTTCCTCGCGCGCGGAATGTCTCAAGTCCGGGGCGGTTCGCGGATCGGCCAGTAGAAACGCCTCGATTTCGGCAATCGACAGTCCGTGCTTTTGGCACTTCTGCCGGTTGCCGGCGTCCCAGTCGAAGCCGTCGAAGGCGACGTTCATAAAGGTATGATATAGTCATTTGTCAATACAAACGTCAAGGCGGACGAGGCTCTGATCGCTTGCGGCACCCCTTCGCCAAGCCGTCACGGCCCGTATATACCGTCTCCCGCATGACAACCCCGCCTCGCCCCTCAGGCCATGACCACCCCGTCGCCGGCATCGCTTTGATGCTGGTCGGCATCTTTTTCTTCGCGCTCAACGACGCGATGGGAAAATTCCTGGTCGCGACTTTTTCGGTCGGGCAGATCCTGCTGGTGCGCAGCATCGCGGCCATGGTGGTGCTGGCGCCTTTCATCAAGCGCGAAGGCTGGGCGCCGTTCCGCGATATGCCGAGGCCGTGGCTTCAGCTTCTGCGCGCGGTGTTCGCGACTTTGGAGGTCGCCTGCTTCTACTGGGCGCTGACCGACATGTCGCTCGCCGACGTGATGACGTTCTATCTCGCGGGTCCGATCTATGTGACGGCGGTGTCGCCGTTCCTGCTCGGCGAGAAGGTCGGCTGGCGGCGCTGGGCGGCGGTGTTCGCCGGCTTCATCGGCGTGATGATCGCGCTCAATCCGACGGCGGGGGCGTTCTCGCCGGCGGCCTGGGTGGCGATTGCCGGCAGCTTTTCGTTCTCGATCTTCATGGTGTGCACGCGGCTGGTGCGCGGCTCGTCCGGCATCGTGCTGGTGACGATCCAGAACGTGGCGGCCTTGGTGTTCGGCGCGGTGCTGGCGCCGTTCGCCTGGGTGGCGCTGACCTGGTTCGACGGCGCGCTGCTGGCTTTGCTCGGCGTTGTCGCCATGATCGCCTATCTCTGCATCAACAAGGCACTCGAACTGGCGGAGGCGTCGGTCGTGGTGCCGTATCAGTATTCGACGATCTTCTGGGCGATCCTGCTCGGCTATATTTTCTTCGGCGACATTCCGAGCGTGCCGATGCTGATCGGCGCCGGCATTATCATCGCTGCGGGCATCTACATTTTCATTCGCGAGCAGCAGGTGGCGAAAGCGGCGGCGTTTGCCGAGCCGCCGCCGTGATTTGAATTGTCGAAAATTCGTGCGGCGAACTCAGTTCGTTCCCTCCCCCCTTGTGGGGGTGGGTTAGGGAGGGGGGTAATCGCAGTGAACTCGCGATCTTGCCATGCACCCCCACCCCCAACCCCTCCCCACAAGGGGGAGGGGAGCAGTCTGAAATTGCCGCGCTGACGACGTTCACCCCACAATCGCATCCGCCTCGATCTCGACCAGCCAGGCCGGATCGATCGCCTGCACGATCTGGATCATGGTCGAGGCCGGGCGGATGTCGCGAAAGAATTCGCCGTGGGCGCGGCCGGCGTTTTCCCAGTTGGTCATCTCTTTCAAATAGACGCGCGTGCGGATGATGTGCTCGCGCTTGCCGCCGGCGTCGTTGATGGCTTTCTCGATGATGGCGAGACAGCGCAAGGTCTGGCCATAAAGATCGCCGGGGCAGGCGACGCCGCCGCCCGGCGCGATCGGCGCGGTGCCGGACACGGCGATATGCGCGCCGACGCGCACCGCGCGCGAGAAGCCGATCTTGTCCTCGAAGATGGCGCCGGACGAGACGAGTTTGCGTTCCATGTGAGCCCCCAATTCCCGCGTTGAAATCTAAAGCGCGCTATTCATCCGCTCGGCGACCAATGCGGCCATCGCGTCGGCCTCATCGCCTTCGCCGCGCAAGCCTCTCGCAACGCCGGCCCGATCGGCGGCGTTGCGGTTCTGGCTGACCTTCCATTTGCCTTCGATGCGCGCGACCGGGATCTCCAGCCCAACAATGCCTTTGAGCTGCGCGGCGACAAACGGCTCCGGCGCGTCGGCGACCTGCCAGGGCGCTACGCGCGGCGCTTCCTTGTGGCGCGTGAGATCGTCGACCTGAGTGCGCAGCCATGCGGCGTCGTCCATCACTTGCGGATGGCCCCAGGCATGCACCGTGATGTAATTCCACGTCGGCACGACTTTCCCCGTCTCCTGTTTGGTCGGATAAAGCGACGGGCTGACGTAAGTCCGCGGTCCCTGAAACACCACGAGACATTCGTCGACTGCTGTCAGTTCGCGCAGTTGCGGATTGGCGCGGGCCAGATGCGCGCGCAGCGTGCCGTTCGCCGATGCGGCGGCATCAATCAGGAACGGAATGGCGTTCGCCTGCAATCCCCCGGGTCCTGCGGTAATCAGCAGGCCGAGGGAATGCGTTGCGATCAGCGCGTGTTGGACCTCGCGCCGGTCTTCGCGGAAGTGCGGGGGCTGATACATCACACGGCTCTGCTGACGCTGCCTTTAACGGTTCCTTGGCCCCAGGACTTGATCGCCGACCAGATGCCGCGTTCGAGCCGGAAGCGGTCGATCGGCGCCGACGACTTGATCGCCTTGATGCGATAGAGCCCGACGCCGGTCCACTGGAAGCCGCACTTTTCCAGCACGCGGCGCGATGCCGGGTTGGTGACGCGGCTGCCGGCCTGCAAGGCCTGGTGCTCGAGATCGGTGAAGGCGTAGTCGATCACGGCGTGCAGCGCCTCGGTGGCGTAGCCCTTGCCCCAGTAGTCGACGCCCAGCCAGTAGCCGAGCTCCGGCGTTGCCTCCTGAGTGACGATGCCGCAGGCGCCGATCACGGCGCCGTCGCGCAGCGTGATCAGGAAGACGGCTTCGCCGCCGGCCTTGTTGGCGCCGGCAATGAAGCCCTCGGCATCCGCCATGCGATACGGATGCGGAATGCGCGCGGTGTTTTCGGCAATGCGACGGTCATCTGCGAGCGTCGCTACCGTTTTAGCGTCCGCGAGAGTCGGCGCGCGCAAGGCCAGCCGCTTGGTCTCGAGGACGGGGATACAGGCCTCGCAGAACGTCTCGCTTGGTATCTCTTCCAGCAGGGTCATGGCTCAGGCTCCTGGTTGCCGACGCGACTGCCGCGCCGGAAATGAGAAGAGGGGGAGCCGGTTTCACCCGTCTCCCCCTCTCAGGACCCTATGAGCCCTGCCGGTTTGACTGGATGACCGGCAGACCTCGATTTTTGGTCTACCTTTTACTCGGCCGCTGCTTCCATCATCGGGACGACGGATACGTAGGTGCGGCCTTTGGCTTTGGTTGCGAACTGAACTTTTCCGGCGGTGAGTGCGTACAGCGTATGGTCGGTGCCCATGCCGACATTGCGACCGGCATGCCAGGTGGTACCGCGCTGACGCACGATGATGTTGCCGGGCTGGGCGAGCTCGCCACCCGACTTCTTCAACCCAAGGCTACGGCCCGCGGAATCGCGGCCGTTGCGGGAAGAACCACCAGCTTTTTTATGTGCCATAGCGACTACTCTCTCGAATTCAGTTTATTGACTACACCGATTCCGTTTCGGAATCATCTCACTTTTTCTTAGCCTTCGTGGCAGGCTTGGCGCCAGCCTTAACGCGGGGCTTATCGGCCTTCTTTTCGGCCTTTTTGGCGGCCGGCTTTTTGGCCTTTTTCTCAGCAGTTTTCGCAGCTTGGGCCTCGGCGGCTTCGCCTTCCAGCTTCGGCTTCGGCTCTTTCTTGGGCCGGGCCGGAGGGGTCGTCTGGGGCTTGGCCCCGTCGGTCAAAATCTCGGTGATACGGATGACCGAGAAATCGTGACGGAAACCGCGCTTGCGGCGCGAATTCTTGCGGCGGCGCTTCTTGAAAGCGATCACCTTGTCGCCACGGGTGTGCTGGAGCACTTCGCCCGCGACAGTCGCTCCGGCGATGGTCGGCACGCCGACGGTGGGCTTATCGCCACCGAGCAGCAGGACCTCGCCGAACTCAATAACCTGGCCGGGCTCGGCCGCGACGCGGTCGATCCGGATCACATCTTCAGCCACGACGCGGTATTGCTTACCGCCGGCTTTGATGACTGCGAACATCGTTTTTTCCTCGTGTTCAAACCCGATCTCGGAGGATTCCGGACCGGCTTCTTGTCAGTCGATTTACGTGTGTTTTTAAGGACTTAACGTCCAAAAACAGGCGAGCGGACCGTTGAGGTCCGCTGCGTGGCGTGGTTATGCCGGGGAAACGGCCGGATTGTCAAGAATAGGTGCGTTTCTGGTTGACGGGCGGCTGGCTTCCGCTCGCTCTGAAAGAGGGAGGTCGCCCGCCGCGCGAAGCGAGAGTGACATTCGCGGCCGGCTTTATCGCTTGTTTGTGCCGGCTCTCTTGGTTACATAGCGCGTCCGATTCAGGCCTTTTGGGGCCGGTTTTGGGCTCCGGAGAGGTGGCAGAGCGGTTGAACGCACCGCACTCGAAATGCGGCATGGGTGCAAGCCCATCGGGGGTTCGAATCCCTCCCTCTCCGCCAATTTTCTTTCTCGATTTCCGGCTTAATCAGACCTGTACCCCGCTGGTGTACCGAGCGAGGTACGGCTCGCCGCATCGCCGAAGCAGCCGCTCCTGATCTGAGGGCCAGCGGCCGCCGCCGGGCCGCGTCTGGCGCAAAGTCCGCGACGCCAACAAAGACCTCACGCTGAACCATTAGCCGCAAGAGCATGTGCGATGGATGCGTCGGCAAATGTGCGCACCATGATGTGCTACTCAATCGTACTCTCGATGCGGAGCCGCTGCACGGAGGTGATGCTGCCCTCGCTGTCGACACTGATCACCGCCGTCCAGGTCCGCACACTTTTCCTGCGTGACGCCGATCGCGCGCCATTGCGAACTCCAGGGCTTCGTTTCGGATCAAATTCTCACATAGTGACAAGTTGACACTGCAAGACATGCAAGAATATGCTTTAGTGATAAAAAACGAGCTAGAAAAATCAAAGAAAACATAGGGATGATGACAATGGGACCTTCTCGTAGACGCTTTCTCACCCTGGCCACGTCGTTAGTGGCAGCGCCAGCGATCAGCAGAGTTGCGTGGGGACAGGCGCCCCAAGTGACGTTGAAGATGACGCACTTCGTGCCGCCGATTCAAAATGCTCACTCCAAACTGTTTGTGCCGTGGGTCAAGAAGGTCGAAGCCGAGTCTGGCGGGCGTATCAAGATCGATATTTATCCTGCCATGGGTCTCGGCGGCACGCCGGCGCAACTGTTCGATCAAGTCCGGGACGGCGTCGCCGATCTCGTTTGGACCTTGCCGGGCAACACGCCGGGCCGCTTTCCGAGCATCGAGGTGTTCGAGCTTCCTTTCGTTTCGACCTGGCGTTCCACGGTGAATGCGCAGGCGATCATGTCATTCTACGACCAGCACTTGCGCGACGAGTTCAAGGACGTGCACCCCATCGCGGTCTGGGGTCACGATGGCGGCGTCATTCACAGCAACAAGCCCGTGAAGACGATGGCCGATCTCAAGGGCATGAAAATCCGGTCGCCGACGCGGCTTGCGGGCGAAGGATTGAAGGCACTCGGCGCCAATGGCATTCCGATGCCGATCCCTCAAGTGTCGGAGGCGCTGGCGCAACGTGTCATCGATGGTTGTGTCGTGCCGTGGGAGGTCGCGCCGGCGTTGAAGGTCGAGGAACTCGTCAAGAATCACACCGAAATCCCGACGACGCCGACATTCTATATAACCACGTTCATCTTCGCGATGAACAAGGCCAAGTATGCTTCGCTTCCCGCCGATCTCAAGGCGGTCATCGATGCCAATTCCGGACAGACCTTTGCCAAACAGGCGGGCCAGCAGTGGGATCAATGGTCGGCCGATGCGAAGGCCGCCATCGTGAAGAAAGGCAATTCCGTCACGACGCTTCCCGCGGACGAAACGCAGCGGTGGCGTGAGGCAACGGCGCCGGTCCGGGAAGGTTGGCTCAAACAAGCCAAAGAACGCGGCCTGAACAGTGAGAAGCTCCTTGCAGATGCGGCGGCCGCCATCAAAAAGTTTGATGTCGCCTAACCTTCTCATGGAGTCTGAACGAAGACTTTCCTGGAGCAACTGGATTTCCTCCTGCGCGCGATGGCTTGCCGTCGCAGGAGGATGCCTGGCTACGGCTCTGGCGCTTATGGTCACGGCCAGCACGCTGTCACGCTGGCTGGTCAACGAGAGCGTTCCCGGCGATATCGAATTGGTGCAGATGGCAACCGCCCTCGCGGCCTTTTGCTTTCTGCCCTATTGCCAGATTCGCCGCGGAAACATTTTCGTCGAAACCTTCACAATGAGGTTGTCGAAGCGGGCTCAATCCCGCATCGACGCGGTTTGGGACTTCGTTTATGCGGCGGTCGCCTGGCTCATGGGGTGGCAACTGGCGGCTGGCGCATGGGATGCGATTTCAACCAACACCGTCTCATTGCAGCTCGGCATTTCGTTCGGGTACCTCATTTTCATATGCGCGATTATATCGGGCTTCCTCGGGCTGACCGCGTTAGTCACGGCACTCGGCGCGGTTAAAGGCCACCGATGAGCAATACGATGGTGGCCGGCATCGGCCTTGCTGCATTATTGGGATTCATCGGGCTCCGCATGCCCGTGGCGCTCGCCATGATCGTCGTGGGCGGCGCCGGCTACATTCATTTTAGCGGACTGGCGACGTTCCTCAGTTATATGAAGTCGACGCCCTATCACTTGTTCTCCAACTACACATTGTCCGTCATTCCACTTTTTATTCTGATGGGATCGTTCGCGGAGCGCTCCGGTCTCTCGAAGCAGCTGTTCCGCGCGGCTTCCGGTTTCGTCGGGCACCGTCGCGGCGGCCTGGCCTATGCGCTTATCGGCGCCTGCACCGGGTTCGGCGCAATCTGCGGTTCGGCTGTGGCGACGACTGCGACATTCGGGCGCGCGGCATTCCCGGAACTCAAGCGGGCGGGCTACGACGAAGCCTTCGCCGCGAGCGCCATCGCGGCCGGCGGTACTCTTGGAATTCTCATTCCGCCTTCGGTCATCCTCGTCATCTACGCGATCCTGGCCGAGCAAAACATCGCCAAGCTTTTCATGGCGGCCATCATCCCGGGGATATTGGCGTCAATTTCCTATTGCGTTGTCATCTGGGTGGTCACTCGGGTCCAACCGCACAAGGCGCCAATCGCGCCGGCGATGCCCTGGGCGGATCGCATGAAGGCATTGGTGGAAATCTGGCCGGTCATGGTCGTGGCGATCGCCATACTTGGCGGCATCTACGGAGGCATTGTCACAACGACGGAAGGCGCGGCGCTTGGCGCGACGGCGATGCTGTTGATCTGCCTGTTCCAGAGAACAATAGGGCCGAAAGAATTCGCCGAGTGCCTGCTGCAAACCGCTGAGACCAGCGCCATGATCTTCTTGATCTTGCTTGGCGCGGAAATTTTCAACGGGTTCTTGTCGCTCACGCAGTTGCCGGAGAATGCGGCGGCGGCCGTCGCCAGCTGGACGCTGCCGCCGTATGTGATCTTGGCGGTTATCCTGGCGGTCTACGTCGTCCTCGGCGGTTTGATGGATGAAATCGCCATGATCCTGCTCACCTTGCCGGTCGTTCTTCCGATTGTGCTTGGGCTCGATTTCGGATTGCCCAAGGGAGAAGTCCTGATCTGGTTCGGAATCCTGATCCTGATGCTGTGCGGCGTGGGCTTGTTGGCGCCGCCTATTGGCCTCGGTGTTTTTGTCGTCTCAGCCATCCTTCGCGACATTCCCATATCGCGTATCTACAAAGGCGTGCTGCCGTTTCTCGCGGCCGATATCGTGCGCATCGCGCTGGTCGCGGCTTTCCCGATCCTCACGCTCGGTATCGTCCGGCTTCTGCAATAGTCGGAGAAGTCACAAAGGTGCTGCGTATTAAAGAGTATGTCCGGGCCGGCTATTCGCTGTGCGGTTTATTCCGGCGCTTTCGCGAGGGATCCGGCGAGCATGCTTGCCGAAGAGACCAGCAACAGGATCATGCGCCGCTCCAGACCCTCGTTCATCGCTTCAGCGCGAACGATCAAGCTCAGGCTTGCCGAAACGCCCAGCGCGGCACTGGAGACCGGGACCGCAATGCCGCGGAGTTCGAGATCGACTTCGCCCTGCGTGATGCAGTAACCGCTCTTGCGAATATTCGTCAGTTCGGTCCGGAACTCCGAAAGCCTCTTGGCGTCATTTCCGAATGCCGGCTCCAGCAGCTTTCTCAACCGGCGGGCGGGAAGCTGAGCAAGTATGGCTTTC
>JAUSBQ010000144.1 GCA_030651965.1 Pseudolabrys sp. | reverse complement strand
GCTTCCCGCGCCCCTATCGGCCCCCGAGCGGCTGGTCGCCTGAGCCAAATCGTGCCTCCCAGCCAGGTCCCGATTGCGGTTCTCTATCGTTAAATAGGTATATTCCTGTTTTATTTTCATTTTTTCGGCCCTATTGTAGAGAACGCACATAAACAAGCACCTTAGAAGCCCCGATGACCGCCGAAACTTCCGCCCTCCAACTGGTGCTGACCGGCGATCCGGGCCTGTACGCCATCGTCTGGCTGTCATTGACGGTGAGCCTGAGCGCGGTGCTGTGCGCGGCCCTGATCGGCATACCGTTCGGCGCCCTGATCGCGCTGACCCGCTTTCCCGGCCGCGAGGGCGTCATCGTCGTGCTCAACGCGCTGATGGGCCTGCCGCCGGTGGTCGCCGGCCTCGCCATTTACCTGCTGCTGTCGCGGTCCGGTCCGCTCGGTTCATGGGGCCTGCTGTTCACGCCACAGGCCATGATCATCGCGCAAACCGTGCTGGTGGCGCCGATCATCGCCGCGCTGGCGCGGCAGACCGTCGAGGACCTCTGGCTCGAGTATCGTGATGAACTCGCGGCGCTGGACGTCGGCCCGCTCGGCCGCGTTGCAACGCTGGTATGGGACGCCCGCTTCTCGCTGGTGACCGCTTTGCTCGCCGGTTTCGGCCGCGCCGCGGCGGAGGTCGGCGCCATCATCGTCGTCGGCGGCAACATCGAGGGCTTCACCCGCACCATGACCACGGCGATCGCGCTGGAAACCTCGAAAGGTGACCTCCCGCTCGCCATCGGGCTTGGCCTGGTCCTGATCGCCATCGTCATCATCATCAACGCACTCGCCTGGGGCGCGCGGCGCGCCGGCGAACGCTACGCGGGATGACCATGCGCGCGCCCGTCTCAGACCTGCCGCTTGTCCTGACCGACGCCACCATCGTCGCGGGCAGCGTGACGATCCTCGATAGGGTGTCATTGACGTTCGGTGCCGGCCCGCCGACCGTCCTGATCGGGCCGAACGGCTCCGGCAAGACAACATTGCTGCGCACCGCGATGGGGCTGCTGCCGCTCACCAGCGGACGCATCACATGGAACGGTCAGGATTGGGGCGGCCGCGAGCATGCGCCGCCAGCGCGCCGCGCCATCGTCTTCCAGCGCCCGGCGATGTTGCGGCGCTCCGCCGCCGCCAATATCGGATACGCGCTTGCCAGCGGCGAAGCGCGCCCGCAACGCATCGAAGAGCTGCTGGCGCTGGTCGGACTTGCCGGCCTCGGCAATCGGCCGGCGCGCCGCATGTCCGGCGGCGAGCAGCAACGCCTCGCGCTGGCGCGCGCGCTCGCCCGCGATCCCGCCGTTCTGTTCCTCGACGAGCCCACCGCCAGCCTCGATCCCGCCGCCACCAAGGCGATCGAGGACATTGTCCGCGCGGTCGCCGCGCGCGGCGTCAAAGTCATCATGTCGACGCACGATCTCGGTCAGGCCAGACGCCTCGGCGGCGATGTCGCGCTGCTGCATCGCGGACGCCTGATCGAACATGCGCCCGCCGAGACATTCTTTGCGCAGCCGCGCACGCAAGAAGCACGCAAGTTCGTCGCCGGTGAATTGCTGGTTTAACAAAACCACACGCCTGGAGGATCCCACATGCTCAACCGCCGCACATTGATTGCCGCAATCGCGCTCGGCCTTGCCGCCGTCGCCCCCGCGACGGCGCAAGACAAGTCCCACGACAAATCGATCGTCGTCTCGTCAACCACTTCGACGCAGGACTCCGGCCTGTTCGGCCACATCCTGCCGCTGTTCAAGGCGAAGACCGGCATCGAGGTGAAGGTGGTGTCGCAGGGCACAGGACAAGCGCTCGACACCGGCCGGCGCGGCGACGCCGACGTCGTGTTCGTGCACGCCAAGGCGCAGGAGGAGAAGTTCGTCGCCGATGGCTTCGGCGTGAAACGCCATCCAGTGATGTACAACGACTTCGTGCTGATCGGACCGAAGGGCGATCCGGCGGGCATCAAGGGCAGCAAGGACATCGCCAAGGCGCTGACCGCCATCAAGGACAAGAAGGCGCCGTTCATCTCGCGCGGCGACAAGTCCGGCACCCATTCCGCCGAACTCAATCTCTGGAAAGCCGCCGGCATCGACATCGATAAGGATAAGGGCGACTGGTACAAGTCGATCGGCCAGGGCATGGGCGCGGCCCTCAACACCGCGGGCAGCGGCAATGCCTACGTTCTGTCCGACCGCGCCACCTGGATCAGTTTCAAGAACAAGGGCGATCTCGCCATCGTGGTGGAAGGCGACAAGCGCCTGTTCAACCAATACGGCGTCATCCTGGTGAACCCGGCCAAGCACGCCAATGTGAAGAAGGACTTCGGCCAGCAGTTCGTCGACTGGCTGATTACGCCGGAAGGCCAGAAGGCGATCGCCGGCTACAAGATCAATGGCGAGCAGTTGTTTTACCCGAACGCCAATGACGCGGGGGCGTAAGGTGGCTGGGCGCTTCCGTTGAGCCCTGCGAGGCACTATATTAAGAAAATGACCACTGACAGCTACATCATCAAGCCGAACCCGCATGATTCCCGCCTGACCGAGCGGGTCACCGGCATCGACCAGACCGGCGCCAGGATCGAAACCTCGGTGACGGTCGAGCGTGCGCTGACGATTTTTCTCAACAGCCAGGAAATCGTCACCGCCATGACCATCGGCGATTATCCAGACTATCTGGCGGTCGGCTATCTCTTGAACCAGAACATGCTGCTGCAGGACGATGTCGTCACCGGCGTCGATTACGACGAGGAATTGTCCGTTGTTGTCGTGCGCACCAAGCGCAAGACCAATTACGAAAAGAAGCTGAAGAAGAAAGTGCAGACCTCCGGCTGCGCCCAGGGCACCGTGTTCGGCGACCTGATGGAAGCGCTGGAGGGCGTCTCGCTGCCCAACACGGAGTTGCGCACGTCCTGGCTCTATGCGCTGACGCACAAGATCAACACCACGCCGTCGCTTTATCTCGAAGCCGGCGCCATCCACGGCTGCGTGCTGGCGCATGAGGACAAGCCGCTCGTCTATATGGAGGACGTCGGCCGCCACAACGCCGTCGACAAGATCGCCGGCTGGATGTTCAAGGAGAAAGTGTCGCCCAGCGACAAGATTTTCTACACGACCGGCCGCCTCACCTCCGAAATGGTGATCAAGACGGTGCGCATGGGCATTCCGATCTTGATTTCGCGCTCCGGCTTCACCGCCTGGGGCGTCGAACTGGCGCGCAAGGCCAACCTCACTTTGATCGGTCGCGCCCGCGGCAAGCGCTTCGTCGCGCTGGCGGGCGAAGACCGTATCGTGTTCGATCAGGACCTCGACAAGGTTGAAGAGGAAAGCTCGAAGCACCGGCGCAAGGCGGCGGTTGATGAGTGATTCTTCCTTCACCTCTCCCGCTTGCGGGGGAGGTCGGCGCGCAAAGCGCGCCGGGAGGGGGCTTTTTGGACAAGAGGCTTCCCCCTCCCCAACCCTCCCCCGCATGCGGGGGAGGGAGACCCGCACAATTTACGGCGACGGCAGAAACTGGAATTCGTATGTCAGAGCGACATGACTAACATCCCCCCTCCTCCCACCTTCGGCCTCGTGCTTGCCGGCGGACTGGCGCGCCGCATGGGCGGCGGCGACAAGGCGCGCATCAAGATCGGCGGCGTCACCATTCTCGACCGCGTCCTGGCGACATTGTCCGGGCAGGTCCGGGGCATGGTGATCAACGCCAATGGCGATCCGGCGCGCTTCGCCGATACCGGGCTCGACGTGGTGGCCGACAGCGTGCCTGATTTCGCGGGTCCTCTCGCCGGCATTCTCGCTGGACTCGATTATCTTAGCGAGCAGAACAACGGCATCGAGTGGATGCTGAGCGTGCCGGGCGATTGCCCTTTTTTGCCGGACGATCTGGTGGAGCGCCTGCACGAAGCACGCCGCAAGATGGGCGCCGGCGTGCCGCTGGCCTGCGCGCGCTCCGGCGAGTGGCGGCATCCGGTCGTCGGCCTGTGGCCGCTGGCGCTGCGCGAGGACCTGCGCGAGGCACTGATGGTCGAAGGCTTGCACAAGATCGAGATCTGGACGGCGCGGCACGGCATTGCCATCGCCGACTGGCCCGACCAACCCGTCGACCCGTTCTTCAACGTCAACACGCCGAAAGACGCGGCGAAGGCTGAAAAAATCGCGGCGGGCTAACCTGCCCCGGACGCGGCGCAGCACGAAGTGATGCGCCGCAGAGCCGGGGCCTTTCCAAATTCCGAATGCATAACGGTCCCGGTTCTGCAATGCACCGCTAACGCGCTGCATTGCGCCCGGGACAAGAGCACCTAGCCCATCAGCGCCGCATAAGACAAAAACCCGACGCGATCGCCCGGCTCAATCGACGTCACGTCCTCGGCGAATTCCAGCAGTCCGTCGGTTTCGGTCAGCGAGGTCAAGATGCCGGCGCCATCCTGCGGATGCTTGACCGCTTCGACCTCGCCATCGGCGCCGATGCGTAGAGCGACGCGGACATATTCGCGGCGGTCTTTCTTCTTCTTGTAGGCGAAGGCGGCGCGCACCGGCAGCGGCGTCAGGCGCTGCGGCAATGCACCGCCGAGTCGCAGCAGCAACGGCTTCACCACCCGCACAAACGTCACGAACACCGCGACCGGATTGCCCGGCAGGCCGACAAAGGCGGCGCCCGCATTGGCTTCATAGGCCTTGCGCGCCGCGGCGCGAATGACGCCCATCGCCACCGGCCGGCCCGGCTTGATGGCGACGCGCCAGAACACCAGCGAACCGATGCGCTCGACCGCGCCGCGCACATGATCGGCCTCGCCGGTGGAAACCCCGCCCGAGGTGATGACGAGGTCATGCCATGCCGCCGCCTTGGCGAGCGCGCGCGACAGGTCACCCGGCTCGTCGGCGAGAATGCCGAGATCGGTGACCACCGCGCCAAGCCGCTCCAGCAGCGCGCTCAATAGATAGCGATTGGCGTCGTAGATCGCGGCGCCGCCGCGCTGGCTGCCCGGCTCGACCACCTCGTCGCCGGTCGAGAAGATCGCTACTTTCAGCCGGCGCCGCACCGCGATGTTGGTGAGACCCAACGCGGCCAGCAGGGCAATGTGCTGCGCTTCGAGCACCGTCCCCGCCGGCAACACCAGGTTCCCGGCCGGCACGTCTTCGCCGGCGAGCCTCCGGTTGGCGCCGAGGGCAAGACCTTTCGGCACGATGACGGCATCGCCCTCGACAGTGACGTCTTCCTGCATGAACACGGTGTCGGCGCCGGCCGGCATCGCCGCGCCGGTGAAAATGCGGATCGCCTGTCCGCCGGCCAGCGCGACCTCGTTGCGCGCGCCGGCTTGTAGCCGGCCGGAAACGGCGAGCCTGGTGTCGCCGTCACGGGAGAGATCGGCGTGACGCACGGCATAGCCGTCGACGGCGGAATTATCGAAGGGCGGCAGGTCTACCGGCGCCATCACGTCGGCGGCGGTGACGCGGCCGCGCGCGCTGCGCAACGGCACGCGCTCGGTGTCGCCGACCGGCACGATGCGCTCGGCGATCAGCCGTTCCATCTCCTGCAACGGCAGCAGCGGGCCGGAAAAGGCAAAGCAATCGTCGGTCAATTGCGCCATTGAGTGCCCACTATGCAGCCGCCACCGTGGAAATCTTTACCGCGTGCTTCAGCAGCAGGTCGGCGATGGCGTCGATGTCGTTGAGATCGACCACCGGCACTGTCGCGCCGGCAACGGCGCTGTCGGACGCGACCGCGACGATGTGCGGATCTTCCGGGTGGATTAGCGGCTTGCCATTGGCGATGCGGTGAATCTCCAGCTTGGGAAAGGCATCGCGCTTGAAGCCTTCGACCAGCACCAGGTCGACCGGCGACATCTTGGCGACGAGATGCGACAGATCCCATTCCGGTTCCTCGCGCAGTTCGTGCAGGATCGCCCAGCGCTTGCCCGACGAGATGATGACCTCGGTGGCGCCGGCGGCGCGGTGCATGAAACTATCCTTGCCCGGCGTGTCGAGATCGAAGCCGTGATGCGCGTGCTTGAGCGTCGACACTGTGACCCCGCGCCCGAGCAGGCACGGGATCAGCTTGGTGACCAATGTTGTCTTGCCGGAACCGCTCCAACCGGCCAGCCCGATAATACGCATCTCACTCATCGTGGCCCGCCTTTGAAGAAGATGTATGGGATGGTGCTCACGGCCACGGCCTTACCTGAACAGGCGTGCCCGCGGAATAGCCTTCGCTTTCCGCAGGAACCAGAATCCAGCCGTCGGAGCGCGCCAGCGACGACAGCGGCAGATACTTGCTGGCCAGCGGTTCGGCATGACCGGCGCCGCGCCGCACCGGCACGATTTCGGCAAGGCCCACGGTCGAGGTCACCTTGCGCGCCAGCGGCAGCGTTTCGGCCGCCTCGCGGTCGGGATGCGCCGCCGCCAGCCGGTCGAGGACACGCCGCCCGACCTGCAACCAGACGCCGAGCGCGGCATCCAGCCGCCCCGGCAGCAGCAGGATCGGCCGCGGGCCGGCAAAGCCGAAAGCCGCCGTTTCGCCCGGCGTCATCGCAATGCCGTGCACCGCGACTTCGCAGTAGCGCGCCATGGTGTGGACGCTGGTATCGTTGCGTCCCGAGCCGGTGCCGCCGATGACGACGATGGCGTCGGTCGACTCGGCGGCCAGCACGGTGCCGAGATCGCGGCCGGCGTCATCGAGCTTGGCGGCGCCGCCGCGCCGTTCGATGTCGCCGGCGATCAATCTTGCCGCGGCGATGACGATGGCGCTGCCGCGCAAAGGCAGCACCCGCACGCGCGGCTCGCGGACGGTCAGGCGGGAAAGGCCGGCGGCCGCGAAGGCCGCGAGATCGGTCATGCGCAGGCGCTCGCCGGCGCGCCGCAACGGAATGGTGGGATCGCTGTCGCCGCCGGCCGACAGCACGCCCTCGCCCGGATTGATGGTGACCAGGGCTTCGGCATTGCCGTTGGACATCCTGATCGCGTCGAACGGCGCCACGCTGTCGGTGTCCGGCGGCAAAGGTTGACCGGTTTCAATACGTTGCGGCGGGTGCAGGAGCTGCACGGTGGCGTAACCACCGGCACCGAGCGTCATGTCCGCGGCCAGCGCCCACCCATCCATCAGCGCCAGCGACGCCGTCGGCCGCGCGGCGGCCATGGCGTCGGCGGCCAAAGTGCGGCCGGCTGCCGCAGTCACGTCGAGCGTGCGCGGCGTCACCGGTTTGACGCGCAGATCGACCATCGCCAACACGTCGGCGAGCGGGGTCAATCGGGATATCGTTTGTATCGTCTCGGACGCCGCCGCCATAATGCCGTGCTTGACCTTGTGGGCCTTAAGATATTTCAATCTACACTAGGCGCATAGCTAATAAAAATATGCGGCTCCGAACCAGCGACGCGCTCGAGGCTATGAGCAAGGCCCACGGCGGGGTGGCCTTTTACGGTCTTGAAGAAGCAACCCGGAACGCTCTATTCGATGCAAAATACAAAAAACTAGGGCATTATTGCTGCTCCGACGCACTGACAGGGGCATGAGCTTGGGGATCGTGCGCTTTTCCTCTCGTGATATTCCGGATAGCCGGCGCGCGTCGCGCTACGGCGAGGCGCTGAACTCTGTGCTCGGTCTCGAAGTGACGAGCCTTGATGACGCGCCTCTGGACGTCGAGACCGTGATGCGTCTGTTGCCCGGCGGCCTCGTCGTTGCGCGGTCCGATCTATCTCCGCTCAGCATGAACCGCACCGCGGCGCATATTGCCGATGGCAACGACAATTTTATCCTTTCCGTGCCGATTTCCGGCAAGGCGGCGTACCGTCTCGGCGCCCGCGAGGTTGTATGCGGGCGCGGCGACGCTTTTTTCTTTCCCGGCGACGAACCGTCGCTGATCGCCAACCACAAGATGTCGCGGCTATCGCTGTCGATCCCGCGCAAGCTGCTCGAATCGACGATGCCCGCGTCAACGAGCCTTGCGCCGCAGTCACTTCGACACTCAGCCGCGCTTGCCCTCCTGTCGGATTATGCAAAGGCGCTAACGCAGGAAACTTTTGATCCTTCCTCGGGCCTCGAAGCGCTGGCCGCCGGTCATATCCGCGATCTCGTGGCTATGGCGCTCGATCCGACCGCGGCGCGGCCGGAGATGACCGAGCAGCCCGGCATTCGCGCGGCCAGACTGCGCGCCATCAAGGAAGACGTGCGTTTCAATTTGCACCGCCACGACGTTTCGCTCGATCACGTCGCGCGGCGTCACCGCATCTCGCCCCGATATGTGCAGCTATTGTTTCGCGACGAGGCAACGACGTTTCGCGAATTCGTGCTCGGCGAGCGGCTCGAGCGCGCCCATGCACAGCTTTGTAACGCCCAATTTGCGGCCGCGCCGATCGGCGAAATCGCCTACGCCTGCGGTTTCGGTGACCTTTCCTATTTCAATCAGGCCTTCCGTCGCCGCTATGGCATGACGCCTAGCGAGGTACGTCGCACGCTTCGGGGCTAAAGACCCAAACGTGGCGACTGTTCGCTACAGCACAATGAAGGATTCGCGCTGGCCCAAGCGCAGTTCGTCGCGCTTGCGGTACCGTCGTGCTTGCGGCGCCTGAAAGGCGGGCCGAAATTCGAGGGTTGGGGCGTCATGCGTCTAATTGTGCGGAAAGAAACTCAATTGTTGAAGTCTTCCATCGGTAAGGTCCTTGGTGACCGCCATGGCGCTAAATGCAGGCTCGCAGTAGCCTTTCTCGCCTCGGCCACCATTGTCGCGCTGGCGACAGGCGCGGCCGAGGCCGCCCCCGATAACTGCCATACGGGCTATGTCGCCGCTGAATTCGGCGCAAGTTTCACGAATGGCAGCCTCACTTTGTCTGGCGATTATGGCGGCGCACCGGAAACCGGCGGCAGCAGCCCAGGGCAGGGACTCGTCGGCCTCGACGTCGGCTTTCATTTGCAAGGCATGGGGCCCCCGGCCAATGTGCAGGCGCCGTCACTAGAAGTGTTGTCGCCGGACGTGTTGCCGCCGGCGCCGGCAGCCAACCGGCGGAAGAAACAAGCCCTTGAGCTTCAAAAAGCCTATCTCGAAGCGGAACTGGCCGAACTGACCAAGGGACAGGGATTCGCCCAGGACGATCCGGTGGTCAGACAGGTGAAGCGGCGGATTAACGTCGTGGACGGGCAGCTCGCCGATCTTGCCCAGTCGTGGTCGAAAATCCTCGAGGAGGAAGCCCGGCGCAGGCCTGCGGCAAAGGTGAAAGCTCCTTGCAAGGGCCCCGTGGCCGGTTTGCGCGCACGCTTGCCGTTCTTTGGCAAGAAAACCTCGAGCCACGACATCCATCCCGCACCAAGCGCGGCGACCACCGCTACCTACAGCGCGGCCCTCATACTGATGCCCTATATCGGCTGGCTGTACCTGCTCGATTCCGTCGTCTTGCCCGGTGGCAAGGTCGCCGTGACGCCCTGGCTGGGCTTCACTTTCGAGCGCGGCAAACTCAGTATGACAACCGATGAAGTCGGCACCGTCACTTCGTTCTCGCAAAACGTAACCCGACAAGGACCGAGCGTCGGCGTCAATGTTGACCTGCCGATGAGCGAGAACATCTTCATGGGCTTTGGCCTTCAAGGCGACTGGCTCTCCGGCGTGTCGGCTTCCGGCATTTCACCGCTCTTCAATTATCAGTTTGGCCGCGAGCGTTCTTTCCAATATAGCGGCTTTGTGCGCATCGGGCGTCGCTGGTGAGCAAAGATGCGGCTGCGCCCGAACGAGGCGCCGGCGACGCCTGCCGTAAGCCACCGCCGCGGGCATCTTGACGTCACGGGTCTGAAGCTATTTCAGTCGGTCGCCAACCGCGGCCGACGGAGCAAGCTTTGACCGAGACCATCATGAACCTGCGCGGCTTGAAATGCCCTCTGCCGGCCCTGCGGGTGAAGAAGATGCTCGCCAGCCTGAAAAGCGGCGACCTCATTGTGGCCGAATGCACCGACCCGCTGGCCGCGCTCGATATTCCGAACCTGCTGCGCCAGACCGGCGACACGCTCGAGGGCCAGGAGAAAGCCCAAGAGAAAGCCGAAGTCCTGCTGACCTTCCGCATTCGCAAGGCTTAATGCAGCGCAACAACTAATCCAGGCAGAAGCCTTTGGCGCGGACGAAAGCGCCGAAATCGGCGCGCGCCGGATTGGCATATTGCCGCGCCTTGTCTTCCGACCAGCCATAGAATGCGGCGTGACCGAAACGCTCGGGCTCGCGCTGATTCCGAAACGGCCGTAATGCCGCACGGCGCCGGTCATAGCCGTCAATGCCGGCTGCCAGATTGCCTTCTTTGTAGGTTTCCTTATGGACAGTGATATCGAGCGGCAGCCGCGGGGTGATGCCGCTTGGCTCGGCCGGCCAGCCGACGCACATGCCGGCAATGGGGATGACCTTGTCCGGCAGCGCCAGCATGTCGCTCACCGTCGCCGCGTGATCGCGGATGACGCTGATCGGACAGCAGCCGAGACCGGCCGCTTCGGCCGCGCGCAGAAACGTCGCCAGCACCAGAGCCGCATCGACACTGGCATTGAAGAAGAGATCGAGATGGTCGTTCGGAAACGGCGTGCCGTGCGTTTGCGCGAAGAACGGCAGCCGCCGCGCATTGGCGAGAAAGACCAGAAACACCGGCGCCTGAATAACCCAGGGCATCTCCGGCAACAAAGCCGCGATGGCTTCGCGCCGGCTCTTGTCGCGCACGATCAGGATGTCGGCCTGCTGGAGATCGCTTTTCGACGGCGCCGACAGAGCGCAGGCGCAAAGCAGCCGCAGCAAATCCGGCGCGACCGCGCGGTCGGTGTAGCGGCGATGCACGCGGTGGCTGGCGATCGTGGCCAGCTCCGCCGTGCCGCCAAGATCGGCGGGCACCGGGAAGCTTTCGCCGAAACGTGCCAGCAGAGCGTCATGGATGGCTTGCGCACTGTCCGGCATAGGCGGTCTCCTGGAACGTCGGGCGCGCGGGGAATGCCTGAAGATGCGCCGACGCCCAATGCTAGCGCCGTGGCTGGCGCCCGCAAACCGCCGAAACCGCCTTTGAACCGATCCGGTTGTTCGGTATGATGATTACGCGCAATACGATTATCCTGCAGAGCCAGCGCGGAGCAGAACGTGCATCTCTACAGCGTCTCCGGTTTGGCTGTCGCCAGCGAGCTGGCCTTGCCCGGTCTGACCGCCTTGACGGCCGATCGAGCCCCGCCCGACGTCGTCATCAGGTCCGGGGCGGTGCCGGAATCGCTGACCGCACCCGGCGCATCGGGGCCGACCTGGCAGATTGCCGGCCCGCAGTTCCTGCTGCGCATTCCGGACGTCGCCCGTTTCCTGCTCATCGACGGACGCGAGATCGTCCATGAGTCCGAGCCGGGCGGCGATCCGGCCGACATTCCCGTTTTTTTGCTCGGCACGGCGTTCGGCATTCTGTTGCATCAGCGCGGGCAGATCGTGCTGCACGCCAGCGCGGTGCGCGTCGGCGACAAAGCCATCCTGTTCTGCGGACCGTCTGGCGCCGGCAAGTCGACGCTTGCGGCGGCGCTGTTGAAACGCGGCTGTCCGCTGGTGACCGACGATGTCTGCGCCATCTCGATCGCCGCGAATGGCGTGCCGATGGTTCACCCGGATGGACGCCAGTTGAAACTATGGGCGCAGGCCATCGGCCGCCTCGATCTTGCCGCCAGCCGCGGCGAGCGCGTGCGCACGCGGCTGGAAAAATTCTACGTCGAGCCCGATCGCGCCCACGCGGGAGCCTTGCCGCTCGGCGCCGTCTATGGCCTGCGCGAAGCGCGTCCGCCGTGGAGCGCCGGCATCGCAAGCCCCAATACAGTCGACGCCGCGCTGCTGCTGCGCCGCAATGCCTATCGCCCGCAACTGGTGGAGCGCATGGATCAGAAGGCCGGCTATTTCCATGCCGCCACGACAATCGCCAATGCCGCCGGCATCTTTCATCTCACGCGCCGGCTCGACTTCGCCGACATGCCGCTGGTGATCGGCTGGCTGGAGCGGCACTGGCAGGACATCGGGCTCCTGGAAAAGGCGGCGTGATGCGCACCGTCTGGCTCGCCTCCTATCCGAAGTCGGGCAACACCTGGTTTCGCATGCTGCTGGCGAACCTGTCGGCGCAAAACGGCACGCCGGCCGATATCAACGACCTGCCGGAACGCGACGGCATCGCCAGCGCGCGCGCCCCGTTCGACTATCTGACCCTCATCGACTCCGGCCTGCTGAGCCATGACGAGATCGATACCTTACGTCCGCGTGTCTATGAGGCGCTGGCGCGGCCCGGCGCGGCCGCCGATGCCGGGTCGCGCGTGCGATTTGCAAAAGTCCATGACGCCTATCTGCACACGCCGAAAGGCGAGCCTTTGCTCGCCGGACGCAAAGGCGGCGACGGGGCCATCGTGATCGTGCGCGATCCGCGCGACGTGGCGTCTTCGCTTGCCCATCACTGGAAGGTTTCGACCGGCGACGCCATCGCCTTCATGGCCAAGCAAGACGCGGCGTTGTGCGCCCGCCCCGGCCGGCTGGATAACCAGTTTCGCCAGAAGCTGCGCGGCTGGAGCGATCACATCGGCGGCTGGCTCGATCAGACCGACATTCCCGTTCATCTGGTGCGTTACGAGGACATGCTGACCGGCACCGAAGCGGTGCTGCGCGAGGCGCTCGTCTTCGCGCAGCGCGACGCGAGCGCGGAGCAGATCGCCGGTGCCGTGGCGCTGGCGAGCTTTCCGCGATTGCAGGCCCAGGAGCGCGCCAAAGGCTTTCGCGAGGGGCCGCGACCATACCCCGACGGCCGGTTTTTTCGCCGCGGCGAAGCCGGCGCCTGGCGCGACGAACTGACGGCGGAAGAGGTCGCGCGCATCGAGCGCGACCATGCGCCGATGATGCGCCGCCTCGGTTACGAACTGGCCGTCCCGGCGCGGCTGGCCTGCGCCGGATAGAGGACGCGATATGATGGTGCGGAAGAAAGGCGACTGGCTGGCCGCCAAAGTGGGCGACGAACTGGTGATGATGAGCGCCAGGAACAGCGACTATATCGGCCTCAGCGAAGTCGGCGCGCGGATCTGGGAATTGATCGACACGCCGAGCGACGTCGCCACGATCTGCGCGCGCTTGCAGCAGGAATACGACGTCACCGCCGATGTCTGCCGCGCCGAAGTCGAAGCGTTCCTGAATGAACTGGTGAAGCATGAAGCGATTGCGCTCGATCCGCCGCCTGTTGCGTAGATTCGCGCAGGTCGACGGCCACCGCCGCGCGCTTGCCATTGAAGCGGTCGCATGGCTGTTGCTGGCGCGGCTGGCATTGATCGTCGTTCCCTTCCCGCGGCTGGCGAAGCGGCTCGGCACCTTTGTGGCGCCAGGCGAGGCGCGGCGAGCGCAGGCGCGCAACCAGGTCTCCCGCCTTCAGATGGATCAGGCGGCGGAGGTCGGCTGGGCGGTGACGCGGGCGGCGCGCTATGTGCCGTTCCGGGCGGTGTGCCTGCCGCAGGCCATCGCCGCCCGCATCATGCTGAAGCGGCGCGGCGTCGCCAGCGTCCTGCACTTCGGCGCCGGCAAGATC
>JAUSBQ010000136.1 GCA_030651965.1 Pseudolabrys sp. | reverse complement strand
CCCCGGTCAGAAACAGCCCGATCGCCATCAGCGTGGTGCCGATCGGACGGCGGATGAACGGGTAAGAGAAGTTCATGGCCGCCTCCGCTTAATTGATCGAAGGCGGTGCGGCGATCTCAGTCTATTCCCTCCCCCCTTGTGGGGGAGGGTTAGGGAGGGGGGTAAGGGCGATGATATGACGATCGTGCCATGCACCCCCACCCCCGACCCCTCCCCACAAGGGGGAGGGGAGCAGGCGGTGCGTGAGGCGCGATTTAGGGCCAACGCATACATCGCCCTCACTCCGCCGGTCCCGGCGCCAGGCGCCGCGCTGGCGGCTTCTCCGGCGACAGTCTTGTGCGCAGCCGCTCCATGTAAAGATAGATCACCGGCGTGGTGTAGAGCGTCAGCAACTGCGACAGCAGCAAGCCGCCGACAATCGTAATGCCGAGCGGATTGCGCAGTTCCGAGCCGGTGCCGGATTCAAGCGCCAGCGGCAGCGCGCCGAACAAGGCCGCCAAAGTCGTCATCATGATCGGCCGGAAGCGCAGCAGCGCCGCCTGCATGATCGACTCTTCCGCCGGCAGGCCTTGCTTTCGTTCGGCTTCGATGGCGAAGTCGATCATCAGAATCGCGTTCTTCTTGACGATGCCCATCAACAGCACGATGCCGATCAGCGCGATCACCGACAGGTCATAGCCGAACAGCATCAGCGCCAGGAGCGCGCCGACGCCGGCCGACGGCAGCGTCGAGAGAATCGTCAGCGGGTGAATGAAGCTCTCGTACAGGACGCCGAGCACGATGTAGATGGCAATGACGGCGGCGAGAATGAGCCAAGGCTGGCCGGCCAGCGACTTGGCGAATTCGGCGGCGTCGCCGGAATAGCTGCCGGTCACCGAGGTCGGCATGCCGAGTTGCTGCTGCGCAGCGGTAATTACATCGACCGCGTCGCTCAAGGCGTAGCCCGGCGCCAGATCGAAGCTGATTGTCACCGACGGAAACTGCTCCTGGTGCGCGATGGCCAAAGGCGCCGAGACATTCTCGAAGCGGGCGAAAGCGGCGAGCGGCACCTGGTTCGATCCCGTCACCGCGTACGGGGTCGCGCTGGTGTTGGTGTTGGTGGTGCCGGTCGCGGTGTTGGCGGCGGTCGCCGCGGTGCCGCCGGCGGTGGTGGCGCCGGTGACATAGAGCTTCGACAGCGACGCCGGATCCTGGGTATAGCGCGGCTGCGCTTCCAGGATGACGCGGTACTGGTTCGACTGGCCGTAAATGGTTGAAATCTGCCGCTGGCCGAAGGCGTCGTTGAGCGTGTCGGTCACGCTCTGCATCGAGACGCCGAGCCGGCCGGCCTGCTCGCGGTCGACATTGACCAGAACGCGCGGGCCGCCTTCCTGCGCCTCGGACGCAACCTGGCGCAGCGCCGGATTGCTGCGCAACGCGCGCGCCAGTTTGTCGGCCCAGTCGACCACCTCGGCGGGATCGCTGCCGACCAAAGTGTACTGATATTTCGCCCGGCTGGTGCGCGTCGAGATCTGGATGTCCTGCGTCGCCTGGAAATAGACCGTCATGCCGGGAATGCCGGCGACTTTCTCCTTCAACCGCTCGATGATCGCGCCGACCCGCGCGACACGTTCCTCGCGCGGCTTCAGGGTGATGGCGAGCCGTCCGGCATTGGGCGTCGCGTTCAGCGGGCTGACGCCGACCAGCGACACCACGCCGCCGACGTCCGGGTCGGCGCGGACGATCGTTTCGATCTGGGTCTGCCGTCGCTGCATCTCGGTGAAGGACACATCAACGCCGGCCTCGGTGACGGCGGTAATCTGCCCGGTGTCCTGCAACGGCAAAAAGCCTTTCGGCATAATGATATAGAGGCCGATCGTCATCGCCACGGTGATGAACGTCAGGATCAAGGTGGCGCGCTGGCGCTTGAGCACCCACACGAGGCTCTGGCGATAGTACTCTATGGTGCGGTCGGTATAGTCCTCGAACGCCTGCGTCCATTTGTTGCGCGGGCCGTCCTTCTCACGGCGCAGCAGGCGGGCGCACATCATCGGCGTCAATGTCAGCGAGACCACGGCCGAGGCGACGACGGCGATGGTTAGCGTCAACGCGAATTCGCGGAACATGCGGCCGACCAGCCCGGTCATGAACAGCAGCGGGATGAACACTGCGATCAGCGACAAAGTCAGCGAGATGATGGTGAAACCTATTTCCCGCGCGCCTTTCAG
This sequence comes from Pseudolabrys sp., assembly GCA_030651965.1. Taxonomy (GTDB): domain Bacteria; phylum Pseudomonadota; class Alphaproteobacteria; order Rhizobiales; family Xanthobacteraceae; genus Pseudolabrys. The sequence continues at coordinate 3,388 of JAUSBQ010000136.1, read as the reverse complement.
CGCCGCTTCCAGCGGGTCCTCGCCGTCCTCGATATGGCGGACGATGTTCTCGATCATGACGATGGCGTCGTCGACGACGAAGCCGGTGCCGATGGTCAGCGCCATCAAGGACAGATTATCCAACGAGAATCCGCACAGCCACATCACGCCGAAGGTCGCCACCAGCGACAGCGGCAGCGCCACCCCGGCGATGACGGTGGCGCGGATGGTGCGCAGGAAGATCAGCACCACCAGAACCACCAGCCCGACCGCGAGGGCCAGCGTGAACTGCACGTCATGGATCGAGGCGCGGATCGTCGTCGTTCGGTCGGTAACGACGGTCAAGGTCGCGCCGGCGGGTATCGAGCGTTGCAGGCGCGGCAGCTCGGCGCGCAGGCGCGTCACGGTGTCGATGACATTGGCGCCGGGTTGGCGCTGCACGTCGATAACGATGGCGGGCTGGCCCTGGTACCAGGCGCCGACCTTGCTGTTCTCCAGCCCATCGACCACGTCGGCGACGTCGGACAGCAGCACCGGCGCGCCGTTGCGAAAGGCGACGGTGATCGATTTGTAGGCGGCGGCGGAGGTGATCTGGTCGTTGGCGGCGATGGTGTAGGACTGGCTCACGCCGTCCAACGCGCCCTTGGCGCCGGCGACGTTGGCGCTGACGATGGCGGTGCGCAAATCCTCCAGCGCGATGCCGTAGGCGGCGAGCCGCGACAGATCGGCCTGGATGCGGATCGCCGGTCTGATGCCGCCTTGCACCGAGACGCGGCCGACGCCGCTCACTTCGGACAGACGCGGCGCCATGATGGTGTCGGCCATGTCCGAGAGCGCGCGCTGGGCGATGTTCGTCGACGTGAGCGCCAAAGTGATGATCGGCGCGTCGGCCGGGTTCACCTTCGAATAAAGCGGCGGGTAGGGCAGGTTCTTCGGCAGCGTCGAGCCGGCCGCATTGATCGCCGACTGCACGTCCTGCGATGCGGCGTCTATGTCGCGGTTCAAGTCGAATTGCAGCGTCACCTGGCTGATGCCGAACGAACTCGACGAGGTCATCACCTGCAAGGCCGGGATCTGGCCGAACTGCCGCTCCAGCGGCGCCGTCACCAGCGCGGTGATGGTGTCGGGATTGGCGCCCGGCAGTTGCGTGGTGACCTGGATGGTCGGGAAGTCGACCTGCGGCAGCGCCGAGATCGGCAGCCACCAGTAGCCGAGCGCGCCGCCCAGCATCACCGCGACGCCAAGGAGGGAGGTGGCGATCGGCCGGTGAATGAAGGGCGAGGAGACGTTCATATCAATACCAATTCCCTCCCCCCTTGTGGGGGAGGGGGGAGATCAGAGTTCGTCGCTTTGAATATGCCCTCATTGCGGCGCGCTGGGTCTGTTGCCCGTGGCGCCGGCGGGACGTGTGCCGCGCTGGCGCTGGCCGGCGGGCGCGCCAGGCGCCGGTGAGCTGTCATTGCTGCTCACGGTGACTTTGGCGCCGTCGGTCAGCCGCGCGAAGCCGGTGGTGACGACGCGCTCCGGCGGCGTCACGCCGCTCTTGATCACCGTCTGGGCCTCGTCCTGCTTTTGCACGACGATCGGACGGATGGTGGCGCTGTTGTCGTCCTTGATGACATAGACGAACGTCCCGGTCGGTCCGCGCTGCACCGCGCCGGTCGGAATGACGACGACCTGCTGGAGCGTGTCGATCAGCAGCCGGATATTGGCGAACTGGCCGGGCCACAGTTGCAGATTGGCATTGGGGAAATCGGCCTTCAGCTTCACCGTCCCGGTCGAGGCATCGACCTGGTTGTCGACCACCGTCAGCGCGCCGCTGTCGATCACCGCGTCATTGTCTGAGCGCTGCGCGTCGACCTTGAGCGGCCCCTTGGCGAAAGCGTCATTGACCTGCGACAGATACTGTTGCGGCAGGTTGAGCAACACCGAGATCGGCCGAAGCTGGGTGATGGTGACGATGCCGGTCGAGTCCGAGGCGCGCACGATATTGCCTTCGTCGACGGCGCGGATGCCGGTGCGGCCGTCGATCGGCGCTTTGATGGTGGTGTAGGCAAGCGTCGCCTGCGCGCTTTCCACCGCCGCCTGATCGGACTGCACCTGCGCGGTATATTGCGCGACCAGCGATTTTTGCGTGTCCAGTTGTTGGCGGTTGACGGCGTTGGTGGCGGCGAGCTGTTCGTAGCGCGCCAGATCGTTCTGCGCGTTGGTCAGCAGCGCCTGATCCTGCGCCTTCTTGGCGACCGCCTGATCGAGCTGCGCCTGATAGGTGGTCGGATCGATGCGCGCCAGCACGTCGCCCTTCTTGACGTCCTGGCCTTCCTTGAACGCGACGCTGATCAGCTTGCCGTCGACCTGTGGCCGCACCGTGACCGAGTTGAGCGCCTTGGTGGTGCCGACGGCGTCGATATAAACCGGCACATCGGCAAGCTTGGCGGGCGCGACCAGCACCGGCACCGGCCCGTCGGCGGCGAAGCGGCCGCGGCGTTGCTGCTGTTGCGCCGGCGTGCCGAACACATAATAAAGCGCGCCGGCAACGGTGAGCAGCACCAGGCCATAGACGATGATGCGCCTGCCGCCGCCGGCTTTCACCGGCCTTACGGTGGAGTCCTTCTTCGGTAGCTCACCGTGCATTATTGGCTTCAACCGGTTTGGGCAGCCAGCCGCCGCCGAGCGCCTGATAGAGGCTGACGATCGCCTGCACATGGGCGAGGCGCGCCTGCGCCAAAGTGTCCTGCGCCGAATAAAGTGTCTGCTGCGTTTGCAGCACGGTGACGAGATCGACGGTGCCTTCGCGTAGCCGCTGCTCGGCGATGTCGAAGGCGCGCCGCGAACTGGTCACGACGTCGCCCTGCAAGCGCTCGCGCAACGCGGTCTGGCGAATGGCGTCGAGCGCGTTCTCGACATCGGCAAAGCCGGAGATTACGGCCTTGCGATAGTTTTGCAGCAGTTCGTCCTGCCGGCCCTTCTGCAGGTCGAGATTGCCCTGCAAACGCGCGCCGTCGAAGATCGGCTGCGTCAGCCCGGCGCCGAACGAGAACAAGGCCGATTCCGGCCGCAGCAGGGTTTTGAGGATCGCGCTCTGATAGCCGCCTTCGCCGGTCAACGTGATCGACGGCAGCATCTGCGCGCGCGCATTTTCGACGTTGGCATTGGCGCCGGCCAGCTGCGCCTCGGCTTCGCGGATGTCGGGGCGTTGCGTGAGCAGCTCGGACGGCAGGCCCGGCGTCACGCGCGGATAGCGGATTGAGCGCAAGGTGCCGCCGCGCACGCGCACGCTTTCCGGTGAGCGCGCCATCAGCACGGCCAGCGCGTTGCGGTTCTGCTTGAGCGTCTGTTCGAGCGGCGGGATGGCGGCGCGCTGCGAGTTCACCAGGCTTTCCTGCTGCGCGGTGTCGAGTGCGGAAGC
>JAUSBQ010000132.1 GCA_030651965.1 Pseudolabrys sp. | reverse complement strand
ACTTCCGCCCCAGTGATGCGCGGCTGGCGCATCGGGACCAAGCGGCTTGGACCGCCGATGGGTTTGTTGCGCCGAATCTCCGACACCCCCACCGGCCACCGCTCCCCGCCCCAGCATCTGACGACGCTGATCAAACGCCCCTCGTAGTTGGGACGGGATGAGGTTTATATACCCCTATATGAGAATTAGGTCAAGGGGTATTTTGATTAAAATCCGGCCGTTCGGTCACGGCCCTTGATCAAAAGAATGTTGCCATATGTTATGTTATAACATATCACATATTCAGACCCCGAACCCGACCCACGGCGGCGCGACCCAATGCCGAATGCTCCGTCCATCGTCCCCCACCCGCGAACCCAGGCGAAACAGACGCAAGATGAAGAAACTCCCCGTCACCGTGCTGTCCGGATTCCTAGGCGCCGGCAAAACAACCCTGATGAACCACGTCTTGAACAATCGCCAGGGCTTGCGGGTTGCGGTGATTGTCAACGACATGAGCGAGGTGAACATCGATGCGGACCTGATCCGCAATGGCGGTGCGAACCTGTCGAGGACGAATGAAACCCTGGTTGAAATGACCAACGGCTGCATCTGCTGCACCTTGCGCGACGATTTGCTCAAGGAGGTCCGCACGCTCGCCGAGTCGGAGCGCTTCGACTATCTGCTGATCGAATCGACCGGCATCGCCGAGCCGTTGCCGGTGGCCGCGACCTTCGATTTTCGCGACGAGGCCGGCGACAGCCTGTCCGACGTGGCCAGGCTCGACACCATGGTGACGGTGGTCGACGCGGCCAACCTGCTCAAGGACTATTCCTCCAACGATTTCCTGCGCGATCGCGGCGAGTCGCTGGGCGAGGACGACAATCGGACGCTGGTCGATCTGCTGGTCGAGCAGATCGAATTCGCCGACGTCGTCGTGCTCAACAAGGTCGACGATGCGGCGCCGGCGCAGTGCGAGGCGGCGCGCCAGATCATCCGGGCGCTCAATCCGGACGCCGACATCATCGAAGCCAATTTCGCCGAGGTCCAGTTCGACCGCGTTCTCGACACCGGGCGCTTCGATTTCGAAAAAGCGCAGCAACATCCGGTCTGGGCCAAGGAACTGTACGGCTTCGCCAGCCATGTGCCGGAAACGGAAGAATACAACGTCAAGAATTTCGTCTATCGCGCGCGCCGGCCGTTCGATCCTGTCAAGTTTCAGGAATTCCTTGGCGAGCCCTGGCCCGGCGTAATCCGCGCCAAAGGGCACTTCTGGCTGGCGACAAGGCCGGAATGGCTTGGCGAACTCAGTCAGGCGGGCGCCATCGTGCGCACCAGCGCACTCGGCTTCTGGTGGGCGGCGGTGCCGCCGGAACGCTGGCCGAACAACCCGGAGTGGCGCCAAGCGCTGGACAAGAACTGGAACGACGCCTACGGCGACCGCCGGCAGGAACTGGTTTTCATCGGCAGCGGCATGGACGAAGAGCGCATTCGCGGTCGGCTCGACGCCTGCCTGGTGCTCGGCAAGCCCGGCATGAACACGGCCGAGTGGAAAAAACTGGCCGATCCGTTTCCGGTGTGGCGCCGCGCGGAGGCTTGACGCTTTTCACCACACCTCGCTCGGCGCCGCGCCCTCGAACACCTCGGCGATCCGCGCCCGCGTGGCGCGGCCGGTGTCGGGCGGCAGCGCGCCGGGCGCAAAGAAGCCGTGGTCGACGATCTCGCGGTCCGGCACCGGTGCCGACGGCTGCGTGAAATCGCGCACGACGAACAAAGCGACGTGATCGCGCCGCGACACCCGGCTGTTGAAGAAGACGCCGTGCAGCGCAGGCTCTGCCGTCAGCCGGATGTTGCCCTCCTCGCGCAGTTCGCGCCTGAGCGCCGTGCGCAAGGTCTCGCCGGTCTCGACGCCGCCGCCGGGCAGATGCCAGCCCGACACGTAGGAGTGCTTGACCAGGAAAACGCGGCCTTGGCCGTCGATGACCATGCCGAAGGCGCCCAAGGTCGCGCCGCGGGCGAAGCGCCAATAGAAATGGAAACCCCGGCGGAGCAGAGGCTCAAGCGTGCGGCGCAGGCGATGCAGTTTCATGCCCTTTGCTAGCCGTTCCGGGCGGGAAATCCAGTGAGCCGCTATGCAAAACGAGCCACTTTCTTCCTTAGAATAACTCTAATATAGGAGACAGATACCCGAATTCCTGCCGCCGGCGAGCAAAAGGCCATTTCAAGTGAAGAAGTTCTCCGATCTGACCGAACAGGAAGTCTTGGCGCTCGCCATTACCAATGAGGAAGAGGACAGCCGCATCTATCGCGGCTTTGCCGAGGGCCTGCGCGACGCATTCCCCTCCTCGGCCAAGGTCTTCGACGAGATGGCGGAGGAGGAAGTCACCCACCGCACGTGGCTGTACGATCTCTACCGCAAGAAATTCGGCGATTACCTGCCGCTGATCCGCCGCCAGGACGTCAAAGGCTTCATGCAGGCGAAAAAGGCGCTGTGGCTGATGCGGCCGCTCGGCCTCGACGAGGTGCGCAAGTTCGCCGAGGAGATGGAGTTCGAGGCCGAGCGCTTCTATCGCAAGGCTGCCGAGACCGCGCGCGACGCCTCGGTGCGGGAATTGCTGATCAAGCTTGCCGAAGCCGAAGCCGGCCACGAAAGCCTGGCGCATAAGCTCTCCGAGACCATTCTCACGCCCGGCGCGCGCGAGAAGGAAGACGAGACGGCGCGGCGCATGTTCCTGCTGCAATATGTGCAGCCGGGCCTCGTCGGCCTGATGGACGGCTCGGTGTCGACGCTGGCGCCTCTGTTCGCGGCGGCCTTCGCCACGCACAGCACCTGGGAGACGTTTCTGGTCGGCATGGCGGCCTCCGTCGGCGCCGGCATCTCGATGGGATTTGCCGAGGCGCTGTCGGATGACGGCTCGCTCACCGGGCGCGGCACGCCGTGGCTGCGCGGCACCGTCTCCGGCGTGATGACGACGATCGGCGGGCTCGGGCACACGCTGCCTTACCTCATTCCGGATTTCTGGATCGCGACCATCGTTGCGATCATCGTCGTGGTCATCGAACTCGCGGTGATTTCCTGGATCCGCTACCGCTACATGGACACGCCGTTCCTGCAGGCGGCGTTCCAGATCGTGGTCGGCGGCGCCTTGGTGTTCATCGCCGGGATATTGATCGGGCATGCGTAACGGGCTACGTCCGTTAAACAATGTTCACCCTCGCCCATCTGTCCGATCCGCATCTGGCGCCGCTGCCGGTGGCGAGTTTTCTTGAACTTGCCGGCAAGCGGCTGACAGGCTGGCTGAACTGGCAGCGCAAGCGGCGCCTGATGCACGACCGCGCGGTGCTGGAGAGAATCGTCGCGGATATCGCGGCGCAGAAGTCCGACCACATCGCGGTGACCGGCGACATCGCCAATATCGGCCTGCCGGCGGAATACACGCGCGGGCGCGAATGGCTCGACGCGCTGGGCTCAGGCGCGGACGTCAGCTTCATTCCCGGCAATCACGACATCTACGTCGCGGGCTGCGCCGAGATGGCAGCGCGCGCCTGGGGCGCGCATATGCGCGGCGACGACGACGAGAGTTTCCCCTATGCGCGGCGGCGCGGAAATGTTGCGCTGATCGGCGTGTCGAGCGGCGGCGTGACCGCGCCATTCATGGCGACCGGCGAAGTCGGCGCTGCGCAGCTTGGCAAGCTAGGTGCGTTGCTCGACAGACTGAAAGCCGAAAAGCTGTTTCGCGTGGTGATGATCCATCATCCGCCGGTCAGCCTGTCGCCGCATCACAAGAGGCTGATCGACGCCGAGGCGTTCAAGGCCGTCATCGCCGCGCATGGCGCCGAGCTGGTGCTGCACGGCCACGACCATCTCAATATGCTCAACTGGCTTGCGGGACCTGACGGCGAACAAGTGCCGGCGGTCGGCGTGCCGTCGGCGTCGGCGACACCGGGCATGGATCACGATGCGGCCGGGTACAATCTCTACCGCATCGACGGCGCGCCGGGTGCGTGGCACTGCGAGATGGTGTCGCGCGGGATTGGTGAGGATGGCAGAGTTTCCGAACGCCAGCGCCTCGCGCTGTTCGGCTAGGGCCGCGGCCCGTTCAGCAGCGCCAATGTAAACAAAGCGGCGGCGGCGACGACGGCGCCGTAGACGAAATAGCGCAATGCGCGCAGGCGGCCGCGCCGCTGTTCCTGCTCCAGCATCTTCTGCGACGAGGCCTGGCCGAACGGCGCATCGTCGGTCAATGCGCGCTCGCGCTCGACCAGCCGGCGCGCGACATAGCGCGTCGCCGCCTGCACGATGTCGGCGATCTCGTGGCTCTCGGCCAGCACGGCGCGGCCATAGCGCGTGTCCTGAACGAAACGGTACTGGCGCTTGTCGCGGCCCATTTCGACATGGGCGATGACGTCGATCCACAGCCGCGGCACATCGCCCCGGCTGATGCCGCGATCGAACAGGTCGACAAAGACCGGAATTTCGGCAAACAGCGGGTCGAGCGCTTCGTTGAGCAGTTCGAGCCGCGCCAGCTCGGCGTCGCGCATGTCGACGACGACGCCCGAGCGCTCGGCGACCTCGATGCGCGCCTCGCGCACGGCTTCCTTGAGCGGCTGAACCGGAGCCGGGGTTTCCGACTCAGGAGTTTTGCGACGTCCCCACATAGACCCTGTGTAGCAAAACCGGCCCCCTGGCGCAAAGCCGAAAAGTGAGGGTTTTCAAGAAGTTTGATGGTTAATCAGGCGTTAAACCGGGCGCTATCAGCCCGTAATTCCGGCCCCAGCCGAGGCCCGCTTCGGTCAAGGTCCGCGGGCGATATTCGCAGCCGATCCACTCGCTGTAGCCGAGCCGGTCGATCTCGCCGAACACAAAGGGATAGTTGATCTCGCCGTCGTCGTCGGGTTCGCACCGCGTCGGCACCTGCGAACACTGGATGTGGCCGATGATCTTCTGATGATTCTCGAAGCGCCGGATCAGGTCGCCGCCGACGATCTGCACATGGTAGAGGTCGTATTGCAGCCAGACATTAGGCTTGCCGACCTTGGCGATGATGTCGGCGGCGTGCTCCACCTCAGCGAGAAAGTAGTTCGGCTGGTCGCGCGGATTGATCGGCTCGATATAAAGCTTGATGCCCTTGGCCGCCGCCAGATCGGCTGAGCGCGTGAGGTTGCCGACGAAGGCTTTTTCAGCCGCCGCGCGTTTGTCCGGATCGACCGTGCCGGCCATGCAGTGAATCGCGGTAGCGCCGATCGTGACGACGTAATCGAGCGCCTGTGCGAACGCGACGTCCCAGTCGGCCTCGCGGCCGGGCAGCGCGCACAGGCCGAACTCGCCGGCGCGGCCCATTGGCGAATTGATGCCGAGCGCGCGCAGATTGTTGCGCGCGAGCGCGGCCTTGAAGTCGGCGGCCGGGACTTGCGGAAAGCGGCCCTCGACCGCCTTGAAACCGCAGGCGGCGGCGGCGTCGATGCGCTGCAACAGCGGGCGGTCCTGGAACAGATAATCGAGGTGAACCGAAAACTTCGGCATTGCGATATCTCCAATGAGCGGAGAGTGACTTGCGCGCTCATGTTATTCCCTGTTCATTAGCGTGATTGTCCGCCGGAAACAAATCATGTCCGCCAACTCCGCTTTTCATATCGCCGTCTTGCCCGGCGACGGCATCGGCCACGAAGTAACGCGGCCGGCGCTCGATGTGCTGCGCCGCATCGAGGCGACGACGCCGAGCCTCAAATTCCGCTTCAGCGAGCGCCCCGCCGGCGCCGAGGAATACAAGGCCACCGGCAAATCGATGTCGGAAGCGACGATCAAATTGTGCGGCGAGGCCGATGCGATTTTTCTCGGCGCCTGCGGCCTGCCGAGCATCCGCTATCCCGACAACACCGAGATCATGCCGCAGGTCGAGCTGCGCTTCATCTACGACCTGTATGCCGGCGTGCGGCCGGCGCGGCTCATCCCCGGCGTGCCCTCCCCGATTGTTGGCGCCGACAAACACGGCATCGACTTCGTGCTGATCCGCGAGTCGACCGAAGGCCTGTTCGCCTCGATGGGCAAAGGCGTCACCACCTATGACGACGCGCGCGAGACCCTGGTCGTCACGCGCAAGACCACCGAACGGCTGTTCGACTTTTCTCTGCGGTTGGCCGAGCGGCGCAAAAAGCGCGGCAAGCAAGGCCGCCTCACTTTGGTCGACAAGGCCAACGTGTTCAAGGCATTCAACTGGCAGCGCGACATCTTCAACGAACGCAAACCAGCCTTCCCCGACGTGACGACCGACATGCTCTATGTCGACGCCTGCGCGGCGATGATGGTGAAGAGACCGTGGGACTTCGATGTCATGGTGATGGAGAACATGTTCGGCGACATTCTCTCCGACCTCGCCGCCGGCCTGATTGGCGGCCTTGGCATCGCGCCGTCGGCCGACATCGGTGACAAATACGCGGTGTTCCAGCCCTGCCACGGCACCGCGCCGGATATCATGGGGCAAGGCAAGGCCAATCCGACGGCGATGATCCTGTCCGCCGCGATGATGCTCGACTGGCTCGCCGACAAGCACGACCACGCGCCCGCCGCCGACGCCGCGCAACGCATCGAGCGCGCTGTCGACAAGGCCTATGCGTCCGGATTGAAGCCGATGGAATATGGCGGCGGCGACGGCACCGCGGCAATTACCAAGGCGGTGATGGCGGCTATCGGCTGACCGTCGCCGCCTGCGCCTGCCGAGACGCCGGCAGCGCGCGCGCCACCAGGACGAAGGCCGCGATGATGACGAGGCAGCCGGGCGCCAGCCCGGTCGCTTTGCCGAAGGGTGCTGCCGCGATCGGCAATAGCAGGATCGCCAGCGATACGATCACGGCCGGCCGCTCGAAGCTCCTGTTGGCGGCGGCAAAACTCGACAGCCACACAGCGACTAAGGCGCCGACGACGAGGTCGTAGTCCTGGAGATAGGGCGTCGCCAGGCATGTGCCGAGCACCAGCAGGCTGTTCCTGAGCGGCGCCGGCGTGTCGCGGCTCCAGGCCCGCGCGACCACCGCCGCGGCGGCGATGGCGACGGCGGCCTGCAGCGCATAAGCGACCGGTACATCGACACCGAGGCGCCGCGCAAAGACAAAGACCGACAGCATGCGGTGCCAGACCTCCAGGCCGTCTTCCAGCACCGCGCTGCGGATGACGCCGACGATCCGCGCATAATCGTGCCAGGCATCCAGGCCGAACAGCAGGACACTCGCCAGCAGCAGCGCGCCGGCGCTCAGGGTTGCAAAGGCAATGGCACGCCAATGGCCGCCGGCGACCAGCGCCACCGGAACGAGAAGGCCGAGTTGCGGCTTGTAGATCATCAGGCCGAACAGCGCGCCGGCGATGGCCGGTCGCCGCTCCAGCAAACTTAAAGCCCCGCCCAACAACGCCGCCGACCAGGCGCCGTTCTGGCCGCCGATGGCGTTGACGAAAATCGCCGGCGTCGCAACCGCAAGAAGCAGCACGCTGCGGCCCGGCACCGCCGCGCACAAAGCGCGATAAAAAGCGAACCAGCTCAGCGCCAGCCACGCCGCAAGGCCCGGCAGATACGGCAACAGCGCCAGCGGCGCACTGAGAATGAGCAGCACCGGCGGGTAGCCGTAATGATATGGATCGATCGGTCCGCCGACGATGCTTTCCTGAAACGCATGATAGGCCGGCCAGTTGTACACGTCAGTAGCGCGGCCGTGCCAGGCGAGAAATGCGCCCGACCAGTAATTGATGAAATCGTCGCCGAGCGGGCGGCCGGCGGCATCGACCAGCGCCCAGCCGTTTGTCCGCAGCATATCGGCGGCGTAGGCAATCGCCGCTATCAGCGGCCAGGTCATCGCGACCTTCCGGAACAGGCTCGATTCCGTGAACATGACGCATGGCCCGTGGCTGGTTCGCTTAGGGCGGGAGTGTGCCCTGCCATGGTTCCTAATTGGTTACATGAGCGAGGATGGACGGCCGCGGCGTTGTCCCAACCATTAACCTTTTGGTGATACTCCGGCCCGGCCGACCGACGAGGAAAGCCGGTGACAGACACTTTCGACAGCCAATATTATCAGGTGGTCGCGCGCCAGAGTCTTGCGGAGCGTCTGCTGATCGCCGCACGCCATCGCATCTTCCGCGATTTCATCGCGCATATGAATCCGACGCCGGCCGATCGCATCCTCGACGTCGGCGTGTCGGACGTTGTCAACGATGGCGCCAACGTTCTCGAACGCCGCTATCCGTACCAGCACAACATCACCGCCTGCGGCCTCGGCGACGGCAAGGCGTTCAAGACCGCCTACGCGGCGGCCGACTACGTTCGCATCGAGCCGAACGTGGCGCTGCCTTTCGCCGATGCCAGCTTCGAGATCGCCACATCGAACGCCGTGCTCGAACATGTTGGCAGTCCGGCAAACCAGGAATTTTTCGTGCGCGAGTTAAGCCGGGTCGCGAAGCGGGTCTTCATCACGGTGCCTAACCGGTATTTCCCGGTCGAGCACCACACCGCGCTGCCGCTACTGCATTACAATGACGACCTTTTCGCCATCGCCTGCGACCTGTTCGACAAGTCCGAATGGACCGAGACGAAGAACCTGATCCTGATGTCGCGCCGCCGCTTGTCCGAACTGGCGCGCCCGCTCGGACGCACCGTCAAGATCGGCACCACCGGCCTGCCGCTCGGCCCGTTCTCGTCGAATCTTTATCTGGCGATCCGCTAACTCACAGCCCGACAAAATCCTTGATCGCCTTGACGAAGGCCTCCGGCTGCTCGAGCGGCGGACAATGGCCGCAGCCCGGCAATTCGACATAGCGGCTGCCCGCGACCTTCTCGGCGATTGCCTTGTTGAGCGCCGGCGGCGTTGCCTGATCGAATTCGCCGCACACAACCAAGGTCGGCACCTTCAGGCGCGACAGCAGCGGCGTCAGATCGGCCTCCTGCAAGATCACGCAGGCGGCGAGAAAGGCTTTCGGATCGATGCCGAGCAGCACCTGTTTGCGCTCCTCGATCTTTTCCGGATGCGCGGCAAGATAGGCCGGCGAGAACACCCGCTTGGCGGCGATCTCGGCGATCGCGCCCAGCCCGCCCTCGGCGACCTTGGCGGCCATGCCGGCGAACTGCGCGCGGCCCTCTTCGGGAAAACAGGCGGCCGCGTCACTGAGCACAAGCTTGGAAATCCGTTCCGGATGCGCGAGCGCGAAGGCCAGCGCAACCGTGCCGCCGAAGCCGTTGCCGATGAGGATGGCGTCGTTGCCGATGGCGAATTCGTCGAAGCCGTCCTCGATACAGGCAATGTAGGCATCCATCAGCGCCAGCACCGTCGGCTGCGAGCCATGGAAGCCCGGCATATTGAACAAAGTGACGCGGTGCTTGGCGGCCAGATCCGGCAGCACCGGATCGAAGGCATGGCGGTCGGCGAGCAGCGAATGCAGCAGCACCAGATCGCGGCCTTTCCCGGTGCGGACCGCCGTCAGCGCGCCATGCCCGGCGGTCAGCCGTTCGGTTGCCGAAATTTGCGGCATGTTTTGCGCCATGATCGTCTCCCTGGAAACAGGCCGTTTGGTCCCGCACCGCGTGAAGCCGGTGGGCACCGTCCCCCCAATGGGTACTTTTACAACGCGCGGGCTCGCAATGCTTTCCCGCTTGTGTAAAAATTATCGCGTCCAAAGCCGTGAACCGGCGAAATTGGCGCCCGATAATAAAAAGCCGGGTTCGGGCGGCTCGAACCTAATCACCGGACCACCAGGGAGGATCATCCAATGTCTTATCCGATGCGCAAGGGCCTGCGCCCGATCGCCGCGGCATTTGCCGGACTGGCTGCGCTGACGCTGAGTGCCAGCCTCGCCACGGCGCAGACCTACGGTCTGGCCACTATGCCGCCCGGCACGCTCAGCCACACCACCGCCTCGGCCATCGCCAAGGTGCTGAAGGAAAAAGCCGGCCTCAATGTCCTGGTGCAGCCGACCGCCGGCGAGAGCACGCTGATCCCGCTGGTGGCGCGCGGCGAAGCCGATATCGGCATCGCCAACATCTTCGAGATGGAAGGAGCCAAGAAGAACCACCCCGAACTGCGGTTGATCGGATCGCTGCACGCTTTGCGCGGGGCCTTCTGGGTGCGCAAGGACTCACCGATGAAGACGATGGCCGATCTCAAGGGCAAGCGGGTGGTGATGGGTTTCTCCGCCATGCGCACCATCGATCCGATGATCAAGGCGCTGCTGGCGACCGGCGGCCTGACTGAAGCCGATGTCAAGCCGGTGCTGGTGCCGAACGTCGTGCGCGGCGCCGAGGATTTCGCCTCCGGCGCGTCCGACATGTTCTTCTTCGCCTTCGGCGCGCCGAAGGTGCGCGAAGTGGACGCCAGCGTCGGCGGCATCCGCGCGCTGGAAATTCCGGCGGGCGGCCTCGCCGCCGCGCAGAAGATCGTTCCGCAGGGCTACCTGTCGCCGGCGGTGCCGAACCCGTTCTTCATCGGCGTCGAGAAGCCGATGCAGGTCTACACCTGGGACAACATGCTGTTCACCAATGCCAAGGTGAAGGACGAGGTGATCGCCAAGATCATCGAGACGCTGGAGAACAACAAGCCGGACCTGATCGCGGTGCAGCCGGCGCTGCGCGACTTCAGCGCCAACAAGCTTTATAAGGCCTACGATCTGCCGTATCACCCCGGCGCCTTGAAGTATTTCAAGGACCACAAGTTCGAGGCCATCGCGATCAAGTGAGCGAAGTAAAAGCCGTCACCGACGCGGCGGAGCCCGTCTCCGCCGCGTCGCCTGCTATTGCCCGGGCCACCGACGTCTTGCAGGCGGCGCTGCTGATCTGCGTGGTCGGCTGGGTGCTCGACGTGCCGCGCCGCGTCCTCGGTCTGTCGTTCTATACCGAACAGTTGCTGGCGGTGTGTCTCGGGCTGGCGCTGGCGAT
>JAUSBQ010000127.1 GCA_030651965.1 Pseudolabrys sp. | reverse complement strand
GCTTCCGCGATGAAATCCGGCACGGCGGCGACCGGCACCGACACGTCGTGCTTGATCGAGCCGCCTTCCGGCTTCTGCACTTCGGTCAAGGTGTGACGCAGATGCCAGAACGCCTTGCGCTGCTCGAGGCTCGACGCAATGGTGGCGTCGCTGACAATATCCTGCTCGATCGTCTCGCCGAGAAACGCTTCCAGTGCGTCGCGCAACCCCTCGCTCTGCTGCGACGACACTTCCATCAGCACGTACCAGGGATGCGGGCCGGCGAGGGGATCGCGGTTGCCGTGGCCGTGCTTCAACGCGAACGCGACAATGCCGCGCGCCATCAGTTCGAAGCCGGTGACGGTGCCGCCGATGCGCGCCTGCGCCAGGTTCAACAGTTTCACCGCCGCTTCGGGCGATTGCAGGCCGATGAAGGCGGTCTCGACCGCGCGCGGCTGCGGAAACAGCTTCAGCACCGCGGCGGTGATAATGCCGAGCGTGCCTTCGGCGCCGACGAAGATGTGGCGCAGGTCGTAGCCGGTATTGTCCTTCTTCAGCTTGCGCAGCAAATGCATGACGCGGCCATCGGCCAGCACCACCTCGACACCGACGACGAGTTCGCGGGCGATGCCGTAAGCGAGTGCGCCGGTGCCGCCGGCATTGGTCGAGAGATTGCCGCCGATGGTGCAACTGCCTTCCGAGCCGAGCGACAACGGAAACAGCCGGCCGGCGGCGGCTGCCGCCTCCTGCGCCTTTTGCAGCACGACGCCGGCCTCGACGGTGATGGTGTTGGACGCGGCATCGACCTCACGGATTTTATCGAGCCGCGTCAGCGACAGGATCAACTCGCCATCGAACGGAATCTGGCCGCCGACCAGTCCGGTATTGCCGCCCTGCGGCACAACCGGCGTCTTGGTCTCATTGGCGAGCTTCAAGATCGCCGCCACTTCATCGACCGAACCCGGCTGCAACATCAGCGAGCTGCGGCCCTGATAGATCCCGCGGCCTTCGATCAGATGCGGCGCCAAAGCCTGCGCGTCGGTGACGGCATATTTGTCGCCGACGATTGCCGCAAAGCGCGGCAGCAGGTCGGGCGCGGGCGCGCGGCGCAGGTGTTCGTTCATCACGCGGTCCTTGTCTTCAAAGAATGTTCGTCAAGATTTCGGCGCGGCGGCGCGCGCCAGCCGGTCATTGATGGCGTCGCCGAGCCCCTCATGCGGCACCGGCATGACGGCGATCGATGTCGCGCCAGAAGCGTCGAGCGCGCGCAAGTGCGAAAACAGATTGGCGGCGGCTTCGATCAGGTCGCCGCGCGGCGACAGATTGAGCGTCGTGCCGTCGAAGGGTGGCGCCGCGCCGAAAGCCAGCAAGGCCTCGCCGGCGCGCGGCGCGTTGGCCTCTAACCGCACGCGGGCTTTCGGTGCGTAATGCGAGGCCAGCATGCCGGGGGCAATAACTTCAAGTCTTTGCGGCGCGTCGCCTGCGTCTTCAAGTGAAGGCGATGCCAAAGCGTAGCCGAGCACGCGCTCGATCTGCTCGCGCGGCAGGCCGCCCGGCCGCAGCAAGGTCGGCAAACCTGGATTTTTGCCGAGCAATGCGACGATGGTCGATTCAACGCCGACCGCGCAGGGCCCCCCGTCGAGAATGAGGTCGATGCGGCCGCGCAGGTCGGCGAGCACATGGGCCGGCGTCGTCGGCGACACATGACCGGAGCGGTTGGCCGAGGGCGCCACCACCGGCCCGCCGAAGGCGTCAAGCAGCGCGCGCGCGGTTTTGTCGTTCGGCACCCGGATGGCGATGCTGTCGAGCCCGGCGAGCGCCAGAGCCGCCACCGGGCAGTCCGGGCGCTTCGGCAGCACCAGCGTCAGCGGTCCCGGCCAGAACGCCGCCGCGAGCTTCTCGGCATCGGCGTCGAACACGGCGAGCCGCCGCGCCGCCGCCACGTCGGCGACATGGGCGATGAGGGGATTGAATGCCGGACGGCCCTTGGCGGCGTAGAGCCGCGCGATCGCCTCGCCGTGGCAGGCGTCGGCGCCCAGGCCGTAGACGGTCTCGGTCGGGAACGCGACCAGCCCACCCTGGCGCAGGGCCGCAGCCGCAGTGGAAATCGCGGCATCATCGGCTTTCAACACCCTTGTCCCAGGCTCAGCAGTCATCTTCGCTCACTTCGTCTTGGGCGCTTGCGGTTTCAAACGTGGGGGGGTTATAAGGCCGCCAACAGTCGGAGTGTAGCGCAGTCTGGTAGCGCACCTCGTTCGGGACGAGGGGGTCGCAGGTTCAAATCCTGCCACTCCGACCAATAAAATCATTAAGTCTTTCAATAGCTTGGTGAGTATCCCGCAGACCTGCAAGAACGCCGACAAAACCTCGCTGTCACAAATGTGGCACACCAGCGAGGCGTTTGCCCTATGGCGACACTGCGAAGACGCGGCGCCATGGCAGGTTCAGGTACGCCGTATTTGGCCGTCCCAGCCTCGCTGACCTCGGCTAAGCCGAAATGGTTGCGCATGGACGACATTGATTATCTAAAAAACCCGATCCTCAACCAGATCGGATGGTGCTGTTTCTAAGGCTCTATTCGCAGAAGTGGCGGTGTATCGAGACCGTCAGTGGACGGAACCAAGGGGCCCCAGTTGAAACGCACCTGGGTAAGCGCCTTGCTTAGCAGCACCACATCGACGTAGGGAAGAATGAGCTTCTGGAACGCGCGTCGCAGCATTGCGTATTCCTCGGCACAGCCGTCGGCGCGTTCCTTTGGCAGCCTGCCACGTAAGACCATATTTCCGAAGATTTTCGGATTCGAACCGTAGGCCATGCACAGCAGGTTGTAATAGCGCTGGGCGGGCAGTCCATGCTCGTTGGAAAACGTCTTGAGCTTGGTCGGCTCTTCCAGTGCAGCTTTCGCCTCGCTGGCCATCATAAATCCAACACCTTGAATCAAACGGCGCGCGTCGTCAGGTGCAAACTGCAAGAGAATATAGGCGGAGAAGAGATCAGCGGCATCCTCTTCGCGTCCAAGAACCGGGATATCAAGCATGTCGAAGATGGCGTGCCCGACTTCGTGCAGAACGGTGTCAATGATTGCGCCGACGATTGCATCGGTCCGCGCCAGCCCTGAGGGCGTTCCCACCTTGGGCGCATGCCGCTGGATTAGCTCGATGTATTCGTAACAGACGGTCACTGTATCATCCCCATAGTAGGCGTCGACCTGACCGTCGCAGCCCTTGACTTCCAGCGTCAACTGGCGCGGCAGGCGGAGGGGACTTAACAATGTACGCAGCATTTCAAGAATGCCGCGCTCTCGCAGCGCATCGTGAATTGGCTGGTGCTTCGGCTCCTTTGGCGGCACGTACACAACGCGAACTTGATCGGTGCGCAATGACGGCGTGCTTTGCGCCAAGGTCGGCGTTGAATAGACCACCAGGCCGATCAAGACGGCCGCGAGGACTAGCGTTTTCATCGAGTGCTTCGCTCCCCACAACAGCCGGCACTATGCGCAGAACTCCCGACTTCGCTCCGGATACAGTCGGCAGTGACCAAACGATAACGACGTGGCGGCAAAATGACATTTTCGCATGCTACGCCCATCGCAGACTGTAAATGGCATGCTAGAGCACTCGACTCTTAAGTTGAAGCGTAACCGTCGTGACGGAAGTAGTTGGCGCATTCCTGCGGGGTGAACTCGGGAAGGAGGCTTGCGATTCTGTCCCACCGGGCCTCGCGCGTGCGTTCGGTGGCCTTTTTTGGGCGAGCCCTTGAGCGACAGCCGCCAAAGGTTGATGCCCGGATGACGGTTCTGGCCGCTGCGCCCGGTGTCGGAATTGCCGCCGCAAGATTCTGCAAAGTGCGGGATGGAGGGGGAGCGGATCTCTTTGAGCAGGAGAATCATTTCAACGAGATTGACGTCCGCCGTTCATCTGCTGCGACTGGACGCCATCATCGAATATGAGTCAGAGCCAACATTGGACGCCGATCAGCGGTCAAAGTTGACGCCGATTGACAGCCAGAACGACGATGCGTGGCGATATGCACCAATAGAGCCTCACCATGGCGCCGGTGCGCGTCCGCCCGCAGGAGGCGGAAAGACTCACAATGACGTCGTCATGGTTTAAGATGATGCCATCCAGCGGATGAACGGCCTTGTAGATGGCCTCCTTCGCCGCAAAGAGGATACGGCCCGCCAGATGTCGGCTCGCTGTTCCTGGCTCGTCGTCGGCCGTCATCACGAGAGGCACTGCATCGTCTGGCAGGGGCTCGGCAGGCTCGACGTCTATGCCTAGCGACACAGCGGTGGAACTAGAGACAACGGCAGCCACCGCCATGACGCGGTCATGCGCGAGCGACCCCACCACACCTGCGGGCCACACTGGCTGGCCAAAGCGCTCGCGGCCGATGGCAACGACCGGATGGCCGAGCTCTGCCATGAGGCCGCGCGCAAGGTGTCGCGCTGCACCGCTCGCGCGGCGTGCCTCCAGATCGCGCGTCGTCACGACGCGCTGCTCCTCGGGCAGCAGAAGGTCTTCGTCGCCGACGCGAATGGTGCGGCAGCCGAGGCGGATGCCCGGGGGCGCCATGCTCATCATTGCCGAGAGGAGGGACGCCTCGGAGCGATCGCGCGCTGACCTGCCAGTCATGGACGGCGCGTCTGACGGACGAAGCGCAGCCGCGCTATCATCTCGCCATCCTCGTCCGCTCCCTCATCCACGAAACCGGCCGATTGATAGAGGCGGCGGGCCCCCTCGTTCTCCGGCATGTAGCAGACGAGGGCGTCGCGCACGTGGCCGAGCGCGCGGATCTCTTTGAGCAAGGCGGAAAGCGCGGCGCGCCCGTAACCGCGTCCCTGGTTACGGCGGTCGATCATGAAGCGGTAAATCAGCGCCTCGCCGTCGTCTTCGCCGGCATCGTACATCAGGAAGCCCACCACGCGATTGCCGGCGACCACCGCGCGCGGTCGGGCATCGTCGTCGCTCGCGGCTTCCTTGAGCGAGCTAGCATTGTCTGCGAGGAAGTCCTGCTGATCCTGGGCGAGCTCCAGCGCAAGGACAGCCTTCTTGTTCGAGGCCCCGATAGGCTCGAGCCGGATCTCGGAGCCGGAGCCCTCCTTGTCGGCCCCGTCGGCGCGGCCCTGCTCATCACGTCGCGACTGTACCTCCCGCACCATGATCAGCCCGCTCTTTTGGAGTTGCCGTTGCCGTCCGCTGGAACGAGGACGCGATGCAGCTTTGCCGGATTGCCGCGCCACGCTGTATTGGTTTCGATGGTCTCCCCTTTCATGACGAACGAATCCGTATCGATCACGGCAGCTTCGCCGACAACGACTCCATAGTGAACGAAGGCCGATGGTCCGAGCGATGCCCGCTCGCCGATGCTAATCCAGTCGGACTTGAAGGCCCCCTCCTCGAGTGAGTGGGGCTGCAGCACGCTGCCCTCGTTGAGGGTCACGTCGTCGCCGATCTGCACGAGCGAACGGTCCGTGATAATGCAGCCGCCGTCAAAGACTCGACGCCCGACTTTCGCGCCCATGAGGCGCAGGAGGAACGGCCTGAGCGGGGTGCCGGCGAAGTATGTAACAATCGGCGTGTCGGAGAGCTTCCAGTGTCGCTCGTGGGACCAGAAGTAAGGATCGTAGATGGTCGCCATGCGCGGTTTCAGACGTCTGAACGCGGTGCTCGCGCGCTCGATGAAGGCGTAATAGACGACCGAACCTATCACGGTCATGTTGAGCACGACGAACTGCGACCAGACCCCATACTCGCTGTAGTAGTTGAGCGCCCGATCCCAGATAACCAGCAATAGGAAGAGCACGAGCCAGTGGATTGTCAGAAACAGTGCCACGGTCACCGCGTT
>JAUSBQ010000122.1 GCA_030651965.1 Pseudolabrys sp. | reverse complement strand
GTCCCGCCGATAGTATGCGCGAGTGGTCCCAGTCCAGGCCATCGTGATCTCCCTCG
Organism: Pseudolabrys sp.; assembly: GCA_030651965.1. GTDB lineage: Bacteria > Pseudomonadota > Alphaproteobacteria > Rhizobiales > Xanthobacteraceae > Pseudolabrys. The sequence goes on along the minus strand of JAUSBQ010000122.1, from coordinate 2,669 downwards.
AATCTTTGCAAATCCGATGGAATCACAGCCCGCTGGGATCACTCACCGCTTTTTCGGTCAGGCTCTCAGGATGAGGCCGAGAGAGGCGGTGGCCGTCGCGCCGTAGCCTATCCCCGTCATGCCCGGCTTTATGCCGGGCATCCACGTCTTGCTTTCTCGGGAAGGAAGACGTGGATGGCCGGGACAAGCCCGGCCATGACGCTTAATGTGCGGCGAGAAATGCCTCGGCTTTCGCTCGCGTTGGGAATCTGCCTAGCTCCCGATAATCCGCATCGTGCTCCGCCGTTTCAGGCGACCACAAGACGACAAAATGCTTGCCGTCGCGCAAGATGATTTCGGTCAAATCGTCGCTGTCGTTGGGCGACATGTGCCGAGCGCCGCAATGCGGGCAGTCATCGTCGCAGGTGCAGGACCATTCATCGTCCCAGCTCTTTCCGCAACGGTCGCAGGTGTAGTGATTGCAGTACCACGCCATGCTTCCCTCCAAGCATTACCGTGCAGGCCAATTAAACGCCCGGCTGCCAGTCTGTCGAGCGCAAACGATAATGTCCGCGCGAGACAAAGTCGAGATACCCACGATCACGGAGAAATTGAAGTTGTTGGCGGATTTTATCTTTTATGTGCTTGTTGTCAGGAAATATATTGCTGAGGCGCTTTTCAAATTCGTAGACGTCGCTCAAATCAAATTCTTGTTTACCAATCGACTCGACGCATTTCATAACTTCGACAAGCCAGCCTCTCGCTTCGGCGCTTTCGTCTCTAAGGAAAAGCGTTCTCTTCCATTCGGCTAGGACTGTATCTTTGGCCTGCGGCAGTCCGTCGCGAACGAAGAATATCTTTCCAGAGTCCGGAACCTGGCTGAGCAGAATGTTGCAGCCGATCCAGCCGGCGCGTCGCGCCGTTACGGAAAGTGGCTTGCGCTCTTCGATAATTTCCCGAACGAAAAAGTGCTTCGGCACGATGAGGGCATTTTTAACACTCAGCTTTTTCAAATCGTAATTGAGTAGCAGGAGATTTGGATTATTGCTCGCTGCCAAGCGCTCGCACATGGTTCGAAATGCGCCGTCAACGACGCGTGCCCCAAACTTGGCTTTCTGGCTCTTTAGCTCGAATTCCTCGGAACAGGAGGAGCAGATAAAATCCGCCACAGGGCGGTTTGCTGTGAACTGGTCAATCTTGGGATTTCCGCAGTTCGGGCAATAAATCCAGTCTTTCACCCATCGCTCTGTCCATACCCGAGCGCTTTGCGAGCCGCTGGAGTAGGGCGTTTGTGATTCTTCAAACCCGAGCTTCATGGAAGCTCAGGCTATAGAGACTATTTGAATAGGCCCTTAAGACGTGGATGGCCGGGACAAGCCCGGCCATGACGGCGGAGAGGTCCTACCTTCCCGTCTTCTTAAACCCACCGCGCATGCCCGCCGCTCAAATAGCGCCGGCCCATATCCCAAGCAGGCAGACGGCGAACCCGACGACCGCGCTAATGAGGGCGCCGGCGATGCGGTGCTGCCGCCAGGCGAGCGCCCCGGCGATGGCGCCGACCGCCAGTCCGGGGCTGCCGAACAGCAGCGCGATGAAGGCGATGCTGAGCGGATCGTTGAGGATGCCGATATCGGACATGACGGGCGGCTACCGCCCCTTCTTCTTAAACCCGCCCCTCATACCCGGCCGGCCCATCTTGCTCCTTGGGCCTTGCGGTTGCTCGCCGCCCATACGCCCGGGAATCGATTCAACGCCGGGTCCCATTTCGTCGAGGTTCGGTTTGCGCGGGCGTTGCAGGTCGCCTTGCCGCGCCGGCTTGAACTCGTGCCACGTCGCGATGCCCATTTCGTCGAGCACAGGCTTGTGCGGGCGCGACAGCGGATCGGCCGCCTTTGTCTTCTTGCCCGACGTCGCGCGGCGCAATCTCGAATCCTGCGCCGTCATCACATTGCGCACGGTCGGGTTATCGACCACCGCCAGCTCGGTCTGGCGCAGGCGCTTGAGTTCGTCGCGCAGGCGCGCGGCTTCCTCGAAGTCGAGATCGGCGGCGGCCTCGCGCATGCGCTTTTCCAGATCGGCCAGCACGGTCTCGAAATTATGGCCGATGGTGGCGGCGTCGCCGAACTCGCCTTCGCCGGCGCCGCCGGTCGATATCAGCACGTGATCGCGCTCATAGACCGAGTCCATGATGTCGCCGATCGACTTCTTGATGCTCTCCGGCGTGATGCCGTGTTCGGTATTGTATTCGACCTGCTTGGCGCGGCGGCGGTCGGTTTCCTCGATGGCGCGCTGCATCGAGCCGGTGACCTTGTCGGCATAGAGCACGACCTTGCCGTCGACATTGCGCGCGGCGCGGCCGATGGTCTGAATGAGCGAGGTCTCGCTGCGCAGGAAGCCCTCCTTGTCGGCGTCGAGGATCGCAACCAGCGCGCATTCCGGAATGTCGAGGCCCTCGCGCAACAGATTGATGCCGATCAGCGCGTCGAAGGCGCCGAGGCGCAGGTCGCGGATGATCTCGATGCGCTCCAGCGTGTCGATGTCCGAATGCATGTAGCGCACGCGGATGCCCTGTTCGTGCATGTATTCGGTGAGGTCCTCGGCCATGCGCTTGGTCAGCACGGTCACCAGCGTCCGGTAGCCCTTGGCCGCGAAGGCCCGCACCTCCCCCAGAAGATCGTCCACCTGGGTGC
>JAUSBQ010000119.1 GCA_030651965.1 Pseudolabrys sp. | reverse complement strand
CCTTCCTCAAATATCTGCGGACACGGACGCCGCCGGACCCTTGAGCTGACGCTCGAACATCGCGAACACCGCGCGCCAATCGGCTTCGGCCGCGGCATGGTCGTAGACGTCGCGGTCGGGCAGCGAATAGCCGTGATGGGCGCCGGGATGCAGGTTCACGCTGTAGGCGACATCGTCGCGGCGGCCGAGTACTTCGGCGAGTCCGGCCATCACCGGCGGCGCGCTCGACTTGTCGAGCTCGGCATGGCCGCAATAGACCTCGCCGCGCATGTGCTGCGCGAAGCGATGCGGCGACTGCGGCGCGTCCGTCACCAGCAGCGTGCCGTGCAGGCTGCCGGTGGCGCGAAACTTGTCGGGAAACGCCTGCCCCGCGATGAACGCCATGCGGCCGCCGAGGCAGAAGCCGACCGATCCGGCAGGCCCGGGAGACACCGGTTCGTGGCGCGAATAGTCAAGGATTCCGGCGAGATCCGTGCGCAGCATGTCGCGGGAAATGCCGCGGCCGATCGCCAGCATCTCGGCCTGCAAGTCGGCCGGCAGCGTATCGAACGACACCATCTGTCCGGCCGCGTTGCGGCGTTCGTAAGCGATCCGGCCGTGCCGGTAATAGAGATTGGGCAGCAGCGCGTAATAGCCCTGCGCGGCGATGCGGCGCGCGATCGCGAACAGTTCCTCGCGCAGGCCCCAGATATCCATGAAGACGACGACGAGCGGAAACGGCCCGCCGCCGTCCGGATGGGCGACATAGGCATTCATCGTCCCGTCGGATGTCGGGATGTCGACTTCACGCGCGATCAAAGCGAGGCCCCAAACCTACCTGAACGTAAGACTATTTCGCCGCCTCGGGCCGGCCGAGCACAATCGGCGACCACAAAGCGCGATCGGCGACCACGCGGTCGCGCAGGCGCTCCGGCGGACCGCCGAGCACGCGCAAGCCGATCTTGGAGAAAGCCTCGCGCGTTTCCGGCTTGCGCAGATAGCCGTCGATCGTGGCGTTGAGTCGGTCGACGATCGGACGCGGCATATTGGCCGGGCCGAAGATCGCCAGCCATGTCGAGCATTCCATGTCGACGCCGCTTTCCTTCAAGGTCGGCACGGTGGGCAATGACGGCAGCCGCTGGTCGCCGCTGACCGCGAGGATTTTGACGGCGTCGGCGCCGGGGCCATAGGCCGGCGTGCCGATGTCGATCTGGCCGCCGAGCAGGTCGCTGATGATCGGCGTGGCGCCGCGATAGGCGATCATGTTGCCGTCGACGCCAATCTTCTGCGCCAGCAGCATGCCGCACAATTCACCCATCGTGCCGACGCCGGGATGGCCGATGGTCAGGCGGTTGTCATGTGACTTGGCGTAGGCGATCAGTTCCTTCACGGTGCCGACGCCGAGCTTCGGGCTGGCCAGGATGCCGTTCGGCGTGTCGCCGATCATCACGATCGGCGTCATGTCGCGGCCGACATCGGGGCCGGCGTTCTTGTCCATCAGCGGACGAAACACGACGGGGCCGATGGCCGTGATCAGCAGCGTATAGCCATCGGGTTCCGCGCGCGCGACCGCCGTGGTGCCGACCGCGCCGGAGCCGCCGGGCTTGGGTTCGACCAGCGCGGTCTGGCCCAGGGCCCGGGTCAATTCCTGCGCCACCGAACGGACCGCGAAGTCCATCATGCCGCCGCCGGTGAAGGGAATGACGATGGTGATGGACCGCGACGGCCAGTCCTGCGCCAGCGCGCCGCGCGGCGTGCCGCCGCAGAGCGCCGCTGCGGCGACAAAAGCGGTGGCGGCGGCGAGGCCGGTTCGGCGGGACAGACGCATGGCGCGAACTCCTGGGTTTCCCTGCGAAGAGAATTCTCGCCCAGATTGCGCCGCTAATCAATATATCCTGTCGCGCCCGCTTGGCGTCATATTGACAGGGCCTTAGCTGCTCTCGCCCAGTTCGCCGATATGATGCTGCGAATAGAGCTGGACGCCGAGCTTGGTGACGAGATCGAGCTGGGTTTCGAGGAAATCGATGTGGTGTTCCTCGTCCGACATCAGCTTCTCGAACAGATCGCGGGTGACGTAGTCCTTGGCGCCGTTGCAGTAGTGCGCGGCCTCCTGATACAGCGCGCGCGCCGACATCTCGGCGGCGAGATCGCAGTCGAGCACTTCCTTGACGTCCTGCCCGATGTGCAAGGGATCGAGCACCTGCAAATTCGGGAAGCCGTCGAAGAAAATGATGCGCTCGATCAGTTTGTCGGCGTGCTCCATTTCCTCGATCGATTCCTTGCGCCACTGCTTGGCGAGGTCCTTGAGGCCCCAATTGTCGAGCAGGCGATAATGCAGCCAGTATTGATTGACGGCCGTGAGTTCGTGGCGCAGCGCCTTGTTGAGGTATTCGACAACCTTTGCATCGCCCTTCATCGCGGACATCCTTTTAATATTGGATAATTTGGAAGCGGTCGCGCCATCGCGTCACGGCAGATTTAAACCATGCCAATGTAATGCCGGCGCGGTCAACTGCGCGCGCGGCGAATGGTATTATTGATGCTTGTCGGGGTGCGCGGCGCAGGCACAGCCAGCCGGGCAACCGGCGCCGGCCAAAGCTTCGTTCATGATCTTGCGAATCGAGCGGGCGCAGCGGCCGCACTGCGCGCTGCATCCGAGACAGCCATAGACCTGGCCGGTCGTGCGCGGCGCCGCCTTGGCGCAGACGCTGCGCACTTCGTGGTCGCTCAGGACGTTGCAGGAGCAGACGATCATCTAAAACCCGGCGGCTTTGGACAGTTGCAGATCGCACTATGAGGATTTCGCTACCGTCTCCCTTGCGCCAAGTCAAAGAAAAACGCAGTTTAAAATTAGTCTAAACTATTGAATTATATAGGCTTTTCGGCCTTCTCCAGTTTGGAATGAGTCTACGCAACCAACAATTCAGCGCGTTTGGAAGGGGTTATGAAGACAAACGGCAGAAGTAGCGCGACCGCTCGCTTAGCTCGCCTATGTCCCGGCCATCCACGTCTTTCTTTAAGCCGATCGCTTGAATCGGCTGAACTGGAAACGTTGGACGGTTCCCATCGGCGTCCGATGCTGGTGGTCGCGGCTATCGACCAGTTCAAACGAGCGGCCGAGCGTTTCACCGAGCGATGCGGCATCATACCGGATCACCGGAAGCCCGCTGCATCGTTCGGGGCCGTCCAATGCGAATGTTCCGATAATCACATGGCCGCCGGGGCGCACCGCCATGACGATCCGCTCGACATAGGCTGCGCGATCCTTCGGATCGACCAGAAAATGAAATGCCGCGCGGTCGTGCCATACATCGTAAACTTCCGTCGGCTGCCACTGTGTGACGTCTGCGACAACCCACCGCACTTTGCCGCCGCGCGCGCCGAGCCGCTCCCGCGATGTCGCGAGCGCCTTGTCGGAAAGGTCGAGGACCGTGACAGCTTCGAATCCCGCGTCCACAAGAGCATCGACCAGCCGCGATGCACCGCCCCCGATATCGATGATCGACGCGCTGGCGTTGACGCCGGTCGCGCGGATGAGATCGAGGGAAACTTCCGGGCTTTCCTGAAACCAGCTGACCTCACCTTCAGCCTTGGTTTGGTAGACCTTCTCCCAGTGGATGTGCCGCTCATCGCCGCTCACGTCGATTCTCCTTGACCGTATCGGGACAGGATAGCCAATTAAGTGGAGATGCCTCGACGGCACGATTGATTCAGATCAAGACACCGCAGAGCAAAAGCGCAACAATTTCAATCGTTAGTCATATATCGGCAGATGTCTTGTCGGCAATGGCAACGAAGTCAGCAATGGAAAGTGAAGCACGCATGTCCTGGCTCGCCGGCGTCGCACGAAGGCCGTGGTTCAAAGCGGCGATTGCGATCGTTGTCATCGTTGGCGCGTTCGCCGCCGGAGCCTTCATCTATTCAAGCCGCCCGATTGCGGTACAAGTCGCGACCATCGAGGAGAACGTATCGGTCCGCGTCTTCGGCCTCGGCACGGTGGAAGCCCGCGTTCTCTCGAAGATCGGGTTCGAGGTCGGAGCCACGCTTGCCGAGCTCAACGTTGACCATGGCGACCGTGTCACCAGCGGCCAGGTGCTGGCGCGTCTCAACATAGGCGAGCAAGAGGCCAAGGTCGCCAAGGCGCGCGCCGCGCTGATCGTGGCCGAAGCCAATATCAGGAAGGGCGAAGCCAACCTCGAAAAGATGCAGGCGGTTCTGGCGCAAAAGCAAGCGGCCAACCAGCGCAAACAAGCTCTTGCCGGCCGCGACGTTGTCACGCAGCAGGCCGCGGAGGAGGCTGTCAGGGACGAAGCCGTGGCGAAAGCCGATGTCGCGGTCGCGCAAAGCGAAGTGGAAACCACCAAGGCGCAAGTGACCGATGCGCGCGCGCAGGTCCAGTTCGAGGAAACGATGCTGCGACACCGGACGCTCGTGGCGCCCTATGATGCATTGGTCATCGAGCGCCACAAAGAGCTGGGCACCGTCGTCAAGGCCGGCGATCCAATCTTCACGCTGATCGCGGCCGATAGCTATTGGGGCCTTGCCTATATCGATGAAGCCCGCGCTGGCTTCATCAAGGAAGGCCAGCAGGTCGATGCGCGTCTTCGGTCGCGACCGCAGGATGCATTCACGGGACGCGTCGCCCGCATCGGCCTTGAGAGCGACCGTGTCAGCGAAGAACGGCGGGTTTACATCAAGGGGGACAATCCGCCGCCGCGGGTATATCTGGGCGAACAGACAGAATTCTGGATAACAGTTGCCCAACTCGATAAGGCATTGCTCGTGCCGGAAGCCGCGGTGCAAGGCTACAATGGTCTGGAAGGGCGGGTGTGGACGGTCGAATCCGGGCGCTTCCAGCGCCGTCTCGTCAAGTTCCGGCATCGCACCGAGGACGCACGGCTTGAGATTGTCGAAGGCCTGCCTGAAGGCGCGCGTGTTGTCTCGCACATAGAAAGCGGTCTTCGCGAAGGCCGCTCAGCAAGAGTGATTGAGGCCAGAACGAAGTGAACCTCGCCTATCGCGACATTCGCCATAATCGCGGCCGGTTCTTGCTGACATGCGTGGGACTTGGACTTCTGCTCGGCGTCGTCATGGCGATGATCGGCATATATCGTGGGCTCGTTGTTGACGCACTCACGATAGCGCGTGCACCGGCCGTCGACCTTTGGGTGGTCGAAGCCAACACGCGCGGCCCCTTCGCAGAGGCCTCGCGCATTCCTGGCGACATTCGTGAGGCGGTCGCCCGAATCTCGGGTGTGGCCGCGGCCGGGAGCATCACTTATCAGACGGTTGAAGCCCAACATCGGAGCGCGAAGCTGCGGCTCTATGTCATTGGCTATGAGCCGACGCGCCCTGGCGGACCCCCTGAGATTTCGCAGGGCCGTGGTATCGCCCGCAGCCACTATGAGGCGGTCGCCGACCGTACCGCCGGTCTCGACATTGGCGATCGGATCGAGCTTGGCCGGAGCACGTTTACAGTCGTCGGACTGACGCAGCATCAGGTCAATTCCGGCGGAGATCCGGCCATCTACATCACGTTGCCTGACGCGCAGAAATTGCAGTTCGATCTTGCTCCTGCCGCCCTGCGCATCCAGCAAGCGCGCGGCGCCGGCGCAGCCAGCCGGGATTCTGTCAACGCAGTCGTTGCTCGACTGCAGCCCAATGCCTCGGCCGATGCCGTCGCCGATACGATTTGGCGTTGGAAACACCTATCCGCCATCACGCAGGAAGCCCAGGAAGCCATTCTTTCCCGATCGTTGGTTGACCGGGCGCGGCGCCAGATCGGTCTCTTCACGTCTCTTCTGCTTATCGTTTCCGCGGTGATCATTGCGCTCATCATCTACACGATGACGATGGAAAAGATAAAACAGATAGCGACCTTGAAGCTGATTGGATCGTCTGATCGGACCATCATCGGCATGATCGTGCAACAGGCCTTGGCGCTTGGCCTCATCGGCTTTGCCATTGGCGTCGCACTCATACTCGGCATCAAGGATTACTTCCCGCGCCGTGTCGTGCTCGAACCGGACAACGTCGCGATCCTTGGACTTATTGTTTTTGCCGTGTGTCTGCTGTCCAGCGGACTCGGCGTGCGTGCCGCCCTCAAAGTCGACCCGGCCACGGCGATTGGAGGCTAGTGTGACAACGGCAATCGGGGATAGGCCGCTGGTGCGGGTCGACCGTGTCTCCAAACATTTCGGCGAAGGAGAAACCCGGGTCGACGCCCTGAGGGACGTATCGCTCGCCGTCTATCCCCGACAGCTCATTGCGCTCCTTGGCCCTTCCGGTTCCGGCAAGACGACGTTGCTCAATATCATTGGCTGCATTCTCAGTCCGTCGTCGGGGTCGATGGAAATCGACGGCGAACTGGTCGCCCGGGATGGCCACTGGCTGCGCGGCGACCTGCGCCGGCTGCGTCTGGAAAAGATAGGGTTCATTTTCCAATCGCATAATCTGCTGCCGTTCCTGAACGCGACCGACAATGTCGCCATCGCACTGCAATTGGCAGGTGTCGATTCCGCCAGCGCGCGCAAGCGCGCGGTCGATCTCCTCGACTATCTGGAGGTGGGTCATCGCAAGGACGCAATGCCGGCTCATCTTTCCGGGGGCGAGGGTCAACGCGTGGCGATTGCACGCGCGCTCGCCAACCGCCCGAGTATTATCCTTGCGGACGAGCCAACGGCTGCCCTCGATTCGAAGCGGGCGCAGATCGTGATGGACCTTCTCCGCAAGCTCGCCATTGAACAGGACGCCGCCATTATTGCCGTCACGCACGATGAGAAGATTTTCGATCGGTTCGATTATCTGTTCCAGTTACGTGACGGAAAGCTGGATGGCGAACCGCAGGCCGGCGCGGCGGCGGCGGCGCACGCATAAAAACGGTTGATATTTGTGCGATGTCAAGTGACGGCGTTTGCGGCGAGTTCAAACGAGCGAAGACAGAAGTGACGTCAACGATGCTAAATAGCATGACGTGCTCTCCACGTTTCCGGCGTGGCCCAAGAAGTCTCGTCCGCCAACCGATCCGCTCAAAACGCTATCAAGAGCGTTTCGATTCACCCAATCTTGCCGTCAATGCGTGGGCGTAGCAGTGCGGGCCCGACGCTGGCCAGATAAAGCGCGAACGCGGCGATCCATAGTGCGGCCGACAAGCCGAGCATAATGCGAAAGTATGTATCGTGGATTGGTGGGATAGTGCGCAGCAGGGTTGCTATCGCTACGCAGACCAGCGCGGCCGTTGCCAGGCGCGGGATAACCAAATCATGGCCGGTATGCCGAAGCCCGGCGATAGTCATGACCGCGAGCGTCACCAATGCAGAAGCGCCAACCCCGAACGTATGGGCAATTAGGGACAACGACAACGACGAACCGAGCCCATCAAATCCAATTGCCGTACAAGCAATGGCGATCATGAGACTGCCTGCATGCAGCGGCCAAACATAGGACTGACGCATAGCCAGGCCGATCCACCACTCGCATAGCCGATGGATTTGTGCCGCTGCGGCGGCGAATGCGATCCAGCCGACAATCGGGGACTGAACATCGAGAAGGAGGACGCCAGCAAGCAGCAGCAGCAGCCATGCCGCGATCTCCGTTGAAGCCGGCTCGGCGCGCAGTTGCCTCGTGCTTTGTTCGGCAATCAAGGCGAATTGCGACACAACAATGATGATTCGGCCGGATACCAGCGTAATCAAGGCGGCAAGGATTGCCAGTGAAGGAAGCGCGATGAAGGTGGGCTCAATCGCGAGCAGGCCGATGCGGCCTGCCTGCCAGCCTACTTCCAAAACCCCGAGTATTCCGATCAGTGATATGAGAAGGCCAAGCCGTGGCGGCCGTTGGGTGATCAAGCTGCGCGCGCCGATAGCCGCTACGCAAGGCAGAAACGCCGCGGCGACCAGGGCAGACGCAACGCCGTCGATGCCCAAGATCATTACCCCGCGCCCGGCAAACCATAAGCCAACCAAAAGTGCCAGCGGCCAGCCAGTCAAAGGTGCAACCTTGGCCCATTCGGGAATAGCCGTGAGGAGAAAGCCGGCGATTGCCGCGCCGAACACGCCGAAGATCATTTCATGCTGGTGCCAGGCGAGATCGATGGCGAGCCACGTCGGCGTCAGGCCTGCGAGTGCGAGCATCCACAGCGACAACGTTACGATCGCCCAGCCCGCGGTTGCAAGAAAGAATGGTCGGAAGCCATAGGCGAGAACGATTGCGCCACGCGCTCTATGCGGCGCAGATTCAGTCAAGGTAAAGACGCTCATCGGGTAACTTGCCTCCAATTGCCGCGGGTTCGAAATCGGCAAGGATGCCGAAAAAACGCTCGATCTCAGCCTTCGCCGCGCTGGCAGACTTCCATTCGAGTTGCGTGGCCTTCAAGGATTGCAGGATAATCTCTGCATCGAGCCGGAACTGTTCGGCGCCAACGCGAGCCGCGCTCGGTCCATTGTCCTTGATCCAGGCAATCGCCTCGCGTGCTGCGGCACCGAGCGTCCTGACAAGTTCCGGATGTTCGTCCGCTAGTTTCGCCTGGATCAGGGTGCCTGCCTGGGGAAAGCGCGATGGTCCGCCCATAGTCTTGCCCCAAGCGTCCTGTACATCGATGGCCTTACGCAGCACGAGGCCTATGCCCTTGCCGCGGATCAGTGCCGCGGTCGTTGCTGGCTCGGGCAGCAAAGCGGTCGATACGCTACGGGCAACGAGTAATTGCATCCCTTCGATTGGGGAGCCGACATAAGTGATCTTGAGGTCCGAACCGGGGGTCAATCCTGCCTTTCGCAGCAGAACGCGCAGGACGATGTCGGGCACATCGCCGCGGAACGGCACCGCGATCTCGCGGCCCTTGAGATCGGCGATCGATGTAATCCCGGAATCGGTTGTCACGATCGAGAGAACGCCCCATACGGTCACATCGAGCAGGCGGATGGGCGCGCCCTTGTTATAGAGGTTGGCAGCGACGTTCACCGGCGTCGCTGCGACATGATAACTGCCGGACAGCACACCGGCGCGAAGCTGGTCCGGACTTTTCCATTGCTCGAACCGGATCGTTTTGGCGTGCATTTTCAATGCCTCCTGCGAGGCCACACGCGCGAGAATGATCGACGGCGGCGATGGTGGTCCGGACAAAACCAACTGGTCGAGCAGCGCCAGCTCGGCAACGGCGGGACCGCGCGGCAGGGCGAGCCCCGCCGCGGTCAAAGCACTCTGTGCCAGCAGTCGGCGACGGGTAAACATGGTGATCTCCTGGAACTGCTCATCAGAACTTTCTGGCGCTGTTGTCGCGATCGACGGATTGACCTAGAACCTCGTCTTGAGACCGGCGTAGTATCCCCGTCCATCGCCCGGCAGGAATGCGGCCTGATCCGGCCTTGCCTGGTCGATGACGAGCGTTGACGACGCATAATTCTCATTGAACAGGTTGGTGATCTCGGCGAAGGCGGAGACGGTCTTATTGATCTTGTATTCCGTTCTCGCATCCACGACGACATAGGGATCTGCATACAAGGTGTTCATGTTATCGACCGGAGTCTTGTCGGGATTCCAGCGAACTGCGCCTTGCAGCTTCCAAAGGTCGGTCGCCTGAAATTGCAGCGTCGCGTTGACGATATGGCGTGGAGCTCCAGCGAGGCGGTTGTTGCCGCGAATCGGATCGTTGTCGAAGCGGAAATCTTGGTAAGTGTAGGCGACGCGGCCGGACAGTCGATCAGTCAGCTTAGCGCCAAATCCTAATTCGACACCGAAATGCGTGGTCTTGCCGGCGTTGATGGCGCCGATCGGCGCGCCTGTGGTATCGCGCAGACTGAGCAGTTCGTCATTCATCCAGGAATAGTAGGCGACTGCATCCCACGACATGCCGGCGGTACGACCGCGCCAGCCAACTTCGACCGTCGTTGCCGTCTGCGCTTTCAGGTCGGGTGTCACGAAGGCCGCAGCCGGAAGGGCCGGATTTCCCGGAGTCGGCCGGCCGGGGCTTGAATTAGGCGTCCCATTCACTGGGGCGATCAGGTCATCATGCGTAGGCGGCTCGAAGCTGCGGCTTACTGCGGCAAAGATGGTGTGAATGTTGTCGGGCCGGTACGATAAACCCAGGCTTGGGCTCCATCCATCATAGGAGCGTGCATAGCTCGTGCTCTGCGTCGGCACGGCGCCGTTCGGAAGCAGTGCCGTGGGATTGACCGGATTGTAGGAAATGGTCGGCCGCGTTGCGGCCTTATAGGTGTCGTCGTTGTCGCGCGTGGCATGGGCGTAGGATATTGCCGGCGAAAGCGTTAAATCGCTCCAGAGTGGAAAATTGAACCCGGCATAAAGCGAAAGCGTGGTGGCGTCGAGCTGGTTCTCGCCGAACTTCGCGCCCGTTACCCCGCCCTGATTGATATAATTCTCACGATCGGCTGACCCGGTGGTCAATTGCGCAGTGGTCTCGAACAACGGCAAAGCCGCAGCGCTCGGATTGTAGGCGTATCGCATCAGTCCCGTGAAATCGCCGCCGGTCGTCACGCGGATGCCGGACGAAATCGGGAAGCGAAAGGTGTCATCGGTGTAAGTATAGCCGAGCGCGACATCGACGATGTGGGCGTCAAAGGTTGCCGTCGTCCGTGATCCGACCAGGAACTGGCTGGCGTCGCGCCGAGGCCGGTCGCGCACGACATTGGGACCGGGATTGACGGCAACGCCTCCGACGATGCTTGGCCCGAGGTGGACTTGGCGTGGGTTGGCCTCCATGCCGTTCTTGGTCAGCGGTCCCGCGACGTCGAATCCGAGGTCGGTGTAGCCGGCAAAGAACCGGGTGCTCACATTCGGCGAATGCTTGACGCCGATATTGCCGCTGACGGCGGTGCGTTCGGAGCTGTTGTAATCGCGAAATCCATTCCGGCGGCTGGCGTCAAACTCTATCAGGCCGTCGAGATTGTCCTTGCGGAAGCCGGCCTGCGCGGCGCCGCCGATCTGGCCGAAGCTTCCGCCGCTCACTATGGCCTGTACGCCCGGCTGACTTGACCCGGTTGGTGAGACGAAGTTGAGCGCGCCACCCGAAACGGTCGCACCCAAACGATTGGCCATATAGCCGCGATAGACTTCGAGGGACTCGGCCTGTCGTGGATTGGCAAAGCCAACGATGTAGGATCCGTCCGCGCGGTTGATGGGAAGTCCGTTCTGCAGCATCAGGATTCCGCGCTCGACCGGGTTCTGCTGAAGGCCGGAACCGCGAATCTGTATGCGCGGCTGGTCGTTGCCGCCGAAGAAATCCTGCACCACGACGCCCGGAGCGCTACTCAGTGCTTTGGAAGTGGTCAGATTGGCGGAGTCGACAAATTCGTCCTGTCGAACAACGCTGACGCCGCCAGGAAGAGCATCGAAACGCTCCTGCACAGTCGCAGACGTTTGAACGGGTGTCTGGCCGCCGGTTTCCGGTGTTTGTACACGCTGTGCTTCCACCACGATCGGATCTAGGACGACTGTCGAGCCAGGCGTTGCCGATTGTGCATAGCAAGTCTGGCTGGCGCCCGACAGCAGCAGCGCTGCCGTCATCTTCCACAGGAGTTTGGCCGCACCGCGTCGATGGCACCCCGGCGTGTCATGACCACCGGTCCATGGGCCGTTAGTATCCGTACTCATTTCGTCGCTCCCCCGGCATAATCAACAAGCTTCTAGTTTCACAACATTCGAACTGGGCGCCGGGCTATCGACGCTGAAGGCAATCGAGACACGGTGGTCGGCCAAGAGATTCGCAGCGATGCGATGTGCGTCCGGCAGCGTGCGCATTCGTGGCGCGCCGGCGAAGCTTTGTTCGGCGACAATTCGAGCCGGTGCGCCATCGAGCACGACAATGCGATCGGCGATGGTCGCGGCTTCGACCATGTCATGGGTGATCATCAGCACGGCGCACTCACCACCGACTTCATTGCTCAGGATTGTGAGAATCTCCTTGCGCAATCCAAGATCGAGTGAGGAGAACGGCTCGTCGAGCAACAGTACTTTCGGTTCGATGAGGAACGCGCGTGCGAGTGCCACCCGTTGACGCATGCCGCCGGAAAGTTCGCTCGGCCACAGGTCGACGGCATCGCCGAGCCCAAGACGGTCGAGCATGAGCAGCGCGCGCCGCCGCCGTTCCCTGCGCGCCACGCCGCGGCACTTAAGCGCAAAGGCCGCGTTGTCGAGGACGCGGCGCCACGGCAAGAGCCGCGGTTCCTGGAACACTGCGGCTACGGCACCGGTTCGCGTCACCTCGCCGGTGCTCGGCATCAGCAGCCCGGCGGCAATTTGAAGCAGGGTTGTCTTGCCCACGCCGGATCGGCCGAGGACTGCCACAATTTCGCCGCCACGCACGGAGAAATCGATGCCTTCAAGCACCGAACGCTGCCCGTAGGCATGATGTATGCCGCTGAGTCGGAGGGTCATGTGTGACCTGCCGGCGACATCGGCATTTGCGAAGTGCGCCAACGTTCGACATGGCGATGCAATGGCCGTAGCACACCCCGCTCGAATCCAAGCACGAGCACAAGCATGATGACGATCCAGGCGAATGCGCGCGTGGATTCCAGATCGACCCGTGCGCGCGCCAGCGCCGCGCCAAGTCCGTCAGCGAGAGCGAGAAGTTCGACCATCACCGAAACCTTCACCGCGAGTGCGAGCGCGGTGATTCCGGCAGGCGCGATATGACTCACGATTTGCGGCATCCGCACATCGACAGTCGAACCGTGGCGGGTGCCTCGAATAGCTCCGCCATGCGATCGAGTCCGGGGTCGCGCGCGGCGAGACCGCCCCGCGCGGTCACCGCCATCACGGGACCGACGGTCACAGCAACCGTAAAAAGTGCCGCTCCATCGTTGATGCCGAACCAGATGAGTGCCAGCACGACCCAGGCAATCGGTGGCATCGCCATCAACAGCGTGACGACCGGATCGGCCGCCTTGTCAAAGGCGCGCGAGCTTCCGGCAATCACTCCGATAATCATTCCGGCGGCGAAGCCGACCGCAAATCCGATGCTTGCGCGGTACGCGGTTGGGGCAATCGCCTCCCAGCCGGCACGGTCGGAAAGGAGCTTGATGGACTCGGCAAGAACCAAGCGCGGCGACGGCAGGATGAGCGGAACCAGGTGGCTCGCGGCCTGTTCCCATGCGGCGATAGCCAGGAAGATTCCTATCGCTCCACCTGTGCATGAATGCACAGGTCTCCAACTAAACGCCATCGAACTCTCCGGTCGTCGTCGCGGGGCAAATAAGACAGCGAACGCCCTGACCGGATCATTGATATCAATATGGTTGCAGCCGCTCTTTGTCGCTCGACAAACAAAACCGAGTTAAGAATTAATCGAAGTCTAAATAGCCTGATTACATATATATTCTAAACTACAATTCTTTGATCATCGGTGAATTTAGTGTTTGCTCGGAAGCGGCATGAGGCGTGGCCTGAATGTTGCGAGAAGGGCCGGAGCGAAACGAAGTTATGTCCGTCACACCGGTACCTTCATGCCTCCAATTCATCGCTCCCAGGTTCGCCCGTTCGAGCTGTTTAAATCGCTGAGCGATGCCAATCTCGATCATATTTTGGCGTCCGCGGAAGTGCGGCCTATCGCAAAAGACGAGCCTGTTTTTCGGCAGGGCGAACGCGCTGATGCGTTTTTCGTGCTAATTCACGGACGTTTGAAGGTGACGCGCATGACCGTCGACGGTCAGCAAACCATTGTTCGGTTCGTCGCTCCCGGCGAATTATTTGGAATGGCAAAGGCGATCGGATCCCGAAATTACCCTGCAACGGCAGCGGCTGTGCTGGAGAGTGCGATACTTGTCTGGAATGCAAGCCTTTGGGACGAGTTGACCGCGCGTCATCCGAGCT
>JAUSBQ010000118.1 GCA_030651965.1 Pseudolabrys sp. | reverse complement strand
TATTCAGCTGCTGTCGGGATCGAGCAAGCGCGGACAGGAAAACCGCGTGCAGGAAATCACCGAAATCACCCCCAGCCTCAAGGCGCTCGCCAAGGAGCTGAGCGTTCCCGTGATCGCGCTGTCGCAATTGTCGCGTCAGGTCGAAAGCCGCGAGGACAAGCATCCGCAACTGTCCGACTTGCGTGAATCGGGCTCGATTGAACAGGACGCCGACGTCGTCATGTTCGTCTACCGCGAAGAATATTATCACCTGATGCGCAAGCCCTCGGAGAGCGACCGCGAGAAATTCGCCGCCTGGATGGCCGACAGCGACAAATATTACGGCAAGGCCGAAGTCATCATCGGCAAGCAGCGCCACGGCCCGACCGGCACGGTCGAACTGGCCTTCGAAGGCGCCACCACCAAGTTCTCGTCGCTGGCGCAGAGCGACCACATGCCGGCAAGGATTGGGGAATAAGGATCGGCGATTGAGGCGCTCGCGCTTTCAGGCGCGGGAATCTGCTATTGTCGCGCGCGGCCGCCTGCCCGGCCGCGGCGCCCGAGCCATAGACCAACGTGAACCCCGACACCCACCCCAAGCTCCGCGCGCTCGGCAAAGAATGGTTCCTGGCCGCCAGTCTGGGAACCGCCGTGGTGTTCGCGCTATTCGGCATAACGCTGCTCGCCGGCCTCGCCAACCCGCTGTGGCTGGCCTTCATCTTCATCTGGCTGTTTGCCGCCGTGCTCGGTTCGGCGCTTTGCGTGGCGCGGCACGCCGACCGCGTCGCGGAGATTCTCGGCGAGCCCTATGGCACGCTCGTCCTCACTTTGTCGGTGACGACGATCGAGGTGATGAGCATCTCCGCCGTCATGCTGCACGGAGAACAGAACCCGACATTGGTGCGCGACACCTTGTTCGCCATCGTCATGATCATTCTCGGCGGCATTGTTGGCGGCTCGCTGCTGCTCGGCGGCTGGCGGCACCGCGAGATGCATTACAATCTGCAAGGCGCCAATTCGTTTCTCGGCGTCATTATTCCACTTGCCGTGATCGCACTCATACTCCCGTCTTTCACGGCTACCACGCCTGGCCCGACTTTGTCGTCGGCGCAGCAGATCTTCGTGTTCGTGATGTCGATTGGCCTGTATGCCACGTTCCTGGCGTTGCAGACCGGCCGGCATCGCGGCTATTTCGTCGGCGATGGTGGCGAGACAACCGAACCGGCGGGCTTGCCGGAGGCCAAGCCGTCGCTGGCCTGGCACGCCAGCCTGCTGATTGCCTATATCCTGCCGGTGGTTTTTCTGGCTGAACAACTGGCGCGGCCGATCGACTACGTCATCGAAACCATGAAAGCCCCGGCTTTGCTCGGCGGCGTGGTGATCGCGGCGCTGGTGGCGACGCCGGAAGCGATCGCCGCGATGCGGTCGGCAGCGACGAACCACATGCAACGCTCGATCAATATTTCGCTCGGCTCGGTGCTGTCGACGATTGGCCTCACGGTGCCGGCCATGCTGGCGGTCGGCTATTTCACCGGCCACCAGCTCTATCTCGGACTGGACGGCGCCAATGCCGTGATGCTGATGCTGACGCTCGCCGTCTGCGTCGTGACATTTGCCAGCGGCCGCACCAATATCCTGCAAGGCGCCGTGCATGCCATGCTATTCGCCGCTTTTGTAATGCTGATTTTCCAGGGTTAGGCGGGCAGCGGTGGACACGTTCGACTATGTGATTGTCGGCGCCGGCTCCGCCGGCAGCGTGCTCGCCAACCGCCTGAGCGAAGACGCCGGTGTGAGCATCTGCGTGCTCGAAGCAGGTCCGGCCGACTGGCACCCCTACATTCATCTGCCGGCGGGCTTCATCAAGACCTTCTACAACACCCGCATCAACTGGTGTTATTCGCAGGAGCCCGGCGCCTATACGGCGGGGCGGCGCATCTTCTCGCCGCGCGGCAAGACGCTCGGCGGCTCCTCGTCGATCAACGGCCACATCTATAATCGCGGCCAGCGCCAGGACTTCGATACCTGGGCGCAGATCGGCAACCGCTCCTGGGGCTATGCCGACGTGCTGCCCTACTTCAAGCGACTGGAGCGGCGCATCGGCGACGGCGAGGCAACCTATCGCGGCCGCGACGGAAATCTCACCGTCACCGACATCGACTGGCGCGATCCTTTGTGCGAGGCGTTCATCGCCGGCGCACAGAGCCTCGGCATTCCGCGCAACAAGGATTACAACGGCGCGACCCAGGAAGGCGTATCCTACGCGCAGCGCACCATTCACAAGGGCCGCCGCATCAGCGCCGCGACCGCGTTTCTGCATCCGGCGATAAAGCGCGGCAATGTCACCGTGCGGACGCAGGCGCACGCCACCGAAATCGTGTTCGAGGGCAAGCGCGCCGTCGGCATCCGCTACAGCCTGGGCGGACGCGGCGGCGAGGCCTTGGAGGTGCGGGCGCGCAAGGAAGTCATCCTGTCCGGCGGCTCGTATAATTCGCCGCAGCTTCTGCAATTATCCGGCGTCGGGCCGGCGCCGCTGCTGCAATCGCTCGGCATTGAAGTGCGGCATGCGCTGGCCGGCGTCGGCGAAGGCTTGCAGGATCATTACGCGCCGCGCTCGGTGGCGCGCGTCAAGAACGTCAAGACCATCAATGAGCGCGCGCGCGGGCTCAACCTCGCTTATGAAGCGCTGAAATGGGCGGTGACGCGGCGCGGCATTCTCGCGCTATCGCCGACGCTTGTGTACTGCTTCTGGCATTCCGGCGAGACGGCGGAAAGCTCCGACCTGCAACTCACCTTTACGCCGGCAAGCTACATGGAAGGCGAACAGGGCAAGCTCGAGAACGAGCCCGGCATGTCGGTGGCTTCCTGGCAGCAGCGGCCGGAAAGCCGCGGTCATGTCCGCCTGCGCTCGGCCGACCCGTTCGATCAGCCGCTGATCCAGACCAACTACCTTGCCGCCGAACTCGACCGCCGCGTTACCATCGCCGGCATGAAACTGGCGCGCCGCCTGCTCTCCTCGGCGCCGCTTGCGCCTTATTACGACTACGAGGATTTCCCCGGGCCCGGCGTTACGACCGACGATGAGTTTCTCGTCGCCGCGACGCAGCGCGGCCAGACCACCTTCCACCCCGGCTGCACCTGCCGCATGGGACCGGCAACCGATCCGCTGGCCGTGGTCGACGACCGGCTGCGCGTCCATGGCTTGGAGGGCCTTCGCGTGGTCGATGCCTCGATCATGCCGCGCATGATCTCGGCCAATCTCAACGCCTCGACCTTGATGATCGCCGACAAGGCCTCCGACATGATCAGGAACCGCGCGGCGCTGGAAGCGGCGCCCGTCTGATTGGACGACCGCGGCTTCGCCCGCTAAACCTTTGCATCATGGCCAGCCTCGATTTCATCGCCGATTCCCACCCGACCGCGCCCGACAGCGTACGCGGCATCACGTCCGGCCCGCCGTCGTCCGAGGCCGGCGGTATTCTGACCGTCGATCTCGCCGCGCTGGTGTCGAACTGGCGCGCGCTGGGCCACCGCGCCATGCCGTCGGAATGCGCCGGCGTCATCAAGGCCAATGGCTATGGCTGCGGCATCGAGCCGGTCGCCACCGCGCTGGCGCGAGCCGGCTGCAAGACATTCTTCGTCGCCGATCTGTCGGAAGCGCGCCGCGTGCGCGAGGTCGCAGCCGAGGCCGCGATCTATGTGCTCAACGGCCTGATCCCCGGCACGCCCCAGGTCTACGCCGAACTACGCGCGCGCCCGGTGATCGGCAGCATGGTCGAACTGGCCGAATGGGACGCTTTCGTCGCCTCGACGCAATGGCGCGGCGGCGCGGCGCTGCATGTCGACACCGGCATGAACCGGCTCGGCATCTCGGCCAATGAAGCGGCGGCGCTGGCGCCGCGCATCCGTTCCGAGAACCACGGCATCACCTTGCTGATGAGCCACTTCGCCTGCGCCGAGGATACGGCGCACCCGCTCAACGACCGTCAGATCAGCCTGTTCCGTGAAGTGCGCATGCTGTTTCGCGGTATTCCCTCCTCGCTCGCCAATTCGTCCGGCATTTTCCTCAGCGACAACGCGCATTGCGACGTGGTGCGCCCCGGCGTCGCGCTCTATGGCGTCAACCCGACGCCGGGAAAGCCCAATCCAATGCGGCCGGTGATCGAATTGAAAGCGCGCGTCGCGCAGTTGCGCACCGTGGCCAAGGGCGACACTGTCGGCTACAGCGCCGGCTGGACCGCGCGCCGCGCCGCCCGCATCGCCGTAGTGTCGGTCGGCTATGCCGACGGCTATCCGCGCGCCTCCGGCTCCAGCGACGAGACGCCGGGCGGCTGGGTAACCGTCGGCGGCAAGCGCTGCCCGCTCGCCGGCCGGGTGTCGATGGACCTGATGGCGATCGACGTCACCGACGCGCCCGAGTTGCGCCGGGGCGACTTCGTCACGTTGATCGGCGGCGACCTGGACCTCGACGCGGTGGCCACCGCCGCCGGCACCATTGCCTATGAGCTGCTGACCGCTCTCGGGCACCGCTATCACCGGGTTTATCGGACTGAATAACCGAAACTTAAACAATGTTCTTGTAATGTTCTCATCAGCCACTTAGGCTGCGAGCACCCATTACGAGGCGATTCCACCATGTCCCGGCGCGGTCTTTCCTTCATCTGTCAGAACTGCGGCGCGGGGGCGAACCGCTGGCAGGGCAAATGCGAGGCCTGCGGCGAGTGGAACACCATGGTCGAGGAAGGCGCCGAGCGCCCCGCCGGCCCCGGCCGCAAGGCGCCCAAAGGCCGCCTGTTCGAACTCCAGCCTTTGACAGGCGAGGCCCATGACGCGCCGCGCCTGCCCTCCGGCATCGCTGAACTCGACCGCGTCACCGGCGGCGGCTTCGTGCGCGGCTCGGTGCTGCTGATGGCCGGCGACCCCGGCATCGGCAAATCGACGCTGCTGATCCAGGCGACCGCGGCGCTGGCGCGCGCCGGCGAACGCGCCGTCTATATCTCCGGCGAAGAGGCCGTCGCCCAGGTGCGGCTGCGCGCCGAGCGCCTCGGCCTCAGCGATGCCGCCGTCGAACTCGCGTCCGAGACCGCGGTTGAGGACATCATCGCCACGCTGACGCAGGGCAAGATCCCGCGCCTGATCGTCATCGACTCGATCCAGACCATGTGGACCGACACCGTCGACTCGGCGCCCGGCACCGTCAGCCAGGTACGCGGCGCGGCGCAGATGCTAATCCGCTTTGCCAAGCGCTCCGGCGCGGCGATCATCCTGGTCGGCCACGTCACCAAAGACGGCCAGATCGCCGGTCCGCGCGTGGTCGAGCACATGGTCGACGCCGTGCTGTCGTTCGAGGGCGAAGGCTCGCACCAGTTCCGCATCCTGCGCGCGGTGAAGAACCGTTTCGGACCGACCGACGAAATCGGCGTCTTCGAAATGCCCGGCGCGGGATTGCGCGAAGTCACCAACCCGTCGGAACTGTTTCTGTCGG
>JAUSBQ010000100.1 GCA_030651965.1 Pseudolabrys sp. | reverse complement strand
CGCGAGTGGTCCCAGTCCAGGCCATCGTGATCTCCCTCGAATCTTTGCAAATCCGATGGAATCACAGCCCGCTGGGATCACTCACCGCTTTTTCGGTCAGGCTCTGAGGAGGGCCGCAGGCCCGTCTCGAAGGATGGGGCGGCCTCGTCCTTCGAGACGCGCACCTAAAGGTGCGCTCCTCAGGATGAGGCCGAGAGAGAACGGGAAGACAGTGTCCCCCCGCCGTCGCGGCGGCGGCGGAGAGCGTATACGATGGCGCAACGATGCCCCCGCCAACCGACCTCAAGGACAATCATGCGATTCATCGCGCTTGAAGAACACTTCACCACGCCGGTCTTTCTCGATGGCCCGGGCCGGGCTTTTGTCGAGGGCATGCTGAAATCCGGCGGGCCGGCGGCGGCGAAGATCGTCGCGCAACTCGCCGATATCGGCGGCGGACGGATTGCCGAGATGGACGAGGCCGGGCTCGACATGCAGGTGCTGTCGCTCAATTCCCCCGGCGTCGAACAGTCGGACCCCGACGAGGCGATCGCGGTGGCGCGCGACGCCAACGATGTTCTCGCCGCCGCCGTGCGCCAGCATCCCACCCGCTTCGTCGCCCTCGCCGCGCTGCCGGTGGGCGCGCCTGCGGCCGCCGCCGATGAGTTGGAGCGTTGCGTCAGGAACGGCTTCAAGGGCGCCAACATCAACGGCCACAGTCGCGGCCGCTATCTCGACGACGCCTTCTATGCGCCGATCCTGGAACGCGCCGAAGCGCTCAACGTGCCGATCTATCTGCATCCGACCATGCCGCCGAAGGCGGTGATGGAAGCGTCCTATGGCGGCTTTCACCCGGCCGCGACCTTCCTGATCGCCGGCGCCGGCTGGGGCTGGCACATCGAGACCGCGACGCACATCATGCGCATGATGCTGGGCGGCGTGTTCGACCGCTTTCCCAAACTGCAGGTGGTGATCGGGCATATGGGCGAAGCGCTGCCCTTCATGATGCCGCGCATGGAAGAACTGGGCGCCCGGCTGCCGTCCGCCGCGAAGCCGCAGCGCCCGCTCGGCGACTATCTGCGGCGGAACCTGCATTACACCTTCGGCGGCTTCAATTACGCGGCGACGTTTCAAAACCTCATCGCCAATGTCGGGCCTGAGCGCATCATGTTCTCGGTCGACTATCCTTACGGATCGATGAAGGAAGCGCGCGCGTTTCTCGAGAAGCTGCCGATCAGCGAGCTTGACCGGGCGCGCATCGCGCACGGCAATGCGGAGCGGCTGTTGGGGGTGTAGGAAAAGGGACTACGCCGAGGCGGACCGAGAAGATCATACCGCCGGATATACCTCGCCATCTTCACCTCTCCTTTAAGCTTTGTGTGGCCTGTTGCGTGGGACTTCAACCGCGAGGCATTCGCCATGGCTTTCCACCGCGCTTTCACCTTCGGAACTGCTGTCTCGGCAGCGCTGCTGTTTGCCGGCGTCGCGGCCATGGCCCAGCCTGTCGCACCCGGTCCCGCCGGCGCGGCCTTCTACACGCCGCCGCAGCCTTTGCCGAAAGGGCCGCGCGGCTCTGTCATCTGGACGCGCAGCTTCGACGGCACGATGGCCCTGCCGAGCGCGGCGCGCACCGAACTGGTTCTCTATCGCTCGACCGACGCGCAAGGCCGCATCGTTCCGGTCACCGGCACGGTGTCGATCCCCAAAGGCGACGCGCCGAAGGGCGGCTGGCCGGTCATCACCTGGGCGCACGGCACGACAGGCCTGGCGCCGGCCTGCGCGCCGTCGCTCGACGACGCCAACGGGCCCGAGCATCCTTACATCGTTATTATCCGCACGCTGCTCGATGGCTTCGTCGCCAAGGGCTATGCTGTCGCCGCTTCGGACTATCAGGGATTAGGCGTCGCCGGTTTCCAGCCGTTCCTGCAAGGCGTGCCGACCGGGCGCAACACGCTCGACATGTTGCGCGCGGCGCGCGGCATCGAGCCCAAAATCGGCAAGCGCTACGCGGTGATGGGCCATTCGCAGGGCGGCCATGTCGATCTGTTCGCGGCGGCGCAAGGGCCGGCTTACGTTCCGGAATTCAAACTGCTCGGCAATGTCGCTTTCGCGCCGGGCTCGCAGATCGCCGGCCGTCTCGCTGCTGTGATGAAATCCGACAAGGTCGAACTCAGCCTGCCTTACGTGCTGTATGTGCTGCAATCCTACGCCACCAATCATCCCGCGATCGATCTCAAGCGTATTTTGACGCCGCAGGCGATCGCCCAGCTTCCGGTGCTGATGGACGGCTGCATGACCAAGGCGTTGACGGTGGGCTACTGGTCGACCGCGATCGCCAAGGATCAGTTCGTCGCCAAGCCCGACCTCGCGGCGTTCCTGCGCGTCGCCGCGCAGAACGAGCCGGGCGCATTGCGCATCGCCGCGCCGACAATGGTGGTGCAGGGCAAGGCCGACGTCACCGTGTTTCCGAAGGACACCGACACGACGGTGCGCGCGCTGTGCGCCAAAGGCAATGCGATCGACTACATGCCGGTGGCCGGCGCCGATCATAACGGTTCGATGAAGCTCGGCGCGCAGGCGGCGCGTGATTTCATCGACGCGCGCTTCGCCGCCAAGAAGGCGACCAGCAATTGCAAGGCGCTGCCGAAGGCGGGGGAGTAGGCGGCTGTGACCGAGACGAAGCGCCGCAGTTGGAGACGGCCCAACCGTTGATATGAATCAACGGGCAGCGGAAACTGTGAAATAACTTCAAAAAACACAGAAGCTGACTTTCAGCGGGCGGAAAGCAATGCTCAAGCGGCTCCTCATTCTTCTCGGCGAAACGCCATCCTCGGTGTCGGCCCGGGCCTATGCGTTTCGACTGGCGCGGCAAACCCAAGCCGAGGTGGCCGGCTTCGCCGGCATCGACCTGAGCTCTATCGAAACGCGGATGCCCGGAGGCATCGGCGCGTCGTCGTATAAAGCGAAACTCGAGGAGCAACTCACCAAACAGGCGGAAGATGCCCGCCGCCGTCTGCATGACGCCTATGAGGCGGAATGCCGGTCGCACAAATTTCCGTTCGAATGGCTTTCCTTCACCGGCGATCCGATCGAAGCGCTCTATCTGGCGACCGAAGTCCGCGACCTGGTGGTTACCGGCCACGATACGGCGTTCCGCGGCGGCGTCCACGAACAGTATTCCGAGACGCTGGCGAAACTGCTGTCGCTGACGCCGCGTCCGGTGATCGTATGCCCCGACGAAATCCCTGCCAGCGACGAGATCATGGTCGCCTATGACGGCAGCGTGGCGGCGATGCGCGCCGTTCAGATGTTCGCGTTGCTCGGAATAGGGCGAGGCAAGCGGATCAGCGTGACGTCGATCGACGCGGCCCAGGAACTGGCGGTACGCCGGGCCACCGCGGCGGCGGCCTATCTTCGCAGTCACGACTATGACGTCGAGACCAACCCCATCGCGTCCGGCGTTCATCCGTCCGAAGTCTTGAATATCGAAGTCGCCAGCCGGAAGATCGGGACGCTCGTCATGGGCGCGCACGGCCATCGAGGCTTGCGTGAAT
>JAUSBQ010000098.1 GCA_030651965.1 Pseudolabrys sp. | reverse complement strand
ATCTCATCTCGGCGCTGCATAAATCGGTGCGCGGGTCCGACCCGGACGCGGCGCTGTATTATCTGGCGCGCATGCTCGATGCCGGCGAGCCGCCGCTTTACATCTGCCGCCGCGTCGTGCGCATGGCGATCGAGGATATTGGCCTGGCCGATCCGCAGGCGCTGGTCATGGCCAATGCCGCCAAGGAGGCCTACGACTTCCTGGGCTCTCCCGAAGGCGAACTCGCCATCGCGCAGGCGGTGCTTTATGTCGCGACCGCGCCGAAATCGAACGCCGGTTACGCCGCCTACGGCGCCGCCAAGCAGGTCGCCAAGACCGCCGGGTCGCTGGTGCCGCCGAGGCACATCCTCAACGCGCCGACCAACCTGATGAAGTCGGAAGGCTACGGCCGCGGCTACACCTACGACCACGACACCGAGGAAGCCTTTTCCGGCCAGAACTATTTTCCCGATGAGTTGCCGCGCCAGCAGTTCTACAACCCGCCGGAACGCGGCTTCGAGCGCGAGATTCGCAAGCGGCTGGAATATTGGGCCAAGCTGCGCAAGGAACGAGGCGGCGCATGAGCGTCTCGCATTGGGCGGCGGCGGTGACGCGCGCAGAATTGCGGCGTTGCCAATGATCGCGACCGCCTTCGATCTTGACGGCTATTGCGGCCGCATCGGTTACGCCGGCGCGCGGACACCGACGCTCGATACGTTGCGCGCGGTTCATGCGTTGCATCCGCAAGCCATCGCCTTCGAGAATCTCGACGTCTTGCTGGGGCGGGGCGTGCGGCTCGATGCCGATAGCCTGCAAGCGAAGTTGGTGCGGGCAGGGCGCGGCGGCTACTGCTTCGAGCAGAATTCGCTGTTTCACCACGCGCTCTCGGCGCTCGGCTTTGCCGTCACCGCTATGACGGCCCGTATCCGCTATCAGGTGCCCGACGAGGTCCGCACCGCGAAGACGCATATGCTGTTGCGCGTCGACATCGATGGCGTCGCCTGGATCGCGGATGTCGGCTTCGGCGGTAACACCATGACGGGCCCTCTGCGGCTCGACGACCCGGCCGAGCAGGCGACGCCGCACGGGGCGTTCCGCCTTGTCGCCACCGGCAACGGCTATTGTGCAGAGGCCAAACTGCGCGGCGCGTGGGCGCCGCTTTACATCTTCACGCTCGATCCGCAGCACCAGCCGGACCTCGAGCTCGGCAACTGGTTCACGTCGACCCATCCGCAATCGCGCTTCAAGCGCGGACTTATCGCCGGGCGGGTCATGCCGGACGGCCGTTTTGCCCTCAACGGCCGGGAACTGGCGTTTCACAGGTTAAACGCCCCAAGCGAGCGGCGTGTGCTAGAGACGGAATCCGAGTTGCGCGACGCGCTCACCGGCCTGTTCGGATTGACCCTTCCGGACGATCCTGGCCTGGGCGCGGCGCTGGCGAAAACCTCAGGTGGAGCAGTTTGATGAGAGGCGGCAGAGAAGGCCCGCGGCCCGGCGGCGGCAAATCGTCCGTCGGCAGAACGCCCGGCGGAAAGCGCGCGCCGGCAGGGCGCGGCGGTCGTCAGGATCGTCAGAAAGAGCGTGGCGAAGGCCGGGGCGGTAAATCCGCCGGTCAAAGCCGCGATATGCGTGGCGATTTCAAAGGCGACAAGCGTGGCGGCGACAAGCGCGGCGGCAAGTTTGGTTCAAAGCCGGGTGCGAAGCCCGAGGCAAAGTCCGGTGGACGTCCCGCGCGCCGTTTCGACGCCAAGTTCGACGTCAAGCCGGGACCGCGCACGGCGGCGTCTCCTGGCGTCAGGCCGGGTTCGCGCTCGCGCACGCGTCCCGATAGTCCTCACGGCTCCATCCGCAACGAGAAGGGCCGCGCCTTTCCGGCCCGCCCGCCGCGCGACAACTCATTCTCGACCAAAGCCGCGATGGCAGCCGCGCCGGTTGTGACGGCGAAGCCGAAGCCCGTGCCCAATCCAGCCAATTACTCCGCCGGCGTGCAGATGATCACCGTGACGCCGGACGAAGACGGCATGCGCGTCGACCGTTTCTTCGAAGCGCGCTTTCCCGGCCTCTCGTTCAGCCACATCCAGCGCATCATCC
The DNA here is from genome assembly GCA_030651965.1 of Pseudolabrys sp. Lineage (GTDB taxonomy): Bacteria > Pseudomonadota > Alphaproteobacteria > Rhizobiales > Xanthobacteraceae > Pseudolabrys. The sequence continues at coordinate 1,451 of JAUSBQ010000098.1, read as the reverse complement.
GCAAGGGCGAAGTGCGCGTGAACAGCAGGCGTACCGAGCCGAAAAGCCGGCTTGTCGCCGGGCAGGCCGTGCGCATTCCGCCGCTGCAACTCGAGGCGCCGAAAGTGCGCGAGGAAGCCCCGCAGGCGATGAAGGATCGCGAATTCATCCGCTCGATCACTTTGTCGGAAGACGACGACGTCCTGGTGTTGAACAAGCCGGCCGGGCTCGCGGTGCAGGGCGGCTCCGGCGTGAAGGAAAACGTGGACGACATGCTGGAAGCCTTGCGCGGCCAGCACGCCGATGCGCAGCGTCCGCGTCTGGTGCATCGTCTCGACAAGGACACCGCCGGCTGTCTTTTGGTGGCGAAGACGCGCTTTGCCGCCGCCGCGCTGGCAAAGACATTCCGTACGCGCGCCGCGCGCAAGATCTACTGGGCGCTGGTCGCCGGCGTGCCGAAGCCGAAGCAGGGCCGCATCTCGACCTATCTCGCCAAGTATGAAGACGAGGAAGATTCCTACATGCGCATCGCCACCCACGGCGAGAAGGATGCCGTGCACGCGGTGACCTATTATGCGGTGGTCGAAACCGCCGCGCAGAAGCTCGCCTGGATTTCGCTGAAACCCGTCACCGGCCGCACCCATCAGTTGCGCGCGCACATGGCCCATGTCGGCAATCCGATCATCGGCGATCCGAAATACTTCAACATCGAGAACTGGGAACTGCCCGGCGGCATCCAGAACAGGCTGCATCTGCTGGCGCGGCGCATCGTCGTGCCGCATCCGCGCGGCGGCACCATCGATATTTCGGCGCCGCTGCCGCCGCATATGCAGCAGTCGTGGAACCTGCTTGGCCTCGACATCTGCCGTTACGACCCGATCGTCGACGCGCCGGAAGAGGACTAGCCCCGCGTAGTCGGCATACCCATTTAAAGGGAATGCAAGGTCGCGTTCTCATTGCTTTGACGATTGTCGCGCTTGTCGCGCCGCCGCTCGGGGCGCGCGCGCAGACGGTCGACGACCCTTACACAATCATGCGGCCGGAGCCGGGCACCAGGCAGCCGAAAGCCTCGGAACCCTGGTTGGCGCCGAAATACCAGTCGCCGCGCGGCACGCAACAGAAGGTCAAGCCGCGGCGTACGAGGCCGCCGGTCGTGCAGGCCTATCCGCAAGCCCCGCCGCCGATCTATGTGCCTGAAACCGGCCGCCTGTTGCCGAACCTGCCGGCGTTGCCGGGAGCAGGGCCGGGCGGGCGTGAAACCGCACAGGACCGCGCCTTGCGCTGCCAGCATCAGGCCGGTGTCTATGGCGATGCCGCGGGCAACCGCGAGGCCTATGTCGGCGGGTGTATCAATCAGCAGTGATCCGTCACCCTGAGGTGCGAGCGCAGCGAGCCATTGCAAGTCGGCTATAGCCGACTTGCGCATTTTCAATCGGATGTCGGGTAAACCCGACATCCGTGGGCGACGGCCC
>JAUSBQ010000085.1 GCA_030651965.1 Pseudolabrys sp. | reverse complement strand
TGCGATACTTCTGCCCCGGATCGGTGATCGCAACGAGCCGGATAATGCAGCCGTCGCCGCGGTCCCAGTTCCACGGGAAGAACGCGAACGTGCAGCGCTTGCCGGTCACCTTGTCGAGATCGCCGCCGACATTTTCGATGCCGAGGATGCCGTTGGTGAACAGCTTGCGGTGCACCGGCTCCCACTCCGGGTGATCGTCCTTCCAGTCGCGGCCGCCGGACCATTCCTTGTATTCGGCCTGGAGATGCGGATGTAAGGGTCCGTTCCGATGCGGACCGATCGCGGTGGCGAGCGGATGATCGTTGGCCTGGGTGTCGTGGCCGACAACCTTGACCTTCTTCTCGACGAACCATTTGCCGGCCGAGGGCACGAAACCAGGACATTTGCAAAAATAGTCTTCCGAGTCCTCGTACTGGTGATGCCAGCCGGTGTTGACGATGACGACGTCGCGCGGGCGGACGATCTTGCCGGCGGCCTTTTCGAGATCGTCATAGGTGATCATTTCCCACTTCTTCTTCGGGATCGAGACGACGATGCCAGAGCCGAAGAAGTGCGGCAGCGGCACTTCGTCGATGAAGGGCGTGCCCTGGATGACGTGGGCGGGCGCGTCGATATGCGTGGTGTTGTGCATCGAGGTGGTGATGCGCTGCGACAGCACGCCAGACTTCGCCATATAGTGGATGCGTTCGATCTTGACGTCTTCGAAGTAAGGCCAGTTCGGCGACTGATAGCCGAAGCGGTGGGACAGATTGACGAATTCCAGCCCCATGCTGTTGTTGAGGTTCTCTTCGAATGCAATGCCGCGAATTTTCTTCACGTTTCTCTCCCTTTTCTTTTTTGGCTTGACGATGCCGCGGCGATCAGCCGGCGGCGGATTTCATCCGGCTTTCCAATTCGTGCTTGGTCGCCAGAAGTTTCTCGGCAATCGAAGTCTGCCGGCTTTGGAAACGATGGGTCGGCACCGGCACCGAAATGGCGACCGAATTGCCGAGCGGGTCCTGCAAGGCGACGCCGGCGGCGCAGATGCCGAGCGTGTGCTCCTCGCGGTCGAAGGCGACGCCGGCCTTGCGGACGTTTCTGAGGTCGGCAATCAGGGCATCGAGCCTGGTCAGTGTCTTCGGCGTCCGCGCCACATAGCTGTCGCCGATCAAGGCCGCGACGGCGGTGTCGGCGAGTTGCGCTAAATAGGCTTTGCCGTTGGCGGTGCAATAGAGCGGGAAGGTTTCGCCGACCGCCGAGACGGTGCGCAGGCGATGCGAGCCGATCACCTGATCGATGAAGACCAGATGGTCTTTCTTGACTGTCGAGAGGTCGACCGTTTCTTCCAATTCGGCCGACAGCCGTTCCAGGAACGGGCGGGCCAGGGAAATGAAGTCGCTGCGCACTGACGCGGCCAGCCGCATGATGGTGGGGCCGAGCCGCACGCGGCCGTTCGGCGTCGCTGCGATCACCAGCTTTTCGGTCTCCAGCGCGGCGACGATGCGCTGCACGGTGGAGCGTGCGAGGCTGACCCGCTGCGCGATTTGTCCGAGGCTGAGGCCGGAATTTTCATCTTCAAGCGCTCGCAGGATGGCGGCGGCGCGTGCGATCACCTGCACCTGGCTTTTGTCGTTGGCGACGTGGCGATCCATGAGACGCAACCCCTGACGCTTCCACCCGCGACGCCGTGGCGGTTCAGTGCCGCCTTGCATCGTGGGTTATGTTAGCCCAATATACGATACAGATAAAAGGGAAATCGTTGGGGAGAAACGCCATGGTCAAGAAAATCGCGCTCGAAGAGCACGTCCTGACGCCGGGATTGATCGACTATTGGCGGCCGACCATGACCGAGGTGCCGCCGGCGCTGACGGCGGACCTGTTCAAACGCCTCACCGATTTCGGCGATTTGCGCCTTGAAACCATGGACAAGTCAGGCATCGCACGGGCCGTGCTCTCGGTGTCGGGACCGGGCGTGCAGGCCGAGCGGGACGCCGCGGTGGCGACGCGCAAGGCTCGTGAATCGAACGATTTCCTCGCTGTGGAAATCCAGAAGCGGCCGGACCGCTATGCGGGTTTTGCCCATATAGCAGTACAGGACCCCAAGTCCGCCGCGGACGAACTCGAGCGCTGCGTGCGCGATCTCGGCTTCAAGGGCGCCATGATCAACGGCCACACCCACGGCCAGTATCTCGACCATCCGTCGCTGGCGCCGTTCTGGGAACGCGCCGAAGCCCTTGACGCCGTTGTTTACATTCACCCGACGGATCCGATCACGCCTGCGCCTGTGCTCGACGGCGTACCAGCGTTGCGGCGCGCGACCTGGGAATGGGGCTTCGAAACCGGCTCGCACGCGCTGCGGCTGGTGTTCTCAGGCCTTTTCGATCGTTATCCGAAGGCGAAAGTCGCACTCGGCCATATGGGCGAGACGCTGCCCTATCTGCTGTGGCGCTTCGACAGCCGGGCGAAACTGTACAACGTCAAACTCGCCAAGCCGCCGTCGCAATACATCAAGGACAACATCGTGGTGACGGTGTCCGGCGTGTTCGCCGCCGAGCCGCTGCGCTGCGCGGTCGATGCGCTCGGCCGCGACAAGGTGATGTTCGGCGCCGACTATCCGTTCGAGGACGCGATCGAGGCCGGCCACTTCCTCGACACGGTGCCGATCGAGGAAAGTCTGCGCGAGGACATCGCCTACAACAACGCGGCGAAGCTGTTGAATATTTGAACGCACCCCGTCACGCCGGCAGCTCGATGTGACGGCTGAGGATGCGGCGCGCGAATTTTCGCGCTTCCATCGGTTTGGCAAAGAAAAATCCCTGGATCAGATCGAAGCCGAGCTCGCGCGCCATGACAAAATCGGCGCGCGATTCGACGCCCGCGGCGACGGTGCGTGCGCCAAAGCCGTCGGCGAGTTCGAGGATACGGCGGCAATTCCACTGCTTCAGGCGGTCGTCGCCGCAGCCGCTGATGAACTGCCGGTCGACCTTGATCTCGACGAAGGGGAAATCGGTGATGTTCATCAGCAGCGGCCAGTCTTCCGCCAGATTGTCGACCGCGACGCCAATGTTGAGCAACGAAAGCTGCCGCGCGATCCTCGCCGCCGCGGGCAGGTCACGCATCATCTCGGCGGCATTGAATTCGACGATCATGCCTTCGAAGGCGGGATGGCGCGGAATCTGGCTCGCCAGAATTTCCACCGCCTCCGGATTTTGCAGGAAACTCACTGGCAGATTGATCGTGAGCTCGATATGGCCGTAGGCATCGAAGAAATAACGCCAATCCCTGATGGCCCGCGTTATCACGAACTCGGACAACCTGCGGAATTGCGGATCGTTTGCGTCCGGCAGGAAACAAGCCGGCGGCACCGTGCCCCAGGTTGGATGACGCAAGCGCACCAGCGCCTCGCCGCCGCGCAAGGATAGCGATCGCACGTCGATCTTCGGCTGGTACCAGAGATCGAGCCAGTCGGCGTGCAGCGCCTCGGCTACATCGACCGGCGGGTTCGGCGGCGGCTCGAACTGCCGCAACGGCGCCGTTCTCAGTCGCAGTTCGTTGTCGCTGAACGGCGTCGGCAGCAAAGGCAGCATGTCGAGGTCAAGTTCCTCACCGACGCGCAGAATGGCGTTGGTCATCGGCCAGCCTTCGGCGCCGAAGATCAGTACCTTCCCGTCAAAATGCATTGCGTGCAGGGCTTCGAGTATAGCGTTGGCGGCAAGGCCACCACCCGACAGCCCAATGACGAAAAGGTCCGGCCGATGCTCGCCAAGAACAGCGCCGAGCGTATCCGGCGACTCGCATTCGCTGGTGACGAAGTCGAGGTCCTCCAGCGCCTCGCGGAGAAAATTGCGAATGTGTGGCTTGCTGTCGGCGATACAGACGCTCGGCGCGACCTTGCGCCGGCCGAACGTCACGTCGCCTTCGTCGCGCAGCTTTGGCATTTCCATGACAGCATCCCCGCTCTCGATTGATCGAGCGGAGTATTATCGCGTCGGCGCGCGGCGCTAAGACCGGCGCCGGTCAGTGCACAGCGAAATGGTACCTTAAGCCTAATCTCGACATTGCCGGTAAAATTAGAGATTGATGCCGCTCAATCTCACGGCGCAATCACCCGCACTGGCTTGCCGTCGAGAAAGGCGCGGATATTCTCGACGATGTCGGGAAAATATTTGCGATAGTTCTGCTCGCTGACGTAGCCGAGATGCGGCGTCAGCACGACATTGTCGAGCCTGCGATAGGGATGATCGAGCGGCAGCGGTTCGACCTCGAACACGTCGAGGCCGGCGCCGGCAATTGCCTTGCTCTGGAGCGCCGTCAACAGCGCCGCTTGATCGACAATGGGCGCGCGCGCGGTGTTGATGAGATAGGCGGTCTTTTTCATGCGGCCGAGATCGTCCGCCGTGATCAGCCCGCGCGAGCGGTCGCTCAGTTGATAATGGATCGAGACGAAATCCGACCTGGCGAACAGCTCCTCGCGGCTGGCGTAGTCGACGCCGGCTTCCTTCGCTCTGTCCGGCGTCAAGTTCTGGCTCCAGGCGATGATATTCATGCCGAAAGCCTTGCCGATGGCGGCCACGCGCTGCCCGAGCTTGCCGAGGCCGACAATGCCGAGCGTGAGGCCTTCGAGATCCTGGCCGATCGTGATCTGCCAGCTTTCGCCGGCCTTCATGCGCGCATTCTCGAAGCCGATATGGCGGGTCAGCTCAAGCATCAGCCCGAAGACGATGCCGACGGTCGGGTTGCCGGCGGTGCCGGTGCCGCAGACGGTGATGCCGCGCTCGGCCGCGGCCTTGACGTCGAAAGAGTTGTTCTTGGCGCCGGTGGTGATCAGCAGCTTGAGGTCGGGCAGCGCCTCCAACACCGCGCGCGGGAACGGCGTGCGCTCGCGCATGCCGGCGATAATGGCAAATCCTTGCAGCGCCTTAATCGCCTCGGCCTGGCTGGCGAAGGGCTTGTCGAAGACCTTGATCTCGACGTCCTTGGCGACCGCCGACCAGTCGGCGAGGCTCGTAGCGACGCCTTGATAATCGTCGAGAATGGCGGCCTTGAGCATGTGTCGAACCCTTCGTTGCGTCCGGAAGCGGCCGGACGGCGCCACCTTAAGGATGGAGCAACGAAAGGAAAGGGGGGCGCTTTAGCCCGCCTCAGCCCAGCTAGACGGGCGGGTTGCCGTATTTGGCGCGCCAGGCCGGTCCCGGTCCGCGCATATAATGCTGCTCCGGCCGGTACGGGTGGACGACGTCACGGATCATTTCCTGCCAGAAGGCGGCGAGGGCCTGGCCAAGAGCGCCAAAAGGCCGCGATTGCGCCGTCTCCGTGGACCCCAAAATCACCGCGATGGCTCGTCCCATAACGCACGTCCCTGAATGCCGGCGGGCACCGTTGGCCCGCATGTTCCTTGGTCGCCTGAAGGGGCGGCTTGGTTCATGGGCAAGGATGCGCGCCAACCCTTAAGGTCGCGTTGGTGAAGGGGACTCCTGCGATTAATATCAAAAGACAGCCTTTCCAGAGTTTTACCGGCGGAACCCGCATCCGCCTCGCTTGCCCTTTGGAGTTCCGCTCGCTACATCAGCCACGCATTCCCCGACAGGACGCTACTTACGCGTGACGTGCGCGCGAGCGTCGATTTTGGGCCGGATTATCAAGGGTTTCAGGCAATGAACGGTCGTCAATTCATCTACCATATGCGCGGTCTGTCGAAGACCTATCCGGCCGGCAAGAAGGTCCTGGATAATGTCCATTTGTCGTTCTACCCGGACGCCAAGATCGGCGTGCTCGGCGTTAACGGCTCCGGCAAGTCGACGCTGCTGCGCATCATGGCTGGCATTGACACCGAATATGTCGGCGAGGGTTTCGTCGCCGAGGGCGCGCGAGTCGGTTACCTGGAGCAGGAACCCAAGCTCGACGAGACCAAATCGGTCCGCGACAACGTCATGGAAGGCGTCGCCTCCAAGAAGGCGATCCTCGACCGCTACAACGAGCTTGCCGTCAACTACTCGGACGAGACCGCCGACGAGATGGCCAAACTCCAGGACGAGATCGACGCCAAGAACCTGTGGGATCTCGACAGCCAGGTCGATCTGGCGATGGACGCGCTGCGCTGCCCGCCGGACGACGCCGACATTTCCAAGCTCTCCGGCGGCGAAAAGCGCCGCGTCGCGTTGTGCAAGCTGCTGCTCGATGCGCCCGAACTGCTGCTGCTCGACGAGCCGACCAACCATCTCGACGCCGAGAGCGTGAACTGGCTGGAAGGCCATCTGCGCAATTATCCGGGCGCGATCCTGATCGTCACCCATGACCGCTACTTCCTCGACAACGTCACCGGCTGGATCCTCGAACTCGATCACGGCCGCGGCATTCCCTACGAAGGCAACTACACCTCGTGGCTGCATCAGAAACAGAAGCGGCTGGAGCAGGAAGCGCGCGAGGACGAAACCCGCCAGCGCACCTTGCAGCGCGAGAGCGAGTGGATTTCGTCGTCGCCCAAGGCGCGCCAGGCCAAGTCCAAGGCTCGATACGAACGTTACGATGAATTACTCAAGATCGCCAACGCCAAGACCAATACCGTGGCGCAGATCACCATTCCGGTGGCCGAGCGGCTCGGTCAGAACGTCGTCGACTTCGAACACCTCAGCAAAGGTTTCGGCGACAACCTGCTGATCGACGATCTGACCTTCAAGCTGCCGCCCGGCGGCATCGTCGGCGTCATCGGCCCGAACGGCGCCGGCAAGACTACGTTGTTCCGCATGATCACCGGTCAGGACAAGCCCGACGCCGGCACGATCAAGATCGGCGAGTCGGTGCAGATGGGTTATGTTGACCAGTCGCGCGACACGCTCGACCCGAAGAAGAACATCTGGGAGGAGATTTCCAACGGCCAGGACCTGATCATGGTCGGCAAGAAGGAAGTCAACTCGCGCGCTTACGTGTCGCTGTTCAACTTCAAGGGCGCCGACCAGCAGAAGAAGGTCGGCACGCTGTCAGGCGGCGAACGCAACCGCGTGCATCTGGCCAAGATGCTGCGCGCCGGCGCCAACCTCCTGCTGCTCGACGAACCGACCAACGATCTCGACGTCGACACCTTGCGGGCGCTGGAAGAAGCGCTGGAGGATTTCGCCGGCTGTGCCGTCATCATCAGCCATGACCGCTGGTTCCTCGACCGCATTGCCACGCACATCCTCGCCTTCGAAGGCGACAGCCATGTCGAATGGTTCGAGGGCAACTTCCAGGATTACGAGAAGGACAAGATGCGGCGCTTGGGGCAGGACAGCATCATTCCGCATCGGCTGAAGTATAAGAAGTTCTCGCGCTGATCGGCGCGAGAACTTCCAGGACGCGCCGACAACGCGCGTTCACTTGTGCCCGGCATGGTGCTGGTGTGCACCGTCGCCCTTGTGGTGCTGGTAGGTCGCGCGCGGGTTGAACGGAGAGAAGACGCCGTTCGGGTTCTCGCGGTAAAGCCAGACGTGCCGGTCGTGATGCGGCTCGAAGTTGTGCGCCTCGTCGATGGGCGTGGCGGGATTGTCGATCATCGTTTCGTAGACAACACCGTGAAACGAGGGCGGCGCGTTGTGGCCTGCATCTTTCCAGGCCTTGGCGAACACCAGGTTCTCCACTCCGATCAGTTCAAGCGAGCCATCGGCCTGCGGCTCGTAAAGCAGGATTGCCGGCTTGAGAAAATCGGTATGCGTACCGCCGCCGTTGACCCGCGGGTTCGGCGGGCTGGTGATGCCGAGCATGTCTGGCCGAAAGTAATGAATCCCCATCGCGCCCTTTTCAAGCGGCAGACCCATCATGTCGGCGGTCTCGCACATATTGGCCGGATCGCGGATGTAGCCTTCGGCGAGCGCCACCTTGATGTTGCGGTACTTCTCGGTGGCCTGGCGGACTTCGGTCAGGCTCGGCTCGCCGGGCCGCGGTGACGACGAGGTGTCGATGCGGCTCGCCTCGTTTGGAATGAGAAGATGCGCTAGCGCCGCTGTCGCGGTGACAATGGCAAGCGCGGACACAGCCAAGCCTATGGATTTGCGAGTCATTGGATTTTCTCCTGAGTTGGTATGAGGGGGTGAGTTACGGCGGCCACCGCCGCCGGGCTTTTCTCTCCGGCACGAAGACCGACGCCGGTCATCGCCGGTATCTCCCGTTGGCGACGACGCCGATCTCGCCACGCGACAGGCCGATATCCTTGAGCTCGACGTCCGTCATGTTGTTGAGCTCGGTGCGCGTGCGCTCGGCGCGCCAACGCCCGCGTACCCATGCGGCCAGGGAGCAGGAAAAATGCCCGCACGCGGTCGCGTGTGCGATGCGGGTTTCATACAAAGCTGTCGTCATGATCAGGCCGCCTGTGCCTGCGCGAGCATGGCGCGGTGATCGGCCGTGCGCCGCTCGTATTCCGACGCCAGCGCGTGCAACGCCGCCGCGCCGTCGCCGGCGAAGGACGGCCCGTGCATCAGCGCCAGCGTCTTCGGCTTGTACTGCGCCAGCTCGCGGATGGTCGCGCCCATCTCCGGATTGAGCGCTGAATATTTGAACAGGTCCTCGGCGGCGATCGCCGGTCCG
>JAUSBQ010000081.1 GCA_030651965.1 Pseudolabrys sp. | reverse complement strand
GATCACCGCGACCTGCTTCAATTCGTCGAAGCGCTTGATCAGTTCGGCGCCGTTAACGTCCTGGATGCGCGCGGACGCATGCGCGTTGTCGGTCAGGATCGGCAACTGCCAGCCCTGCCAGGAGCGCGCATTGACGCCCATGCCTTGCAGCACGATGGCCAGAAGCCCGGAGGTGACCTGCTCGCCGGTCGCGACCACGGCGTCGTATTCGCGCGCGTCGTGCATCGCCGAGGCGTCGCGGCACCAGGCCACAAGCTGATTGGTGACGCCCGACATGGCCGAGACCACGACCGCGACGTCGTAGCCGGCGTCGACCTCGCGCTTAACGTGACGCGCGACGTTGCGGATGCGGTCGAGGTCGGCGACGGAGGTGCCGCCGAATTTCATGACGAGGCGAGGCATTATAGGACCTTAGCTTCTCAGTTTTGGACGTTCCCGGGGACGGCAAAAGGGGGCTATACATACCCACGGGGTGGGTCCCCTGCAACTTTACTTGTTTTTGTGAGAACAGCCTGATGGTGAACGCCAAATCCCGCGCTTCCAGCATCGATACCGCCGAAGTGGAGCGGTTTTCGAAGCTTGCCGCCACCTGGTGGGACCCGCGCGGTCCGATGGCGGCGCTGCATAAGTTCAATCCGGTCCGCCTGGCCTATATCCGCGATCAGGCGGCGGCGCGGTTCGGCCGCGACCCCAGGAAGCTCGACTGCCTCAAAGGCCTGCGGGTGCTCGATATCGGCTGCGGCGCCGGCATTCTGTCCGAGCCTTTGGCGCGGCTGGGCGCGACGATGGTCGGCGCCGACCCGGCCGAGGAGAATATCGAAGCGGCCAGGGCGCATGCCGAGGCGACCGGCGTCAGCGTCGATTACCGCGCCACCACGGCCGAGGCTCTGGCCGAAGCCGGCGAGACATTCGACATCGTATTGGCGATGGAAGTGGTCGAGCACGTCGTCGACGTGCCGGCTTTCGTCGAAAGCTGCGCGTCGATGGTCAAGCCGGGCGGCCTGATGTTCGCGGCGACGCTCAACCGCACGCTCAAGAGTTTCGCGCTGGCCCTTGTCGGCGCCGAATATGTGCTGCGCTGGGTGCCGCGCGGCACGCATCAGTGGGACAAGTTCGTCAGGCCGGAAGAACTCGAACGCGCGTTCGAGGACGCCGGCCTCGACGTCATCGGCGAGCGCGGCGTGATCTACAATCCACTCGCCGACCAGTGGCGCCTGTCGTCCGACATGGACGTGAATTACATGCTGGTCGGTGCGCGGCCCGGAGAAGGGAAAAAGAAATGATCCTCGAATTGGTCGAATTCAACTCGCCGAAAGGCTGGACGCGCCAGCAAGTAGCCGAGGACGCGCGTCATGTCATTCCGAAATGGCAGGGCAACAAGGAATTGCTGCGCAAGCACTTCCTGCTCGAACTGAACGGCAAGACCGGCGCCGGCGTCTATATCTGGCCGTCGCTTGACGCGGCGCAGCGCGCGCATAATGAAGAATGGAAGCAATCGGTCATCAAGCGCACCGGGGCTGCGCCGACCATCCGGTATTTCGACTTGTTCCTGTTGATCGACAACGAGACCGGCACCGCGACCGAGTTCCCCGAAGCGGCCGAGATCAAGCCCGCGGCGTAGTTCGCGCGCGGATCGCCTTCACGAAGAAACTCCACCGCAATGCTCTGGGCTCTCTTCACCCTCATCGCCGCCGCGGCGCAAACCGCGCGCAACGCCATGCAGCGCGAACTGACTGCGACGCTCGGCACGGTCGGCGCCACGCATGTGCGCTTCCTGTTCGGCTTTCCTTTCGCGGTGCTGTTCCTGATCGGCGTTCTGATGGTGACCGGCTCGGCCCTGCCGCGGCCGAGCCTCATCTTTTGGCCCTGGATAACCCTGGGCTTCGTGGCGCAGGTCGCCGCCACCGCGATGATGCTGTCGGCGATGAACGACCGTTCCTTCGTCGTGACCATCGCCTACATCAAGACCGAGCCGGTGCAAACCGCGCTGTTCGGTCTTCTGCTGCTGGGCGACCGGGTGACGCCGTTGCTCGCGGTGGCGATCCTGATCGCGACCGCCGGCGTGGTCGTCATGTCGTACAAACCGGGCGTCGCGCAATCCGGCGGCTACAAGCCGACGGTGATGGGCATGGTGGCGGGCGGCATGTTCGGACTGTCGGCGATCGGCTATCGCGGCGCCATTCTCAGCCTGGAGCTCGACAATTACGTGCTGGCCGCGACCTATACGCTGGCGGTCGGGCTAGTCCTGCAGGCGGCGCTGCTGTCGGCCTGGCTGGCGTGGCGCGACATCGGCGTTCTGAAGGCCATCTTCCGCGCCTGGAAGCCATCGGTGTTGGCCGGCTTCATGGGCGCGTTCGCCTCGCAATTCTGGTTTCTCGCCTTCGCGCTGACCACCGCGGCGAGCGTGCGCACTCTGGCGCTGGTCGAGGTGCTGTTCGCCCAGGCGATCTCGAAATTCATCTTCAGGCAGCCGACCACGGCGCGCGAAGGCTGGGGCATTGTCATGATCGTGGCCGGCGTCGCGCTGCTGATCTGGGCGCATTAGGCGGGATGCGCCGGCGCCCGAAGACGATCGCTTCCGGCGCCGGCGTACTCGTTTATCGGTGTCAGGCGCGCCGCTTCCGGCCGGTGATCATCGATTTCACCAGATTTTCCCGGTGCTCAAAGCTGGCCAACAGGACGCCCAGCACATGGAACACAATCAACGCGACGGTCAGATTGGCGAAGACCTCGTGAACCTCTTCGGCCCATTTCGCACCCCAGAAGGCGTCGGTCGTCAGCATGAAACCGGTCGTGCAGGTGCCGATCAGCATGATGAGGAGCGCGATGATCATGGCGCCGCCGGCCGGGTTATGACCGATATATCGTGGCGCTCTGAACAGCGCGACGTCGCGCATGTAAGCGAGGACGTCGCGCGGTGAGCGGACGAAGTTGCCGAAGCGCGCATGGGCCGGGCCGACAAAGCCCCAAACGACACGCAACGCCACCAGGCCGCCAATCGTGTAGCCGGCGGCGATATGCACTTGCTCGATCTCGTCGCCGGTGAGATAGGCCGCCACAAACAGTGTTGCCAGCGACCAGTGGAAGACCCGCACGAACGGATCCCAGACTTTGACCGTTGCCGGCGGCGTTGCGCCGCCGGCTTCGATGGTTTCGTTGATGGTGCTCATGGCGGGCACCGTTAAAGCTGACCGACGATCTTGCCGCTGGTCGGATCGACGAACAGCTCGACGCGCTGGCCGTTCTTGTCGATCGTGTACAGTTCGCCGCAAGCCTGCTTCAGCTTGGCTTTCTGCACTTTGTAGCCCTCAGCTTCGACCTTGGCCCGCAGCGCTTCGATCGAGAGCCACTGGCTGGCCGGCGCGGAGGTGCAGGGACGGCCGAGACTGCCGGCCTGGGCCGTGGCGGCGGCGGCAAGGACAGCGGCGGTAGCAGCGAGAATGGCGATTTTGTTCATGGTTATCTCCCGTTGATTGACCCGGTCGCACCATGCGGCGGGCGATGACGGCACATTGCGGGGCTGGCGCTGACGGCGACCTGTTGATCCATGTCAGCGAATTGTCAGCGGCGCTGACAGCCCTGAAACGGAAAGCAGAAGGCCGGCAGCATGGCTGCCGGCCCTCTTCGGAATTTCCCGTCGGCGCGAATGCAAAGCGGACGCGTGGGCGCTCAGTCGCGATCGCGACGGTGACGCTCGCGGCCGCGGTGATGGCCGTCGCGGTCGTCGTCATGATTTTCGCGCATGTCGCGCGCGTGTTCGCGCCGTTCGTAACGGTCATGATCCGAGTCGCGGCCGTCGGTCGTGCGCTCCTGCGCGACCTGACCTGCCCCCGTTGTGAACGAGCGGTCGTCGTCGCTCGCCTGCGCTACCGCCGCGAGGCCCAGCAAGGCCGCCAAGGCGCCGAAAATGATGGTTTTCCGCATGGTCTCTCTCCCTTTTCCGTGCCGGCCGGGTATTCGGCCAGCACGGCCGGAAACTTGCCCTCAAGCTCCTGACCGCAGCCTGTTGATCCATGTCAGCGAAATGTCAGGTCGATTGGGGCAATGTGGCCTTATCCAATTGGTGTGTCTGCCTATGCGCTTACCCCGCCTTTCATCGCTTCTTGGGATGTTGCTCACGCTTGCTGCGTTGCTTGTCGCGTTGCCGCGGCTGCATGCGGGTGAAAACGATGGCAGACGTCACGATGAGGTTCGCCGCGCCGTCGAAGCCGGCGATATCAAGTCGCTGGCCGACATTCTCAACACGGTCCGCGCTCAATTGCCTGGTGAAGTCGCCGGCGTCGAGGTCGAACGCAAGAACGGCATCTGGCTCTACGAATTTCGCGTCGTGGGTGCGAACGGTCGTCTATTTGACGTCTACGTCGATGCGCGCAGCGGCACGATCGTGCGCACGAAGGAAAAGTAATGCGCCTGCTTCTCGTCGAGGACGACCGGCGGATCGCGTCGGATATAGCGAGCGCACTCGCCGCCGCGGGTTATGTGGTCGAGACCGCGCGTGACGGCGAAGAGGCCTGGTTCCTGGGCGATACCGAGGACTACGGCGCGGTTATTCTCGACCTCGGTCTGCCGGGCATGGATGGGCTGGCGGTCCTCAAGCGGTGGCGGGGCAATGGCCGTCACATGCCGGTGCTTATCCTGACGGCGCGCGCGAGTTGGGCCGAACGCGTCGATGGCATCGACGCCGGCGCCGACGACTACTTGCCGAAGCCGTTTCGTATGGAGGAACTGCTTGCGCGGCTGCGCTCGATCGTTCGCCGCACCGCCGGTCACTCCTCATCGGTGGTTTCCGCCGGCGACATCACGCTAGATGAGCGGCAGATGAAGGTGAGCGTCCGCGGCGTGCCGGTCGCACTGTCACCGTTGGAGTACCGTCTGGTCGCCTACCTGCTGCGCTATCGCGGCCGCGTCGTGTCGCAGCACGAGCTCGACGAAAACATCTACGGCCATGGCGAAGATCACGATTCAAACGCGCTCGAAGTCCTGATCGGCCGCGTGCGCAAGAAATTGGGAGCCGAACTGATCGAAACGCGCCGTGGTTTTGGCTATCTGGTGCCGGAGACGCCGGCATGAGGCTGGGGTCGCTGCGGCTGCGGCTTGTCGCCGGCGGGATTGTCGCGATCCTGGTGGCGCTGACGATTGCCGGCGCCGGCCTGACCCTGCTGTTCGAGCGCCACGTCGCCCGCACCATCGCGGACGATCTTGACGTTCATCTCAAGCAATTGCTTGCCGGCATCGATATCGATCCGCAACGCAATTTGCTGGTAAGCCGCCCGCCGGCCGATCCACGCTTCGCCGACCCGCTGTCGGGGCTTTATTGGCAAGTGACCGACGATCGCGGCCAGCTTCTGCGTTCGCGTTCGCTATGGGACACGACCTTGGCGCTGCCGGCCGATGCGCTCTCGGCTGGCGAGCGGCATCATCATGAAGTATTGGGGCCAGCCAAGGCTCGGCTGCTGGTCGCGGAGCGCAGCGTGGTCCTCACCGTTGGCGATCGGCGCATGCCGGTGCGCGTCGCCGCCGCTGCCGATTTGGCGCGGGTGGCCGCAGTCACCGCCGATTTCGCCAGGGACCTGGCCGTGGCGCTCGGCCTTCTTGGTCTGGTGCTGGCGATTGCCACATCAATTCAGGTTGGACTTGGCCTGCGCCCGCTCGACGCCTTGCGGCGGGGTGTTGCCGAAATCCGTTCCGGCCGGCGGCAGCATCTGCCGGCAGCGGTACCTGCCGAAGTCCGGCCTCTGGTCGAAGAGCTCAATGCCCTGCTCGACGCCCAGGAAAGGGAGATCGAGCGATCGCGGAGTCGGGCGGCCGATCTGGCCCACGGACTTAAAACGCCGCTGGCGGCGTTGGCCGCCGATGCGGCCCGTTTGCGTGAGCGTGGCGAAACGACAATCGCGCAAGACATCGACGGCGTTGGCGATGCGATGAGCCGGCATGTCGACCGCGAGTTGGCGCGTGCCCGCGTTCGCGGCGCAGCGCGGCACCTTGCCGGGATCTCGACGGAATTGGCGCCGCTGGTGCGGTCGCTGGTGGCGACCTTGTCGCGGACACCGGCCGGTCAGAGGGTGAAGTTCGACTCGCAGGTCAGGGACGACGTACAAGTGCCGCTCGACCGTACCGACCTGGCTGAAGTGCTCGGCAACTTGCTCGAGAATGCCGCGCGGCACGCTGCGACGCATGTCCGCATCACGGCCGACCCATCCGCCGGGCCGTCGATTGTCATCGAGGATGACGGCGCGGGAATAGCACCGGAGCAGCGCCTGCGCGTGCTTGAGCGCGGCGCGCGCCTTGACGAGCGTGGCGATGGCGCCGGGCTCGGTCTTGCCATCGTGCAGGATGTGCTTGGTGCTTACGGCTGGCGGCTTGATCTTGCCAATTGCGACAACGGTGGGCTCAAAGCGATTATCGGCCCTGGCAGAGCGTCAGCCGTCCCATAAAAACACAGCAGCAGGCTAATTCCGGTCGTCCGGCAGGATCGGGACGGGCACGAATTCGATGCCTTCTTCCGCAAGTTCACGCGCGTCGTCGGGCGAGGCGACGCCATAGATCGAGCGATGCTCGGTCTCGCCGTAATGCATCTTGCGCGCTTCCTCGGGAAATTTCTGGCCGACGTCGTCAGCGTTCTTGACGATATGCTCGCGCAGTTCCTTGAGCTTGGCGCGGAATTCCTGCTCTTGCGGCGAGATCATCGCCAAGGGTTGATTGCCTTGAGCTTTGTCCGTCGCGACCGCCTGTGCCTGCGCTTCGTCCTGCGCGCCGCGTTTACGTGTGCCTGAAAGCCTTGGCGCCATGATCGCCTTCTCGACTTTCGCCGAGCCGCAATGCGGGCAGGTCACCAGGCCGTGCTTGGCCTGCTTGTCGTAGGCTGTTGAATCCGCAAACCAGCTTTCGAAGCCGTGGCCTTTGGCGCAAGTGAGCGAGTAGCGGATCATTCTGGCTCCCGCACGAGATGCAGGTGCGCCGGCTCGGCCATCGGCTCGGCCATTTCGAAACGGCGGCCGTGCTGGAGCGACGGCATCCGCGAACGCGCTTGCGTGACCAGCGCCGGATCGATCTCCGCCATCACCACGCCGGGCTCGGCGCCGCCTTCGGCGAGAACGCGCCCCCACGGATCGACGATGATCGAGTGGCCGAAGGTCTCCCGGCCGTTCTCGTGCTTGCCGGCCTGCGCAGCGGCGAGCACGAAGCAGCCGTTCTCGATGGCGCGCGCCCGCATCAGCACGTGCCAATGCGCTTCGCCGGTTTGTCTGGTGAAGGCCGACGGAATAGCCAGCATCGTTGCGCCGGCTTCAGCCAGCGCGCGATACAGCGCCGGGAAACGCAGGTCGTAGCAGATCGTCACGCCGAGCACGCCCCAGGGCAGGTCGGCGTTCACCGCGATCTCGCCCGGCCGGTAATTGCGCGATTCGCGATAGCTCTCGCCTCCTGCCAGATCGACATCGAACATATGGATCTTGTCGTAGCGCGCGGCGATGCCGCCCTTCGGATTGATGAGGAAGCCGCGATTGGCGGCTTTCTCCGGCGCCACCTTGATCGCCAGCGAGCCGACATGAATGAAGATGCCGAGCTTGCGCGCCAGTTCGCGGAACGCGGCGAGCGACGTATCGGCGTCTTCCTTTTGGATGGTGGCGAAGAAGCGCTCGCGATCGACGTCCATGATGTTGGTCATCTCGGGCGTCTGCACGTAATCGGCGCCGGCCGATTTGGCCTCGCCGATCATGCGCGTCGCGGCATCGAGGTTGGCGGCCGGTTGGAGCCCGGTGCGCATCTGGATCAGCGCGGCCTTGAAGGTCGCCGGCGTCCCGCTCATACCTTGTTCCCTTCGCCGGCAAGCAGCGGATCGAGACGGCCTTCGTATTCCAGCTCGTGCAGGTCGTCGCTGCCGCCGACATGCACCGTGCCGATGAATATTTGCGGCACGGTGGTGCGGCCGTTGGCGCGCTGGATCATGGCCTGGCGCACGGAACCCGCCGACGCATCGATTTCCGTGAAGGCGATGCCCTTTCGCTTCAGCAGCGCCTTGGCGGCATGGCAGTAGGGGCACCAGCGGGTGGTATAGATTTCAACGGGGGGCATTGCTGTGGGGCTCGCGGTTATCTGCCTACTTTATATGGTGGTGCGAATAGGCGCGACAACCTTCGCAAAGACCAGGACATCGACGTTGGCGGCGCCAGCCCGCAAGAGCGCGCGAGCGCAGGTGTCGACCGTGGCGCCTGAGGTGAGCACATCGTCGACCAGCACGATGCGGCGGCCGGCGACGCTCGCCTTTTCGCCGTCGGGCACCCGGAACGCGCCCTGCACGTTGTCGGCGCGCTGCGCCTTGGACAGGCCGACCTGCTGCGCCGTCGCGCGCACCCGCTTCAGGACGTCGTGCTGAACCGGCACGCCGCTGATCTCGGAAATGGCTCCGGCCAGAGCCGCGGCCTGGTTGAAGCGCCGCGCCCACAGCCTGCGCCAATGCAGCGGCACTGGCATCAGCGCATCGGCGTCCGTGAGGAGTTCGTGGCCGGCACGCGCCATCCACCGCCCCATCATCGGCGCGAAATCGAGCCGGTCGGCATATTTGAACGCCAGCACCAGCTTGCGGGCAATTTCGTCGTAGCGCACGGCGGCGCGCGCCCGGTCGTAGGCCGGCGGATTGGCCATGGCCTCCATCGACAGCAGGCCGGGGCCCGGGTCGTAAACGAAAGGGATACCGAGCCGCGCGCAGTAAGGCGGTTCGATCATGGACAGCTTCGACCAGCACGCGGCGCACAGTCCGGCGCCGTCGCCCAGCGGCTCCCGGCAGGATGGGCATAAAGGCGGCAGCGCGGTGTCGAGCACGGTGCGCCAAATGGCGCGCAAGCCACCGCCAAATTGCGCAACGCGCGACGGCGCCTTCGTCTGTTCTTCGCCTCGTTCCTGGCTTGCCGAGACAGACCGGTTCATGCTGCAAGGATACCAGATGTCCGAAAGCCCGACCATATTCGACCGGAAGCTGCTGCGCGCACGGCAAAGGCGCGCCCGCATGTCCGGCGCCGCGACGTTTCTGCTCGATCGCGTCGCGGAGGAGATGGGCGAGCGGCTTTCGGTGGTGGTACGGAGTTTCGATTGCGCCGTCGATCTAGGGACGCCGACTGAGGCGCTGCGGCGCGTGCTGGTCGCTGGTGGCAAGATCGCAACCCTCGTTGCGGTTTCGCCCGCGGCCACGGCCGAAGCCCCGGCGCTGGCGGTCGCCGCCGACGAGGAAGCCTTGCCCTTTGCCGACGCCTCGCTCGATCTGGTGGTGTCGGCCCTGGCGCTGCAATTTGTGAATGACCTGCCCGGCGCTCTCATTCAGATCAGGCGTGCGTTGAAGCCCGACGGGCTGCTGCTGGCGGCGATGATCGGCGGCGACTCTTTAAACGAATTGCGCGAGGCATTCGCCGAGGCCGAGAGCGAAGTCGAAGGCGGCCTCTCGCCGCGCGTCTCGCCTTTCGCCGACATTCGCGATCTTGGCGCGCTGCTGCAACGCGCCGGCTTTGCTTTGCCGGTCGTCGACAGCGACCGGCTGACGGTGCGCTACGACAATCCGCTGGCGCTGATGCGTGACCTGCGCGCGATGGGTGCGACCAATGTGCTGACGCAACGGCGGCGCACGCCGCTGCGCCGCGCCACGTTGCAAAGGATGCTGGAGACTTATGCCCGCCGCTTTGCCGATGCCGACGGCCGTCTGCGCGCCACGTTCGAGATCGTCTGGCTCACTGGCTGGGCGCCGCACGAGAGCCAGCAGAAACCGCTCAAGCCAGGCTCCGCGGCGCAGCGGCTCGCCGACGCGCTCGGCGCCAGGGAAATATCGGCGGGCGAAAAACCGGGCGCATGATCCCGAAAAGTGGGAACCGATTTTCGGAACAGATCATGCGCAATTTAAGAGGCTAGTTCAGCGCATCCTTCACCGTGGTCCACAGCGTGCTGACGTTACCGCCCAGCGTGCTGATAACGCCGACAAGGACCGCCGCGATGCCGCCGGCGATGATCGCGTATTCGATCGAGGTCGCGGCCGTGGGGTCACGCAGGAGATGACGAAGCCGGCGGATGATCGCTGCTCGACTCATTGGCATGCCCTCCTGCCGAATCAGTCTACAGCAGCGCCATCAGATGCGAAACCAGGGGCACGTCGGCCGGCGGCATGGCGTAGTCGCGCAGCCGGTTCGGTTTTACCCAGGCCAACTGCTGGCCTTCGAGCGCGGTGACGGTCCCATCCCAGCGCCGGCAGACGAACAGCGGCATCAACAAATGAAAGTCGGGATAGCTGTGGCTGGCGAAAGTCAGCGGCGCCAGGCAGTCCTCTTTGACCGCGATACCGAGTTCTTCCTTGAGTTCCCGGATCAGGCTCTGCTCGGGCTTCTCGCCGTTCTCCATCTTGCCGCCGGGGAATTCCCACAGGCCCGCCATCGGCTTGCCTTGCGGCCGCTGCGCCAGCAGCACGCGCCCGTCGGCATCGACGAGGGCGCAGGCGGCAACGAGGACGATCTTCACGCTCACGAGCGATAGTCGCCGTTGATGGCGATGTATTCCTTGGTCAGGTCGCAGGTCAGCACGCGGTCGCGGCCATTGCCCATTCCGAGCGCGACTTTCAGGAAGATTTCCGGCTTCTTCATCTCGGCGCTGACTTTGGCCTCGTCGTAGGACGGGTCGCGCATGCCTTTATGGGCGACGCGGATGCCGGCAAACCAGATCGACAGTTTATCGCGGTCGGCCGGTTCGCCCGCCTTGCCGACGGCCATCACGACGCGGCCCCAATTGGCGTCCTCGCCGGCGATTGCCGTCTTCACCAGCGGCGAGTTGGCGATCGACATGGCGATCTTGCGCGCCGAGGCCTTAGAAGCCGCGCCTTCGACCACGATCTCGACAAGCTTGCGCGCGCCTTCGCCGTCGCGGGCGACCTGTTCGGACAGATCGGCCAGCACCCGCTGCAACGCTTTCTTGAACGCCTTGAGACGCGGATCGGCGGCGCGGGCGATGCGCGGCGTGTCCTTCGCCTTGCCGGTGGCGAACATCATCAAGGTGTCGGAAGTCGACGTGTCGCCGTCGATGGTCACGGCGTTGAAGGTGTCGGTGACGCCATCCTTGAGCAAAGCCTGGAGCGCGGGCGCCGCGATCGCGGCGTCGGTGAAGATGAATGACAGCATCGTCGCCATGTCGGGCGCGATCATGCCGGCGCCCTTGGCGATGCCGTTGATGGTGACCTTGCTCTTGCCGACCTTCGCCGTCGCGGTCGCTACCTTCGGAAACGTGTCGGTGGTCATGATCGCCTTGGCGGCGGCGGCGAAGTCGCCGCCCCGCGCGCGCTCGTTCAGGCTCGCCATCACCGGCGCGAATTTCGTGGCGTCGAGCGGCTCGCCGATGACGCCGGTCGAGGCGAGGAAAATCTCGTTGGTCTTGCAGCCGGCGGCCTTCGCCGCGATATCGGCGGTAAGCTTGGTGGAGGCGCGGCCGTTCTTGCCGGTGAAGGCATTGGCATTGCCGGAATTCACCACCAGCGCGCGGGCTTTCCCCGACGTCAGATTGGCGCGGCACCATTCGACCGGCGCCGACGGGCACTTCGATTTGGTGAACACCCCGGCGACGCTGGTGCCCGCATCGAACAGCACCAGCAGCACGTCGGTGCGGTTCTTGTAGCGGATGCCGGCTTCGGCGGTCGCCAGTCTCACGCCGGCGATTTCCGGCATGTCGGGCACGTTGGTCGGGGCGAGGGGGGAGACGGCTGTGCTCATGGGGCTACCCGGCAAGTGTCATCGCCGGGCTTGTCCCGGCGATCCCGCTTATGCGGGCAATGGTTTGCCTACCTAAGCAGAATGCCCGGCACAAGGCCGGGCATTCTGTAGGTCAGTACTAAGTCAGGCTTTACTGCTTCGGCGCCGCCGGTGCATCGGCCTTCGGCGCTTCGACGGTATAGTTCTTCACGATCTTGGCGTCGGCACGCAGCTTGGTCACCAGATCGGCCTGCGCCTTACGGGCGACGAACTGCTCGATCTGCGGCTTGACGTCCTCGAAAGTCGGCTTCGCCTTGGTGCGCTTTTCCTCGGTCTTGATGACGTGCCAGCCGAACTGGGTCTTCACCGGGGCCGAGACCTTGCCCTTGTCCTGAGCGAAGGCAACGTTGGCGAATTCCGGCACCATCTGCTCTTTGGTGAAAAAGCCGAGATCGCCGCCATTGGCCTTGCCGGACGGGTCTTCGGTCAGCTCGTTGGCGAGCTTCTGGAAGTCCTCGCCTTTGGTGAGGCGCGCGGCCACGGCCTTGGCCTTGTCCTCGGCTTCCTTGGCGGCCTTCTCGTCGCCGGCGGCGGCGCGGAAAAGGATGTGGCGGGCGTGGACTTCTTCCTCCGCCGGCAGCTTGCCGACCGCATCGTCATAAACTGAGCGCATGGCGGGCTCGGTGAGGGCGGCCGTGGCGACGGAGGCCAGAAGGCCTTCCATCATCATCTTGTTGCGGGCGAATTCGAGCTTGCGCTTGAAGGTGGCGTCGTCGCCGATCTTCTTTTCCTCGGCCGCCTTGGTGATGAGGATCATGTCGGCCATGAACTGGACCAGATAGTCCTTCTTGGCGTCCGGCGACATCGGCGGAAGCTGGCCGGCTTCCTCCTCAGCGATGACGAGGTCGTTCTGGCGGATTTCGGTGCCATTCACCGTGGCAACCACCGGGTTGGCAGCCGAGTTGTCTTGGGCGCGGACGGCGGGGACCGAAACGGTCAGCAGGGCCAAGGCAGTCAAAGAGGCGGTCAAAGAGACGGCCAAAAGGCCGGAAAACAGGCGGGTCATATGCAGTCCTTGGAAAGGGTGTGGTCCGCTCCTTGAGTGGACGGCGCCCTTGTCACCCAACAATCGCGGCTTTGCAATGGCGGACTGGTCCTGGGAACCTAACGTCCGCGTGACCGTTACGCCGGGGGCAGGCCGACAGGGCGAGAGGCCGCGCCAAGTTCTTTTTTAAGCGCTTTGGTGGTTAAGGCCGTTGGCGCCCGCCAATTGACAATAAACCGACCCCCTCCTATCTCTCCGATAACCATGCTCGGTGGCGCGGTTCGCGTCGAATTTAGCCCGAAAAGTGCCTATTTCCGGAATGCCGGAAGCCAAATCCGGCCTCTGTGTCTTGATACAAGCGCCCGGCCTATAATCAGGAGCTCGACCTATGATCGGCGCTGTTGCCCGCAAGCTGTTCGGTTCTGCCAATGAAAGGCGGATTCGCAGCTATCAGCCGCGGGTTGCCGCTATCAATGCGCTGGAAGCCGAGGTCGCCGCGCTCACCGACGAAGCCCTGAAGGCCCGGACCGGCGACTTCAAGAAGCAGCTCGCCGACGGCAAGACGCTCGACGACATTCTGGTGCCGGCTTTCGCCACCGTGCGCGAAGCGGCCAAGCGCACCATCGGCCAGCGTCATTTCGACGTTCAGTTGATCGGCGGCATGATCCTGCACGAGGGCAAGATCGCCGAAATGAAGACCGGCGAAGGCAAGACCCTGGTCGCCACGCTTGCCGTCTATCTCAACGCGCTCGCCGGCAACGGCGTGCACGTCGTCACCGTCAACGACTATCTCGCCAAGCGCGACGCCGAATGGATGAGCCAGATCTACGGCTTCCTCGGTCTGACCACCGGCAATATCGTCCACGGTCTCGACGACGCGCAGCGCAAGCAGGCCTATGACTGCGACGTCACCTACGCCACCAATAACGAACTCGGCTTCGATTATCTGCGCGACAATATGAAGTACCGGATGGAGGACATGGTCCAGCGCGGCCATTCCTACGCCATCGTCGACGAAGTCGACTCGATCCTGGTCGATGAGGCGCGCACGCCCTTGATCATCTCCGGTCCGCTCGACGACCGTTCCGAATTCTACAACACCATCGATAGCTATATCCCGGCGCTCGACAAAGCCGACTATGAGGTCGACGAGAAGCAGCGCACCGTGTCGCTGACCGAAGCCGGCATGGAGAAGCTGGAGCAGCGCCTGCGCGCCGCCGACGAGTTGAAGGGCGAGTCGCTCTACGACGTCGAGAACGTCTCCGTCGTCCATCACGTCAATCAGGCGCTGCGCGCGCACAAGCTGTTCCAGCGCGACAAGGACTACATCGTACGCAACGGCGAAGTCGTCATCATCGACGAATTCACCGGCCGCATGATGCCGGGCCGCCGCTATTCCGAAGGCCTGCACCAGGCGCTGGAAGCCAAGGAACATCAGCCGATCCAGCCGGAAAACCAGACGCTGGCCTCGATCACGTTCCAGAACTACTTCCGCATGTACGAGAAGCTCTCGGGCATGACCGGCACGGCCTTGACTGAAGCCGACGAGTTCATGGACATCTACAAGCTCGAAGTCCTCGAAGT
>JAUSBQ010000080.1 GCA_030651965.1 Pseudolabrys sp. | reverse complement strand
GAGACGTCCTGGGCCAATCTCGACGTCATGTTCGCCTCAACCAAGGGCACCGTGCGGCGCAACAAGCTGTCGGATTTCGTCGACGTTCGGCGCTCCGGCATCATCGCCATGAAGTTGACCGAGGGCGAGGGCATCGTCGGCGTGCAGATCTGTACCGAAAAGGACGACGTGCTGCTGACCTCGTCGGGCGGGCAGTGCATCCGCTTTCCGGTCACCGACGTGCGGGTGTTCACCGGCCGTACCTCGATGGGCGTGCGCGGCATCGCGCTCGACAATGACGACCGGCTGATCTCGATGTCGATCCTGCGCCATATCGACGTCACCTCGGACGAACGCGCCGCGTATCTCAAGCGCGCCAGCGCCATCCGCCGCGGCACCGGCGCCGAAGTGGACGACGCCGGCGTGCCGGCGGATATCGAGGAGACGATGGAGGCCGAGGGCGGCGACGTCGCCAATATCGAACTCGGCGAACAGCGTTATGTGGAATTGTCGGAAGCCGAGCAGTTCGTGCTGACCTTGTCCGAACGCGGTTTCGGCAAAAGGACGAGTTCTTACGAGTACCGGATCACCGGCCGCGGCGGCAAAGGCATCGTCGCCATGGATATCTGGGAAAAGAAGGGCGGCACGTTCCAGCTCAAGCCGAAGATCGGCCGGCTGGTGGCCTCGTTCCCGATCGAGGAAGACGACCAGGTCATGCTGGTCACCGACGCCGGCAAGCTGATCCGCACGATGGCGGCGGGCATCCGCATCGCCGGGCGTTCGACGCAGGGCGTCATCGTGCTCAATACGGCCGAAGATGAACACGTCGTGTCGGTCGAGCGCCTGTCCGAAGACGAGGCGGAGTAGGGAGAGCATTGCGCCCATGAACTACCAGTTGTTTGCCGCCTTCCTGTTCATCACCCTCATTCTGATCCTGACGCCCGGTCCGATCGTGACCTTGGTCATTGCCACCGGAGCGACGCGCGGCGCGCGGGCGGGGCTGATCACGGTCGCCGGGAGTTCGGTCGGCAACGCGGTGCTGATCACCGCCATCGCGCTCGGCTTGAGCCTCGTCATCCAGCACGCGGCGATCATTTTCGAATGGCTGCGCTGGATCGGCGCCGCCTATCTGATCTGGCTCGGCGTTCAGGCCTGGCGGCACGCGAGCGATACGCCGGCCGCGGTCGAGCCGCGTGGCCATGTCTATTTCCGACGCGGGTTTCTGGCGGCGATCTCCAATCCGAAGACCATCGCCTTCTTCACGGCGTTCCTGCCGCAGTTCATCGACCCCAGGCTGCCGGCCGGGTACCAACTGTTCGTCATGTGCACGGTGGCAATCGTCATGGCGTCGATCACCGATGCCGGCTGGGCCGTGATCGCCGGCGCTGGCCGCACCTTCTTTCTGCGCCGCGCCAGCGCCAAATGGCTCGGGCGGATTTCCGGGCTGGCCTTGATCGGCGGCGGCATCTGGCTGTCTTTGGCGCGTCGGCCCGGCTGACGCTGCGAGGCGGCCCGCCGATTGGGTAAATTTTACCCAATTTCTCAGGGGTTCCCTTTCGTTTTGTCGGTATTCCTTGGGTCTCATCCGGGCTAGGGGCCCCCTATCGATGTCACGGGACGAGTTCTTAGGATCGATCAAGGGCGTGTTCATCATCACGATGGCGATGGTGGTGAGCGCCAATGTGCTGATCACCATCATGCTCGTGTTCACCGACTTCAGGGATGCCGCGCTGCACTACGCGCTGGCGACGATCTTCCCGCTGATCCTGACGCCGACGGGGACATTCCCCCTGCTGGTGATGTCGCATCGGCTGCGTCTGATGAAGAACGAACTGGAAGGCCTGTTGCGTCTCGACGCCTTGACCGAAATGCCGAACCGCCGCGCTTTCTTCGAACTGGCGGAAAAGACATTTCGTCGCTCCAGCGCCGTTACGCTGATGATGGTCGATATCGACCACTTCAAGCGGGTCAACGACACCTATGGCCACGATACCGGCGATCGCGTGCTGCGCTCGATCGGGCAATCGATCCAGCACATCGTCGCGGAAACCGCGGACGCCGGCGTGAAATTCGCCGCACGCATCGGCGGCGAGGAATTCGCGGTCTTGATCGAAGGATTGACGGCCGCTGCCGCCGAAAAGCTGGCGGGCGGCCTGGTGGCGGCAATCGAGCGGTCGCCAGTGCAAGGCGGCGGCCGGTCGATCAAGGTCACGGTCAGCGTCGGCGTGGCGCATCGGCGGACCAGCGACAGCCCCGACATGGTGCTGCGCGCGGCCGACAACGCCTGCTACCGCGCCAAGCGGCTCGGCCGCAATCAATGGCGCGACGCGGAAGGTCTCGATGTCGGACCGCCAGCCACGCCAGTCCTGACAGCGGCGTGAGGACTATCGCGCCCCGGCGGCGGTGAGGATCGCCACCATTTCCGTATAGCCCCGGCCGCGCGCCAGCGTGAGCGGCGTATTGCCGTTACGGTCGGCAAGGTTCAGGTTGGCGCCGGCTTTGACCAAAGCCTCCAGCGTCGCCGTGTGGCGCTTGCCGCCATCCCCGAGCACGATCGACTCGATCAGCGCGGTCCAGTGCAGGTTGTTGACGTGATCGAGCGGCGCCTTCGCCGCGATCAGCACACGCACGACTTCGTCGTGGCCGAGATGGGCGGCGGCGATCAACGCCGTGCCATCGTAAGGACTGGTCATGTTGCCCGCCTTGCAGCCCCCAGCGAGCGCCACCTTCAGCATCGGGACGTCGTCGGCGACCGAGGCGATCGTGACGATGTCGTATTTGTCGGCGTCGAGCGCATTGGCATCGGCCCCCAGCTTCATCAGCAGCGCGGCGGCGTCGCGGCGGCGAAGATGGCCGGCGACGTGCAGCGGCGTGCGCTTGTGGCTGTCGCGCGCGTCCAGCGGGCTGCCGGCTTTCACCAGCCGTTCGATC
The DNA here is from genome assembly GCA_030651965.1 of Pseudolabrys sp. Classification (GTDB taxonomy): domain Bacteria; phylum Pseudomonadota; class Alphaproteobacteria; order Rhizobiales; family Xanthobacteraceae; genus Pseudolabrys. The sequence continues at coordinate 1,357 of JAUSBQ010000080.1, read as the reverse complement.
GCGGCGGTGTCGCCTTTGGCCGCGGCGGCGTGCAGATCGCGATAGGCGGCGATCTCGGCCGCACTCGGCGGCACCTGCGCCAGCGCGGGGACGGGCGCGACGAAAAATGCCAGGCAAAGGAGGCGCAGCCAAGGTGTCATTGAAAAGTCCCCGGGGCGAAGTGCTCCGAGGACTAACACCGGACGGGCCGGTTCATTCAAGGATACGGGCTTAAAATTACGGGGCCAGGCGCTCGGTGGTGACCAGGCGGATTTTCTGGTTGCCCAGTTCGGTGCCAACGCAATTGAGGTAGGGCCAGGGCCGCTGGATGCAGGATTTGATCGCTGCCTCGGCCGGCGCTGCCAGCGGGCCGGCATCGACCTTGCTGGTCGGGCTGGAAAAGACCGTGATGACGGCGGCAATCGCGGCGGCCGAAAGGATGGCGGAGATCGTCTTGAGCATGGCGCTACGTTCCTTGGTTGGCACGACCATCAGTCGCGCCCTCCGGGCAAATGGTTCAAAACGTCACAGAGGTTCGCCGCGATAACGGGCGAGGGGGCGAAAGGTTCAAAACAGCACAGGTCCGGCCGCCGGCCGCCCTTGCGGGCGCTAAAAGGGCGGGTTAGACCCCGCTCATGCCTCGGATCGCCCTTTACGCGGGGTCGTTTGACCCCGTCACCAACGGCCACATCGATGTGGTGCGCCACGCTGTCCGTCTGGCCGACCGGCTGGTGCTGGCGATCGGCGTCCACCCCGGCAAGGCGCCTCTTTTCTCCGCCGACGAGCGGCTGGCGATGCTCGACGAGACCTTTGCGCCGATCGGCCGCGCGGCCAATTGCGAAATTGCCTGCATTACGTTCGACAACCTCGTCGTCGAGGCGGCGCGCAAGGCCGGCGCCAGTGTGCTGATCCGCGGCCTGCGCGACGGCACCGATTTCGATTACGAGATGCAGATGGCCGGCATGAACGAGACTATGGTGCCGGACGTGCAGACCGTGTTCCTGCCGGCGTCGCCGGCGGTGCGCCCGATCACCGCCACATTGGTGCGCCAGATCGCCGCCATGGGCGGCGACGTGTCCGCCTTCGTTCCGGCCAACGTGGTGGCGCGGCTCAAGAAGCGCTTTTCGGCCAAAGCCTAAATTCCGGGAGAATTCATGATCCGCATCGTCAAGCTCGCTTTTGCGCTCGCCCTTTACGCTGCCGTCGCCGCGCCCGCCTTCGCACAGGCGCCGAAACTGCCGGCCGGGACCGACCCGCAGAACACGATCGTCATCGACACCACCAAGGGCCGCATCGTCATCAAGCTGCGCACCGACCTGGCGCCCAAGCATGCCGAGCGGCTCAAGCAGCTTGCCCGCGACGGCTACTACAACAACGT
>JAUSBQ010000074.1 GCA_030651965.1 Pseudolabrys sp. | reverse complement strand
CCGACATTGGAGCCGAAGTCTTCAGGCTCGAACTGATTGGCGTGGCCGCGCGCGCCGCCGCCGGGTGACGCCCGGCCGCCGAACATGCCGCGCAGCAGGTCCTCGAACCCGCCGCCTCCGCCACCACCGGTCCGGCGCTGGAAGCCCTCGGTGCCGAAACTGAAACTTTCGAAGCCGCCCGATCCGCCATTCTGGCCAAAGCCGCCGCCACCCGGATGCGCGCCCTCGAAGCCCTGAAACTTCGGCTTGCCCTCGGCGTCTATTTCGCCGCGGTCGAAGGCCTTGCGCTTGTCGTCGTCGCCGACGATTTCGTAAGCCGCGTTCAATTCGGAAAAGCGCGAGGCCGCCTTGGCGTCGTGCTTGTTGGCGTCGGGATGCAGTTTCTTGGCAAGCTTGCGGTAGGCGGCTTTGATCTCCGCCGCGTTCGCACCCTTGGAAACCCCCAGAATGGTGTAGGGGTCGCGCATCCTTCGTCACTCCGTCAACTGGTTCGAATGAAGCCCCTGCCCGCCGGCGTCTGCCGGCGAATCGGACTTAATGTGGGGTTCCTGTCACAGACTTGCAACGCGCCTCACCCGAAATGGCGGCAGCGCGCAAGCTCTTAGGACCGCTTCCAGGGCTTCAGCGAGCGGACTTCCCAGGCCGCACCCTTGCCCTTGCCGGCCTTGCAGGCCTCGCCTTGCAGCCAGGACTGCGACGGGCCTTTCACATAGCTGGCCAGGAAATCCTGACAGGTGCCGCCGCCTTGCGGATAGGCGGTGGCAATTGGGGTTACAGTGCCGCGCGCACCGGTCGCCGGATTTTCCCACGGCTGGCTGGAATCCTTGCGGCCGCGCGCCAGCACCTCGCTGGCCGCGACCTTGGCATAAGCGAGATCGGCGGCCGGCGGCAGTTCGTCGGACTGCTTGGAGCCCGGCGGCGGCGTGATCGAGCCGGTGACGTCCTTGTCGCTCGAGCTAAAAACGCTGTCGAACTGCGAGGACAGGCTGCAACCGCCGCAGCCCACCGCCAGCGCGAGAGCCACCGCCGCGCCACGCCATAGGCGCAGCGGTCCAACTCCACTATATAGGCTGGAACAGTGGAACTTCTGACAGGTCTGCTGACTGGTCTTTTGACCGTCCACGCGAGCACTCCGACGATGTCCGATACAACGCCAATTGAACGCACGATTAGGTTAACGACTGGTGATTTCACCGAGGCCGACGAGCCGATGGCGCTGTTTGCCGCATGGCTGGCCGACGCCACCGCGTCGGAACCGCGCGATCCGAACGCCATGACGGTGGCGACCGTCGATACCTCCGGCATGCCGAATGCGCGCATGGTGCTGCTCAAGGGCGCCGACAGCCGCGGATTCGTCTTCTACACCAACGTCGACAGCCAGAAGGGCCAGGAACTCGCCGCCACGGCGAAAGCCGCCTTGGTGTTCCATTGGAAGTCGCTGAACCGCCAGGTGCGCGTGCGCGGCCACGTCGAAAACGTGACGGCGGAGGAAGCCGACGCCTATTTCGCCTCGCGGCCGAAGCAGGCGCAGATCGGCGCCTGGGCGAGCAAGCAATCGCAGCCTTTGGAAAGCCGGCTCGCCTTTGAAAAGGCGATCGCGGTCAACGCCGCCAAATACGCCATCGGCGCCGTGCCGCGGCCGCCGAACTGGTCGGGCTACCGCATCGTGCCCGCCCAGATCGAATTCTGGCACGACCGGCCGTTCCGCCTGCACGACCGCGTCGTGTTCAAGCGCTCCGCGCCAGGCGAGGCGTGGAGCAAGACGCGGCTCTATCCGTAAGGTAATCTCCCGTCCTCCTTCGAGGCTCGCTTCGCTCGCACCTCAGGATGACGAGTTCTAGTCATAAGGACTGCAATGCCGACTTCGCAGACAAACCAGCCGCGCCGCACGTTGCTGCTGACCGGCGCCAGCCGCGGCATCGGGCATGCAACGGTGAAACGCTTTTCGGCCGCAGGCTGGCGCGTCATCACCTGCTCGCGGCATCCGTTTCCGGAAAACTGCCCGTGGGACGCCGGCCCCGAAGACCACATCCAGGTCGACCTCTCGGACGAGGCCAACACGATGGAAGCGATCGCCGAGATCAAGCGCCGCGTCGAGAACGGCGAACTGCATGCGCTGGTCAACAACGCGGCGATTTCGCCCAAGGCCGATGCCGGCAAACGGCTCGGCTCGCTCGACACCAATATCGGCACCTGGCAGCGCGTCTTTGCGGTGAATTTCTTCGCGCCGATCATGCTGGCGCGCGGCTTGGTCGACGAACTCAAGGCCGCCAAGGGCGCGGTGGTGAACGTCACCTCGATCGCCGGCTCGCGCGTGCACCCGTTCGCGGGCGCGGCTTACGCGACGTCGAAGGCGGCATTGGCGTCGCTGACGCGCGAGATGGCGTCGGACTTCGGCCGGCTCGGCATTCGCGTCAATGCGATTGCGCCGGGCGAGATCGACACCGCGATTCTGTCGCCGGGCACCGACAAGATCGTCGAGCAAATCCCGATGCAGCGCCTCGGCACGCCGGACGAAGTGGCCAAGATCATCTACGTGCTGTGTACCGAGACCAGCTCCTACGTCAACGGCGCCGAAATCCACATCAATGGCGGCCAGCACGTCTGACGCTTGCCACGCTCACGAAGCGCGGTTGTTGTCCGGCGCGGGCGACGACGGCAGCGTATTGCGCCGGTCGCCATAACGGTCACCATGCCGGCCGGCATAAATCACCCGGTGCGTCTCGCCGCAGGCGCAGGCAAACAGGATCGTCTTGTTGTTCGGCCCCGCCACATCCTCATAGGCAAAGTTGCTGATGACGGTGACTCCGGTCCGCGGACAGGTGACGACGATGCGTGGTTTTCCCATGGTCGGTTTTCCTATGCCTTGAAGAACGCGCACAGGCCCGCGCGGTTTCCGCCATTCGCCGCCATGCCGAACGGGCGCTTTCGAGGCGCGACCAGCTTCGATTCAAATTGTCGAACGGTCTGATCTGCCCCGTGTCGGACGGCAAATATCGCCGCGCCTGAAAAGTTCCGTGTCTGTAAAAATACATATTTCTCGTAATCCGGCCTGGATAGGCGCATGAGCGGGCATGAAAGCAGGCCGGTCTTCATGACGTTAGCCAACGCGATTCCCAACGTCCTCGTCGTCGAGGACGAAATGGTCCTGCGGATGCGGGCCATCGACATTGTCGAGGATGCGGGCTTCAACGCCATCGAAGCGGTCAATGCCGACCAGGCCATGTCGATCCTCGAATCCCGCTCGGACATTTCCCTGCTTTTCACCGACATCCAGATGCCCGGCACCCTGGACGGGCTGAAACTGGCGCACGCTGTGCACAAGCGATGGCCGGCGATCAAGATCGTTCTTGTCTCCGGTCAAGTGAAGCTGACCGATGCCGAAAAACCGGAAAACAGCAAGTTTTTCGGCAAGCCGCTCGCGACCAAGGACATGATCGCGGAAATCCAGGAAATGGTCGGCGCCGGCACGCTGAAGATCGCGCCGCTCAAAGGCGCCGAGGAAATCCTGACGGCGGAGAACGACAGTCTTCGGCTGCTGCTGGTGCAGGCCGGCATCGACGCCAAGGCCCTGCTCGCCCAGGCCGGCATCGACGCCAAAGAGCGCGAGGCGGCGGACAAGCTGCAACAGCTCATCCTCGATGAGTTGCATCACCGCATCAAGAATACGCTGGCCATCGTCGGCTCCATTGCGTCACAAAGCCTGCGCAACGCGACCAGCGTCGCCCACGGCCTCGAGACGATCGACGGCCGGCTCGGCGCGCTCGGCCGCGCGCACGATCTGCTGATGCAGGCGAGCTGGGCCAATGCCAGCCTCGCTCATATTCTGCGCGGCGCTACCGAGCCTTACGACAGCCAGGAAACCGCGCGCTTTACGATTTTCGGGCCCGATATCAGGATCACATCGGGCGCCGTGATCGCACTGGCCATGACCATCAATGAGCTCTGCACCAACACGACAAAATTCGGCGCGCTGTCGGTGCCGTCCGGCCACGTCGACATCGCCTGGAACGTCGACGACGTGGACAAGAGGCTGCGTCTGATATGGACGGAGAAGAACGGTCCGGCCGTTGCTCAACCGAGCCACCGCAGTTTCGGCACCCGGTTGATGGGCTCGCTGGGACAGCAACTGAACGGCCATGTGCAGCTTGACTACGAACCCAGCGGCTTTGTCTATACGCTCGACGTGCCGCTGCGCTCGTTGATGAATTAAGGCGCCGCGCGGGGGCGCGGGTGGGCGTTCGTGTGTGCGCGCCGTCGTGCAAGCACCGATTCAGTTTTCAAACAGCGGCCTTTCTTATCCCTCCCCGCCTTCGGGGAGGGTGGCTCCGCACGTCGCGCGGAGACGGGTGGGGGCTGCATTTGCCGCAAATCAAATCCCCACCCGCACGCCCAACCGGATTGCAAAGGTCTCGACCGAAAACGCGGTCATGCTTCCGAATGCCGAGCACAAAGTCGCAGTGGGCGGAAAGACGCCGAGAAATTCGGGCGACCCATTTGTGCTTTTTACCGAGTGGTCTGACGAGGCTGATGAAAAGGCTTACTCAAGGTTACGATGAGAAGTCACGCCGCTAATCGTGCCCCCGGTCGATTCCTGCCGACGATAAGCTCAGCGCTGGGTCCCCGCTTTCGCGGGGACGAACGGAGAGAGCAAGCGCCCCTGCCCTACAGCCACTTCTTCCACTTGAAGAACGCGATCGGCAGAATGGCGACGACGACCATCAGACTCAGCGCCCACAGATAGCCGTACTTCCAGTCGAGCTCGATCATGCCGGTATGGAAATTCATGCCGTAGACCGACGCAACAAGCGTCGGCGGCATGAACACCACCGCCATGATCGAGAAGATCTTGATGATGGCGTTCTGCTGGATGTTGACGACGCCGAGCATGGCGTCGAGCAGGAAAGTGATTTTATTGGACAGGAACGAGGCGTGGTCGGTGAGCGAGAGCACGTCGCGCTGCATCGACTGCAACTGCGCGCGCACTTCCTTGTTCCACTTCATCACCTCGGCTTCGTGCACGAGAAACGACAGCAGGCGGCCGACCGAGACCTGGCTCTCGCGCACCTTGGAGGTGAGATCGCCCTTGCGGCCGAGCGCCTTGAGCACGTCGTTATAGGACTGCTGCACCTGGACTTGGGCCGGCTCGAAAATCATCAGGGACACCTGATCGACCTCGGCCGCGACCCGCTCGAGAATATCGGCCGAGCGGTCGATGACCGCGTCGAGCAGGTCCATCAGCACGCTGTCGCCTGTGACCTTCGGACCGCAGGCGCGGCCGAGCTTGTGCTCGACGATGGCGAAGGGGCGCGGGTCGTCATAGCGCACGGTGCACAGACGATGCCTGGAGAGAATGAAGGTGACGGCGGTGGTCTTCGGCGTCGCCGTGTCCGACTGGCACATCAAGGTCGCGGTCATGTAGCGCGCGCCGTTCTCGACATAGAGACGGCTGGAGACCTCGATCTCCTGCATTTCCTCGCGCGTCGGCACCGCGATGCCGAGCAGCGCCTCGACCTTGCGGTCTTCCTGCACCGTCGGCGTGATCAGATCGATCCACACCGCGGCCTCGGGCAGTTCGCCGCCGCTCTCGACGTGAACCCGCTCCAGCGCCGTGCCGTTCTGGACGTAAACAGAGAGCATTTAACGCCGCACCCTTTTGCGTAAGGTGCGTCTCTCATGGCCCGATCGTGCCGCTTCGCGCAAGGCAAAACTGGCCGCGCGCGGGCCTGATGGCGCAGGGATACCCTTTGCGATGGACCGTCAATCGAGCGGCGCGCGGTGACGCAGCCGCTTGCCGCTCAGTCGCTGTCGCGCGGAACGAACCGGTTGCCGGTGGCGGGACGCTTCTCGCCCTTGTGCTGGCAGGCGCCGGCAACGGCGGAAATTCCAATCTTGCCGTAACGGTCGTTGAGTGAGGCAGTCTGGCTCGCGGAGCCTTGTTGCTGCTGCTGTTGGCGCGCAGGCGACTTCTCGTGCGCCTTCGGGGGATTCATTTCAATCTTCTCCAGTCCGTCCTTGGGTCTCGTCCCGGGTTGATTATGTGGTCATCAACTGGGGCAAAATTGCGCAGGCATTCGTGTTCTATCGTGACGTTTCGCCGCCGCGAGACGCCTGCCCGCCGTCCCCGACAATCCGACCGTTATGGTAAACCCTCTCTTAACATCTTCCCGGCAGACTGGATTTCGCTTGGCCCGGCCTACCTTCAGGGGCTCCGGACCGGACTATAGTTGAGTGCGGCATTCCTGCAACAGGTCCACAGGAAGCCGCATGGAGAAGGGCCAGAAGCGTAGCTATCGCTGACCTACATGGCTTAATGGATACGGTGAATCGCACAGTCGCGGCGCTGCAAAAGCGACCGTGGAAAGAGGATAAAATGCGGCCTAAGGCATTGATCGTGGCTCTGTTTGGCGTCGGACTGCTGCTCGGCGGCTGCATGCAGTCGACCATGGAGCCGGCCTCGGAAGCCAACATGACGCCGCGCGACAAGAAGCTCCTGGCGGCGGCGCCCTACGAAAAGGCGACGATTGCCGAGCCCTATCGCCGCCACATCGTCAACTACCACCGCAAGGAACTGCCCGGAACGATCGTCATCGATTCGGACGCGCGCTATCTCTATTACGTGCAGGAAGGCGGCAAGGCGATCCGCTACGGCGTCACCGTCGGCGAAGAAGCTCTGGCGTTCACCGGCGTCGCCAAGGTCGGCCGCAAGACCGAATGGCCGACCTGGACGCCGACCGCCGACATCAAGAAGCGCATGGATGTGCCGAACTTCGTCGGCCCCGGCCCGCAGAACCCGATGGGCGCGCGAGCGCTCTATCTGTTCGAAGGCAACAAGGACACGATGTACCGCATCCACGGCACCAACCAGCCGGAATATATCGGCCAGGCGATTTCCTCGGGCTGCATCCGCCTGACCAACGAGGACATCATCGACCTCTATAACCGGGTCAAGCCCGGCGCGGTCGTCGTCGTGCTGGCGCCAAATCAGGGCGACTCGCCGTTCAGCCCGCGCTTGGCTTCGGTCAAGTCGATGTTCGACTGATTTTGAGACCTTTGGTCTTCTGCAAAAACGGCGCCTTCGGGCGCCGTTTTTTTTTATGGGTCTCGTGTCCCGGGCACGGCGCAGCACGCAGTGATGCGCCGTAGAACCGGGACCGTTACGGTGACCGAGTTTGGAACGGCCCCGGCTCTGCGGCCGGGGCAAGAAAAGCGCTAGACGCCCAATGTCACGCGGACGATTTCCGGCGGCATGCCGAGGCGCAGCGGCACCTTGCTGGTGCCGAGCCCGCCGGACACGATCATGTGGCGGTTCTGCTCGACGATGTGGCCATAGGCGAAGCGCGCGCCGTATTCCGACGGCGCCCAGAACGGCTCGATCAGAGGCAGGCGGATCTGGCCGCCATGGGTATGGCCGGCCAAGGTCAGCGCGACGCGGCCCGGCACTTGCGTGAAAATATCGGGCTCATGCGCCAGCAGAATCACCGGGTCAGCGGTGGTGATCTTCGAAAGCGTACCCGGCAAATCGTCGACACCGCGAAACTGCCTGTGGCCGATGAAATAGGCGAGTTGGTCGCCGAGACCGGCCAGCCAGAAACGCCGGCCGGGCTCGCCGAGCAATACCGCGTCGTTTTCCATCACCGGGATGCGCACCGCCGCCAGCGCCGCGCGCGTGCCCTTGATGTCGTGCCACCAGTCGTGATTGCCGAGGATGCTATGGACCCCGAGCGGCGCCCTCAGGCGCGCCAGTTGCCCCGCCCAGGCGGCATGCGGCACCACTTCGGTGATGAACCGGTGGGTGGCGAAAAAGTCCCCCAGCAGCACGATCAGGTCGGAATTCAGCGCATTGGCGGCATCGACCACGTCGGCGACGCGCGCCAGCCCCATGTTGGGGCCGGCGGCGTGCAGGTCGGCGATCACGGTGATGGTCAGACGCTGCCGCGCCGGCCAGCCGGGCGGCACCGGATGGTAACGGGTGACGGCGAGATCGTTGGCCGCCTCCGACACCGCATAGGCCGCCGTGCCGGACCCGATGAGCCCGCCA
>JAUSBQ010000069.1 GCA_030651965.1 Pseudolabrys sp. | reverse complement strand
AATATCGAGTTCGAGAATCCGATTTCCGACGATGAGGCGCGGGAGATTCTGCGCAGCGCGCCGGGTTGCCTTGTCATCGACAAGCGCGAGCCGGGCGGCTACGCGACGCCCTATGAAAGCGCCGGCGAGGACGCGACCTATATCAGCCGTATTCGCACCGACCCAACCGTCGAGCACGGCATCGAGATGTGGGTGGTTTCCGACAACCTGCGCAAGGGCGCGGCGCTCAATGCGATCCAGATCGCCGAGAGCCTGATCAACCGCAAGCTCATTCAGGCCAAGCGCAAGGCGGCGTAACCACTCATTCTTATCCCTCCCCGTAGCCGGGGAGGGATAAAAAGCGAGCTAAAACCTCGGCGTCTGAAACGCCGGTCCGTTCGCCGGGACGCGGCTGAATGAGCCGCCGGTTTCGTCCATCACATAAAGCTCGCCGCTGGCGACGCCGAAATAAGCGCCGTGCGTCTGGATGCTGCCGCGCTCGATCAACTTGGCCAGGCGCGGAAACGTCATCAGGTTGTCGAGACTGTTGGCGATATTGGCCTGCTCCAGCCGCGTCAGATAATCGACGGCGGAAAGCGCGCCGCGCGGGCCGACCTTGTCGGCCGCCGGCGCCATCAATTGCATCCATTTGCCGATGAAGTCGCCGGGCGACAGCGGCTCGGCATCCTCGGCGAAGGCTTTGACACCGCCGCAGCGGGCGTGGCCGAGAACGACGATATGCTTCACCTTCAGCGCCGCGACGCCGAACTCCAGCGCGGCCGAGACGCCATGCGCCTGGCCGTCCGGCGAATAAGGCGGAATGATATTGGCGACGTTCCGCACGACGAACAGCTCGCCGGGCCGGGCGTCGAAAATGACCTCCGGGGACACGCGCGAGTCGCAGCAGCCGACGACCATGATTTCCGGCGACTGCCCCGCCTCGGCCAGTTCGCGATAGCGGTTCTGCTCATCGAGCAGGCGGCCCTCGGCAAAGGCGTTGTAGCCGTCGATCAAACGCTGCGGGAAAGTCATAGCTTTTGCATCCGGTGTGTGGCGGTTCCTTTCCATACCGTAACCGCCGAAGCAAGCGTCATGCGCGGTGGCCATGGAACCTTGAGGGTGCCCGTCTTTGGCGGCAAGCGGGCCGCGCTCACGCAGCAGCAACCTGCCGCAATAAACCCGATGCGTTCATCATGTGTTCAGGTCGAATCCTGCAAAAGGCAGCTGAAACCGGGTTTTTGATGCTTTCACCGAACAAGCCGATCGTCGCGGAACCTGCCGCGCCGGGCTTCCGCTCGCACGGATTTTCGGGCGCGCAGATCGGCGTGCTTTTCGCGGCCTTTACGCTGTTGATCTCGATCCCGATCTGGACGCATCCGCTGCCGCCGCTGTCGGACTACGTCAATCACCTGTCGCGCATGCAGGTGATCGCAACCTTGGCGAAAAATCCGAAGCTGGCCGAATTCTACGAAATCAACTGGCAGGTGATCCCCAACCTGACCATGGATTTCATCGTCCCGACCTTGGCGCAGGTCATGAACATCTACACGGCCGGCCAAGTCTACATGGTCACGATGTTCGCGCTGATCGTATCGGGAACTTTGGTTCTCAATCGCGCGCTGATCGGCCGCTGGTCGGCGATGCCGCTGTTCGCCATTCCGCTGCTTTACAACTACGTCTTCCTCGTCGGCTTGATGAATTATATTTTCGGCATCGGCGTCGCGCTCTGGGCGCTCGCCGGCTGGGTCGCGGTGCGCGAGCGCGCTTGGCCGATCCGCATGGCGCTGTCGTCCGCCTGCGTCGTCGTGTTGTTCTTCTGCCATCTCTCGGCGCTCGGCATCTACGGTATCGGCGTGCTGTCGTTCGAATTGCTGCGTCTGTGGCAGCGCCGCGATCAGGCATGGCCGATGCGCGCCGTCGATTTCGTTTGCAGCGGTCTGCCGTTCCTTGCCGCCGCCCCGCTGCTTGCCGCCAGCCCGACGATGAATCTCGCCTCGGGCATCTATTGGGACCAGCGCGGCAAGATCGACGGCTTGATGTATATCATCGCCAATTATTCGGACATCACCGCCTTCGCGCTGGTCAGCGTCATGGTCGCGGGCCTGGTCTGGGCCGTCCGTCATCGCGTCCTGCAATTTCACCCGCTGGTGTTCGTCGCTCTCGCGGTGGGCACCGTGATCTATCTCGTTTTGCCGCGCGTGATGTTCGACACTTACATGACCGATCAGCGTGTGCCGATCGGCGTCGCCTTCATCCTGTTCGCCTGCGGCGATCTGGAATTGCGCCGCCGTCTGGTGCGGCGCGGCTTCATGGTCATCCTCGTTGTCCTGATCGCCGGCCGGCTGATCGAGATCGACTACAACTGGACGCAGCTGTCGGATTCGACCAGCCAGTTTCGGTCGTCGGTCAAGCGCATCGTGCCGGGTTCGAAGGTCTTCGTTGCCTATGCCGACCGCGCCAGCGGCGACGACGTGCACGATCTCGGCCTGGTCCACGCCGCCTGCATTGCCACCATCGAGCGCTCGGCGCTGGTTACGACGGTGTTCACCGTGCCCGGCAAGCAGGTGCTGCATGTGAAGCCGAAATATGCCGACTACGCCGATCTGCACGACGGCACGCCGCCATCGGTCTCGCAACTGATCGTCGCCGTCGAGCATCCGCAGCCGAACACGCCGGCGTTCTGGATGAACTGGACCAAGTTCGATTATCTCTATGTCCTGTTCACCGAGGACGAAGCGCCCAATCCCGATCCCGGCCGCCTGCAGCTGGTGGCCGACGGCGACCGCTTTCAGCTTTACAAGATACTCAAGCCCGGCGAGGCCGGTGGCGGGCCGCCACGATATCCGGGGCGCTATACGGTCGGCGCGAACTAGCAGAATATTTTGGCCAGAGACCGGATTCCCGCCTGCGCGGGAATGAGCGGAGCATGCGTCACGCCAAATCGCATCGCCGCGCCAGCCATGCTTTGCCTCGGCCTTCCGACATTCTGGTGGCACATCCCTTGCTACGTTATAAGGTCAGGCCAATTGAAGCGGGAATTCAGCATGACCATTCGTCCGCGCCGCAGCGTCCTCTATATGCCGGGCTCCAACGCCCGCGCGCTGGAGAAGGCCAAGACCCTTCCGGCCGACGGCATCATTCTCGATCTGGAAGATTCCGTCGCGCCCGACGCCAAGGACGCGGCGCGCCAGCAAGTCGCCGATGTCGTGAAGGCCGGCGGGTTCGGCTCGCGCGAGGTGTTCATCCGCGTCAACGCCGTCGATACGCCGTGGCATGCCGACGATCTGGCGGCCGCGGCGCACGCCGCGCCGGACGCCATCCTGATCCCGAAAGTGTCCAATCCCGATACGCTGGAAATGATCGGCCGCCGCCTGCTCGATATGCATACGCCGGTGAAGACGCGGGTCTGGGCGATGATCGAGACGCCGCTGGCCATCTTCAACATCCAGGCGATCGCCGCCGCCGCCAGGGACACCGAGACGCGGCTGTCCGGATTCGTCCTGGGCACCAACGATCTTGCCAAGGATACCCGCGCGCGCCTGGTGCCCGGCCGGGCGCCGATGCTGCCGTGGCTGTCGATGTGCCTTGCCGCCGCGCGCATTCACGGCGTCGAGGTTCTCGATGGCGTCTACAACGATCTCGGCAATGCCGAGGGCTTTGTTGCCGAGTGCAAGCAGGGCGTCGAATTCGGTTTCGACGGCAAGACGCTGATCCATCCCAATCAGATCGCCCCTTGCAACACGGCCTTCTCGCCGACCGATGACGAAGTCGCCTGGGCGCGCAAGATGATTGCCGCGTTCGAATTGCCGGAGAACAAGTCAAAGGGCGTGGTGTCGATCGACGGCCGCATGGTCGAGCGCCTGCATGCCGAGATGGCGCGGCGCACGGTGATGATCGCGGAAGCGATCGCGGCAAGAACCACTTAGAACGCGCCGGTTTGAAAATGCAAAAAGGCGCGGACAATGTCCGCGCCTTTTCCGATTTGGTTCGTTTGCGGTCTAGTAGCTCTGTCCGGCCGGCGCGGCGCCGTTTATGCCATGGCCGTTCACATAAGGCTGTTCGGCCGGCGCCGCGTCCGGGACCAGTGCGATCGCCGGGGCGCCGCTGCGGCCGCTGACCTGCTCGCTCGACGGCGCTTCGACCGGCGTCTCGAGCCGGCGTGACACGCCTTCGAACTGCGCGTTCTGTTCGATCACCAGCGACTGCTTGAAGATCTCGCCGTCGACGACGGCGGTGGCCTGAAGCTTCACGCTGTTGCCGTGGATGGTGCCCTTGAAGCTGCCTTCAATCACGGCTTCCTGCGCGGTGACCTTGCCTTCGACCACGGCGCCTTTGCAAATCAGCAGGCGCGCGGCATGAATGTCGCCGATGATGCGGCCGTGAACCTGCACGGCGCCGGTGCTGACGATATTGCCGGTGATCAGAAGCCCCGGTCCGAGCGTGGACACGATTTCCTGCGATGGCGACGATTTACGCGCCGTATCCAGTTTCACCTCGGCCGGGCCGCCGGCGGGGCTCTTGGTGTCGCCTTTGGTGTCGCCACCTTTTGACTGTGAAAAATAACTCAACGCCAGCTCCTATCGTCGATGGTTGAACTGTCCGAGGCCCGCGGCACGAGGCCGGGCCTGCACCCCCCCGGGTGTCTGCGCAGGTGTGATCATACGGCGGATCGGGACGGGGCAAAGTGAAACTTATATGTTTAGATAACGCCGCCGGGTTCCGCCTGCGGACCTTGCGCCATTAACTGAGCCGGCAAATTAAAGGTGGCGCGCCTGCCGCGGTGGCTTAAGAATTAGGCGGCAAAATCAGCGAAGTGAAAAATGGCAGTCTCGGGCAAAAAAGCGGCAGCCGGTAACACGCCAGTTCTGGGCGACAAGGCCCTGAAGGCGGCGGTTGACCGGTTTCTGAAAGCCGCAAGCTTCACCGCGCAAGGCGAAATCGAGAAGGCGATCCGCGCCGCCATCGCCAGCGGCAAGATAGAAGGCCACGAAACCTTCACCGCGGCGGTCGCGCTCTCGAGCGAGAAAATCGGGCTGAACATCACGATCTATAACAAGATCGACCTGTAGTACCGGCTCGGCCGAGAACTTAAAGCCAGTCTTAAAAAATCCGCTCAATCTCAATCTAGTTTATTAGGTAAATAGACCCCGATTTAAGTTCCGTCCCGTACTTGGGTACGGCACACTTGCGGCAGACCGGTTCGAACTCAATTTCCGCCAAGGCGGCGACCAAAGCAGCCCGTTCGTGATGCCCCGCGAGAAATCGCGGGCAACCGCTAACGGGGGCCGCCCATGAGCCAAACCGCCACTCAACCGACCGGCCAGTATTCCGGCCAGGCCTCGGCCTTGGAAATCGACAGCCGCCGCGTTGCCGCGGATCACGGCACGTCCGCAGCCGTGTCCACCGGGCCGGCGCGCACCGAATTCATCAGCTTCGCCATCGGTGACGATCAGTACGGGGTCGACATCATGGCGGTGCGCGAAATCAAAGGCTGGTCGGACGTCACCCATCTGCCGAAGCAGCCGGATTATGTGCGCGGCGTCCTCAACCTGCGCGGCGCCATTGTCCCGATCGTCGACCTGCGTTGCCGTTTCGGCCAGGGTCTGACCGAAACCACGCCGCTGCACATCGTCATCATCGTCCAGATCGGCGGCCGTCAGGTCGGCCTGATCGGCGACCGCGTGCTCGACATCGTCTCGGTCGATGCCGCTCAAATCCAGCCGGTGCCGCGCACCGCGCATGGTCAGCAGACCGATTTCCTGAGCGGCCTGGTCACCCACGAAAACATCATGACCGCGCTGATCGACCTGCCGAACCTCTTGTCGGTCCATGACGGCGTCGCCGATCATTAGACAATCGCAGCAGATGGCATATCGCCGCCGGCGCAAACCTCACGCCTTATCACGTCACAAGAAGCACGTTTCTCCCGGGGGAAATCAAATGTTTCGTCTCTCTAACATCAGCATCGGAATCAAATTGTCTATCATGTCTGGCCTGGGCGTCCTGCTCATGGCGACGATGATAGCGACACAAATGATGGGCAACGCCTCGGTTCGTGCCGCGAACAATACGGCCGTCACGCAGCAGCACATCTCGAACAATCTTCAAGCCGCCAAAGCGTCCGAACGCGGTATGCAAATCAGCGTACGCGATATCCGTCTTGCCCAGTCCGACGCCGACATGAAGCGGGCGCTTGGTCAACTGGAAACGTGGCAAAAAGCCTCTCATCAGTACATCGATACACTGATCCAATCGCTTCGCGTTCCTGAGAACCGTACCTTGATGGAAAAGGCCAAGAGCCTTGTCGATGACTATGTGGCTGCCAGTAAGCAGATAGCGGCGGTTAGAAGTGAAGCCATCACGGCGCAAGCACAAACTACTACAGAGGCGCAAGCACGCGCCGCATCATTAAACGGCGAGGCCCAGCGTATTGCACGCGAACGCACCCTGCCGATGGTTGCCGAACTCGAAAAAAATATCGACCAAGTGGCAGGCGTCGCAAGTAATTTGGCGGAAAGGGAAGTGGCCAATGCCGCGCAATCGATGACATCGTCTGAACGCATTGGACTCGTTGTCGGCTTCGTGGCAATCGTGATCCTAATCGGTTCGGCGGTGTTCGGCGCGTTGACAATAGCCAAACCCCTCAAAGCTCTGGTGAAACCACTTGAAGATGTCGCGGGTGGCAACTTCGCCATCACGGTTCCGGGCATCGGCCGCAAGGACGAGGTCGGCCAGATCGCCAGCGCCGTCCAACTGATGGCGCAGAAAGTCAGCGCGACCATCGGCGAGATCAAGGCCTCCGGCCGCGAAGTCACCAACGCCTCGGCGGAAATCTCGACCAGTACGACCGACCTGTCGCAGCGCACCGAAGAGCAGGCCGCCAGCCTGGAAGAAACTTCCGCCGCGATGGAAGAGTTGTCCGCGACGGTGAAGAAGAACGCCGAGAACGCCCAGCAGGCCAGCCAGTCGGCGTCCGCGACGCGCGACGTCGCCGATCGCGGCGGTCAGGTCGTCGCCAAGGCGGTCGAAGCCATGGCGAAGATCGAGGACTCCTCGCGCAAGATCTCCGACATTATCGGCGTCATCGACGAAATCGCCCGCCAGACCAACCTTCTGGCCCTCAACGCGGCGGTGGAAGCGGCGCGCGCCGGTGAAGCCGGTCGTGGCTTCGCCGTCGTCGCCTCGGAAGTCCGCAGCCTCGCGCAGCGCTCGTCGCAGGCGGCGAAGGATATCAAGGACCTGATCACCAACTCCAACGGCCAGGTCAAGGACGGCGTCGAGCTGGTCAGCCGCGCCGGCGCCTCGCTCACCGAGATCGTCGAATCGATCAAGGGTGTCGCGGCGATTGTCTCCGACATTGCCAATGCCTCGATCGAGCAGGCGACCGGCATCGAGCAGATCAACAAGGCGCTGACGCAGATGGACGAGGTGACCCAGCAGAACTCGGCGCTGGTCGAGGAAAACGCCGCCACCGCCAAGACGCTCGAGCATCAGGCCAAGGCGATGGACGAGCAGGTCGCGTTCTTCCAGATCGGCAACGAAAGCCAGGAGACGCAGCGCGTCTTCGAAAAGGCGGAAAAGCCGAAGGCCTATGCCGCGCCGTCGCGCGGGCCGGCTGCCGCGAAACAGCGTCCGGTCGTTCAAATGAAGCAGACGGCCAGCGGCAATAGCGGCGGGCCGGTCAAGAAGATGCAGGCGGAGCTTGCCAGCGCCGTCAACAGCGAGACCAACTGGAAAGAGTTCTAACGTTCCGGGTCTGGAAACAAGAACGGCCGCAACCGGATTTGCCAGTTGCAGCCGTTTTCTATTCCGGTCGGAAGGAAGCCGACGTTACGCCCAAAGGCTAGGCCCAAAGGCTAGGCCCAAGGGCGCGCGGCCTGCGCCTTGGCCTCGTAGCTGACGATCTTGTCGGCCTTCTGCTTGGTCAGACCGATGTCGTCGAGACCGTTGAGCATGCAGTGCTTGCGGAAGGCGTCGATCTCGAACTTGACGACGCCGCCGTCCGGCCCGCGGATTTCCTGCTTCTCCAGATCGATCGACAGCGTCGAATTGGCGCCGCGCTCGGCGTCGTCGAACAGCTTCTCCAGGTCTTCCGGCGAAACGCGGATCGGCAGCACGCCGTTCTTGAAGCAGTTGTTGTAGAAAATATCGCCGAACGAGGTCGAGATCACGCAGCGGATGCCGAAATCCATCAGCGCCCAGGGCGCGTGCTCACGGCTCGAGCCGCAGCCGAAATTGTCGCCGGCGACCAGGATCTTGGACTTGCGATAGGCCGGCTTGTTGAGCACGAAATCCGGGTTTTCCGCGCCGTCATCCAGATAGCGCTGTTCGGAGAACAGGCCCTTGCCCAGACCGGTGCGCTTGATCGTCTTGAGGTACTGCTTGGGGATGATCATGTCGGTATCGACATTGATGATCCGCAGCGGGGCGGCGACGCCCTCCAGATGATCGAACTTTTCCATGAGACTTTTGCTTTCCGGCAATTCCAGTAGGGCAAACATTTTACCGCGAAACGGCTTTTGACGGAAGGGTTTAGTCCGCCGCCGCTTCGATAGCTGCCATGTCGTCATCCGATAGCCCGAAATGGTGGCCGATCTCGTGCACGAGCACATGGGTGACGATGGCGCCCAGCGCCTCCTCGTGTTCGGCCCAGTAATCCAGGATCGGGCGGCGGTAGAGCCAGACCATGTTCGGCATCTGGCCGGTCGACTCGCTGGCCGGCTGGAACGGCAAGCCGACCCCCTGAAACAGCCCGAGCAGATCGAATTCGGTCTCGGCCTGCATGGATTCGAGGACTTCCTCGGTCGGGAAGTCATCGACCCGGATGATCAGGCCCTCGCACAGGCCGCGAAAGCGCTCCGGCAGCCGGCCATAGGCGTCGGAGGCCAAAGCCTCGATATCGGCCAGAGAAGGGGCGGGGACCCCGCGCCAGGCCTGCGGATCGTCATGGAAATCGCTCATGCCAAGGTTGTAGGCGAGGTTGCGCCGCCGACCAAGCGGTTGACGGAGCAATCGAAATGGGCGACCGTTAACTATTAAGGCAACGGCAACGCATGATCCCGAAAAGCATGCCCCCGACGAGATCGGGGGTGGGAACCGGTTTTCGGACAAGATCATGCGCAGACAATGTGGGTTAGAGATGTCGGCGAGAGCATTCGGACTTCTGGTCGTGGCGGCGGCGCTGGTCGCCGGCAGCGTGGCGCCGGCCTCGGCCGAGTTCTTCGGCTGCAACGAGCCGCGCACCAAGGTGTCGTATTCGTCGCGCCCGGCCTATAGCGGCCATTACGCCCAGGCGCCCGCGCCGCGCCAGCAGCGCTACACGGGCCACTCGGGCCAGAACCATCGCCGCCTGGCGTCGCAGTGGCGTTGATATGACCCCGCCGGTCAAACACGCGAAGCGAGGGATATTCACCCCTGCGATTTTCCTGAGCCTGCTCGCGCTTGTTGGCGCGCTGCTGCTGGCCGGCACGCCGGCTTCGGCGCAGTCCGGCGCGCGTTCGTCGGATGCGGCGGTAACGCGCGCGCGTCCGCGCGTCGTCATCCAGCCGCGCCGCTATCGTCTTAGCGCCAACGCCAGACGTGAGTGCCGCGCGCAACTGGTGCAGGAATATCGCGTCAGCGGCACGGTGATCGTGCCGCGCATGACGTGCTGGTGGGAGTAACGTAGCCCGGGTGAAGCGAAGCGTAACCCGGGAAGGATTGATCGTCCGCCCCGGGTTTCGCTGCGCTCCACCCGGGCTACAAGGCTACTTCCACTCTCTTACATCGACGAAGTGGCCGGCGATCGCCGCCGCCGCCGCCATCGCCGGCGACACCAGATGGGTGCGGCCCTTGTAGCCCTGACGGCCTTCGAAGTTGCGGTTCGAGGTCGAGGCGCAACGCTCTTCCGGCTTCAGCTTGTCCGGGTTCATGGCGAGGCACATCGAACAGCCCGGCTCGCGCCAGTCGAAACCGGCGGCCTTGAAAATCTTGTCGAGGCCCTCGGCTTCCGCCTGCTCTTTCACCAAACCCGAGCCCGGCACGATCATGGCGTAGACATTGGCGTTGACGGTCTTGCCTTCGGCAATTTTCGCCGCGGCGCGCAGGTCTTCGATGCGGCCATTGGTGCAGGAGCCGATGAAGACGCGGTCGAGCTTGATGTCGGTGATCTTCTCGCCGCCGGAAAGGCCCATGTAGCCAAGCGAACGCTCGGCCGCGATGCGCTTCTTCTCGTCGACGATTTCGGACGCTACCGGGACGCGGCCGCTGATCGAGACCACTTGTTCAGGACTGGTGCCCCAGGTGACGATCGGCGGCAGCTTGGCGGCATCCAGCCTGATTTCACGGTCGAAATGCGCGCCGGCGTCGGACTTCACCGTCTCCCAGTAGCGCATCGCCTGATCCCAGGCTTCGCCCTTGGGCGCCATCGGCCGGCCCTTGAGGTAGGTGAAGATCTTCTCGTCCGGCGCGACGAAGCCGGCCTTGGCGCCGCCTTCGACCGACATGTTGCAGACCGTCATGCGGCCTTCAACCGACAGCGCGCGGATCGCT
>JAUSBQ010000060.1 GCA_030651965.1 Pseudolabrys sp. | reverse complement strand
CAGACTTGGGCCGCGCGTGACCGCCCAGCTTTTCATGACGCCGTCGAGTTCGAGACGCAGGTCGTAGTGCAGGCGGCGGGCGGCGTGTTTCTGGATGACGAAAGCGCGGCCGGATTTGCGGCCGATCTTGCCCTTCGGCTCGGCGGTGACGCCGAACCGCCGCTTTTCCTGATAGGTCTTCAGCCCGGCCATTGACGTCGCCTAACTGGCTTTTTTGACCTTGCGCCGCGCCGGCGCCCGTTTGGCGCGCGCCGCCGGTTTGCGACTGGCGGGCGTGGTCTTTCGCCTGTCCGCCTTGCCGTCTGCCTTACTGTCTGCCTTGGCACTGCGGCGCAGCGCGTCCATCAGGTTGATCACATTAGTCGGTCTGGATTCGGACGCCACCTGGATGGTGCGGCCAGCATGTTTGGCCTTCACCAGTTCCTTCAGCGCGGTTTCGTAACGATCCTCGAACTTGTCCGGGTCGAATTTACCCTTCTTGGTCTCGAGAATATGGGTCGCCAGCTTCAGCATGTCGGCCGGCACCTTGGTCGAGGGGATATCGTCGAAATAGTCGGCCTCGTCGCGCACTTCGTTCTTGTAGCGTAGTGTGGTCGCCAGCAGCCCCTTGCCACGCGGACGCAGCAGGAGGAGGCGCTCGCGCCGGTAGACGACGACGCGGGCAAGTCCGGCGAGGTCTTCCTTTTTCATCGCTTCGCGGATAACGGCGAAAGCCTCGTGCGCGACCTCGTCCTGAGGGACAATATAATACGACTCGTCGAGATAGATGCGGTCGACGTCCGACATCGGCACGAACTCGTCAATGTCGATCGTATGCGTGCTTTCCAGCGCGACATTGTCCAATTCGTCGTCCTCGAGCAGGACGTATTCGCCCTTTTCGACCTGATAGCCTTTGACGCGGTCTTCGGACTCGACCGGGTCGCCTGTTTCGGCATCGACAACTTCGTTGCGGATGCGATTGCCGGTCGCCTTGTTGATGATGTTGAAGCGGATGCGCTGGCTGGTCGAGGTCGCCGGATACATCGACACCCCGCACGACACCAGCGACAGTTTCAGGAAGCCCTTCCAGTTCGGCCGCGGCGCCATGGCGTACTCCGTTTACTCGATCCCGATACGGCGTGAACTCGCAGGCGCGTCAACGGGTTCCCTGACAATAAAAAGCCACGCACGGTTGCCGCGCGTGGCTTTAATAGCTGGAATAAAGCGCGGCGAGGGCAGGCGGCTACTCGCCGCTTGCCAGCACGGCGCGGGTCTGTTCGTCGGGTCCGAAATCCTCGGCGCTATGCACGTTGAGGATTTCGGCGAGCCGTGTGCGCGCACGGTTGACGCGCGACTTGATGGTGCCGACCGCGCAGCCGCAGATATTGGCCGCTTCTTCGTAGGAGAAGCCCGAGGCGCCGACCAGGATCAGCGCTTCGCGCTGGTCCGACGGCAGTTGTCCAAGCGCCTCGCGGAATTCGGCGAATTCGACGTGGCCGTGCTGTTCGGGCTGCGATTTCAGACTGTCGGCGTAGTGCCCGTCGCTGTCTTCGACCTCGCGGCGGCGCTTGCGATATTCCGAGCGGAAATGGTTGCGCAGAATGGTGAAGAGCCATGCCGACATGTTCGTCCCGGGTTGGAACGAGTCGATGTTGGCGATGGCGCGCAACATCGTTTCCTGCACCAGGTCGTCGGCGCGGTCGACGTTACCGCACAACGAGATGGCGAAAGCGCGGAGACTGGGCACCGCGGCAAGAATGGATTTGCGGACCGTATCGTCCATGGCCATTACTGCCTGTCCTTGTTGCCAGCGTCGTTGCCATCGATGCGCTTGATCAGATCGGCAAACCGGTCCGGAACGCCCTGATTGAGGACGTCGTCGTACATCGCGCGCAATTGCTGGCCGAGCCGAGCCTGAACCTCCCGGCCCAGTTTGGCCGGTTTGACATCGCTTTTCCTGGTCCGGGCGGCCGGGGTTTCCATCGGCTTTTGTTGTCCCACGGGTTTCTCACGATCATTCATCGGTGGCCCCTAAGTACCTTGTCCAAGATTGGACCAGGTTCCCCCCATCTGGTGTCCATTCAAAACCCATGACCTTGCATAAGGTTCCCCCGCAATGGGAACTTTTTTCAGAACCGGGCGTTGCCGGGTATAAGTTCGCTGGAACTTATGGGGGTCGTGCCCGCCAGGATCAGGGCAATTATTCGTTCGGGAGGGATTCTTGTCGACATCTCAATCGGTTGCACAACATTTGCCGTATTTGCGCCGCTATGCGCGGGCCCTGACCGGGAGTCAGGTTTCGGGCGACGCCTACGTGGCGGCCACCCTCGAAGCCCTGATTCAAGACCCCTCCGTGATGGACGGCAATTCTTCGACCCGGATTGGGCTGTATCGACTGTTCACGAAAATCTGGAATTCGATCGGCCTCAACGGCCAGCCGCCGGCGGCGGCAGCCGACGCCAATGCGCCGGTCGAACGCCATCTGTCGCAGATCGCGCCGATGCCGCGCCAGGCGTTCCTGCTGGTCGCCCTCGAAGGCCTGTCCGAGGACGAAGCCGCCAAGGTGCTCGATATCGACGTGCCGGCCTTGCGGCAGCTGGTAGAAGATTCCGGCCGTGAGCTTGCCGCCGAAATCGCCACCGATGTGCTGATCATTGAGGACGAGACGTTCATCGCGCTCGATCTCGAAGCGCTCGTCGAAGGTCTCGGCCATAAAGTGCTCGGCGTCGCCCGCACCCATAGCGAAGCGGTGGCTCTGGCCAAGGTCAAGCAGCCCGGTGTCATTCTGGCCGATATTCAACTGGCCGACGGCAGCTCCGGCCTTGATGCCGTCAACGAGATGCTGCGCAGTTTCGAGGTGCCTGTGATCTTCATCACCGCGTACCCGGAGCGCTTCCTCACCGGCGAACGGCCGGAGCCGGCCTTCCTGATCGCCAAGCCGTTCCAACCGGCGACCGTGTCGGCCGTTCTGAGCCAGGCCTTGTTCTTCGCACGCAACGCCAAGCGCCGCGAGCGCAAGGCGGGCTGACGCCCGGCGCGCTAAGCGGACTGTCGCATCCCAAATCGAGCGCCTGCCTCAGGCAGGCGCTTACACAGTCGCGGAGCCGGCCGAGGCGCTATGAAAGCGGAGGCGTTGCTGCATTGTCGGCGAACCTCACGCCCGCATGAACGTTGGCCTGCGGATGCGATTATGGAAGCTGGACAATGGCGCGCGATAGGACGGTGGCGGATGCCACGGAATCTTCAAGATTGCAGGACGAAAACCGGCGCCTGAAAAGTCAAATCGACGCGCAGGCGATGGAGTTGTCTCTGCTGCGCGCGCGCTTCGCCCGTTACGAGACGGCGCTGCGCGGTTCGCATGTTGTGGTCTACACCCAGGACCGTGACCTGCGTTATACGTCGGTCAGCCATGAAATGATGGGGCATCCCGTCGCTGATATTCTCGGCCGCACGGACGAAGAAATCTGGCCGGCCGATATTGGAGCGGCGATCGTCGCGCTGAAAAACGAAGCCCTCGCCACGGGGCAGCCGCGGCGCACCGAGATGGCATTCGACGACGCCCCAGGTCAGCGCTGGCACGATCTGCATATCGAACCGTTGCGCAGCGACTCTGGAGAAATTGTCGGCCTGACCTGCGCCTCGGTCGATGTGACAGACCGCAAGGAGGGCGAGGCGCACTTGCGCCTGCTGCTGCGCGAACTGACACATCGCTCGAAGAATCTGTTGGCGGTGATCCAGGCGATGGCGCGGCAGACCGCGCGTCACGCCGGATCGACCGAGAGTTTCCTCAACCAGTTCAGCGCGCGCCTCCAGGCGCTGGCGGCTTCGCACGACCTGCTGGTGCGGGAGAGCTGGTATGGCGCCTCGCTCAATGAACTGATTCGCTCGCAGCTTGCCGTCTATCTCGATCGCGCAGACGCGCCGGTGTCGCTCGCCGGACCGGACGTTTCGCTGAAGCCGGAAGCGGCGCAGAGCCTGGGCCTGGCGCTGCACGAATTGAGCGTCAACGCGGCGCGCTTCGGCGCGCTGTCGGTGCCGGAAGGACGCGTAACGATTGTCTGGAAGCGCGGCGGAGACGGTGGGCCGCAAAACGCGCTCGAACTCGATTGGCACGAGCAATATGGGCCGAAGGTGAAGGTCAGGCGCAAGCAGGGTTTCGGCAGCATGGTGATCGAACGCAATCTGGCCCGATCGCTCGACGCCGATGTCGCACTGACATTCGAGCCCCATGGCGTGCGCTGCCATGTCGTCATCCCGGCCAGCCAGTTTGTGGCGCTGTAACGGCTTCGCCGCGAAATTTTACTTTTCCGACCGTTTGAATCGTGGCAATCGATGCCAAAGGCGAGCGGGAAACGGTCCCGGCAGGTGGGCGTTGTCTTTGACGAAGCAATCACCGAGGAGTTGAGATCATGAGAAAGCCATTGGGCGCGTTCGCCGTCTTGGCGGTGGCTGCGGCAGTTGCGTTGCCTGCGTCCGTCATGGCGCAGCAGCCCAACCGAACCAAAGTCGGCACGCTGACGTGCGATGTCTCCGGTGGAATCGGCATGATCGTCGCGTCGAAAAAGGCGGTCACCTGCCTGTTCACCCCGGCCAATGCGGGGCCGCGCGAAGTGTATACCGGCTCGATCACCAAGTTCGGTCTCGACGTCGGCGCGACGTCCGGCGGCGAAATGGTGTGGACTGTGTTCGCGCCGACCAACAAGAAGTTCGGCGCGCTGGCCGGCCAATACGGCGGCGCGAGCGCCGAAGCCACCGTCGGCGCCGGTCTTGGCGCCAATGTGCTCGTCGGCGGTTCGGAGCGCACTGTGAGCTTGCAGCCGGTTTCGGTGACGGGGCAGGCGGGTCTGAACCTCGCCATCGGCGTGGCCGCGCTCGCGCTGCAACCGGCGCGATAAATTCAGAAGAGACGATTCTGCGAATAAGAATGGCGCCGGTAGCGATATCGGCGTCATTTCTATGTGCGGGCGAGGGGGATTTGGCTGGGGGACTAGGATTCGAACCTAGATAGCCAGAGTCAGAGTCTGGAGTCCTACCATTGGACGATCCCCCAACAGACCTTGCGCGACGGGCAAAAAACCTGCTGCCGGCGTGCCGGAGGCCCATGACATGGGGCAATTCGCTTGGTTTGACAAGCCCGTAGTGGTTGCCGCGGGCGTGAATTTTCAAGGCTTTGCCGCCTGGCGGGGCACGGCGGCGACGGCCAGGATCGCAACCAGGGCGCTGGCGGCCACCACCAGGAACACCAGGCTCGGGTGGCCGTGGTCCATGATTGCCCCGAAGATCATCGGCGAGACGATGCCGCCGAGATTGAAGCCTGTGGTGACAAAGCCGAACACCTTGCCGAACGAGCCGGGCGGGGTCACCTCGCGCACGATCATGTCGCGCGACGGCGAGATGAAACCGAAGAAGAATCCGAACACGCCGGTCACGACGACCAGCATCAGCGTGTTGAAATCGATAACGGCGACCAGGGCCGCCGACACCGCCATGGCGACGAGGCCGAGCGACGCCACCAGCCCGTGCCGCGCGGTGCGCCCCACCACCAGCCCGCCAACCAGGACGCCGATCGCCGACAGCAGCAGCAAGCTCGACAGCGCGCCATTGGCGACCGTGACCGGAGTGCCGTAGAGCGCACCGAGCGCCACGACGAAGTAATTGAACATGCCGCCGCTCATCATCGCGATGAGGATGAAGAAGAACAGGTTGAGCAGGATCGGTGCCGACAGCAGAAGCTGCCAGGCCGTTTGAGATTTTGCCGTCTGCGTGCCGGCGTCGGCGCTTTTGCCGGGGTCGCTCCGCTTGGCGTTGGCGGCGGCGACGGGTTCTTCGCGCACCATCAACAGCACCGCGGCGACGGCAAGGCCGAAAAGTCCGGCGCCGATAAAGGCGCCGCGCCAGCCCCACAGGTTCTGCATGATCAGCAGGCTGGCCGGCGTCACCGCCGAGCCGAGCAGGCCGGCGAACGTGTGGATCGAATAGGCCTGGCCCATGCGCTCGGACGGCACATGCTGCGACAGCAGCGAATAGTCGGCCGGGTGGTAGACGGTGTTGCCGACGCCGGCGAGCGCGAACATCGCCACCAGCACCCAGAATGAATCGACCAGCCCGACGACGATGAATGACAGCGCGCCGACGACGAGG
>JAUSBQ010000048.1 GCA_030651965.1 Pseudolabrys sp. | reverse complement strand
CGACGCCGGCGAGCAGGCGCTGGAAATCGCCGACACGCTGGTGCGCTCGGGTGCCATCGACGTGCTGGTGGTTGATTCGGTGGCCGCTCTCACCCCGCGCGCCGAACTCGACGGCGAGATGGGCGACAGCCAGCCCGGCATGCAGGCGCGG
The DNA here is from genome assembly GCA_030651965.1 of Pseudolabrys sp. Taxonomy (GTDB): domain Bacteria; phylum Pseudomonadota; class Alphaproteobacteria; order Rhizobiales; family Xanthobacteraceae; genus Pseudolabrys. The sequence continues at coordinate 3,260 of JAUSBQ010000048.1, read as the reverse complement.
CTCATGAGCCAGGCGCTGCGCAAGCTCACGGCCTCCATCTCCAAGTCCAACACCATGGTCATCTTCATCGACCAGATCCGCATGAAGATCGGCGTGATGTACGGCTCGCCGGAAACCACCTCGGGCGGCAATGCGCTCAAGTTCTACGCCTCGGTCCGTCTCGACATCCGCCGCATCGGCGCTATCAAGGACCGCGACGAGGTGATCGGCAACCAGACCCGCGTCAAGGTGGTGAAGAACACGCTGGCGCCGCCGTTCAAGCAGGTCGAGTTCGACATCATGTACGGCGAGGGCGTCTCCAAGGTCGGCGAACTGGTCGATCTCGGCGTCAAGGCCGGCGTGGTCGAGAAATCCGGCGCCTGGTATTCCTACGACAGCCAGCGCATCGGCCAGGGCCGCGAGAACGCCAAGGTGTTCCTCAAGCAGAACGCCGACATCGCCGCCAAGATCGAGGCGCAGGTGCGCGCCAACTCCGGCACCATCGCCGAGGTGATCCTCGCCGGCGAGTCCGAGAAGGACGACGACGACAACGCTGCCGAGGCTTGAAAAGCTCCGGGCACGCCGGCGACTGGTGACTTCGCACCAGCGCCCGGCGCCGGTCTTGGCGAGCGGGAGCCCTCCGTGACGGGAGACGTTCTCTTCGCAAAAGAACCGGCACAGGCTGGATATGTGATCCAGACTGAAGCGCCCAAGGTTGCCAATGACGCTACCGATACGGACAGCGAACCGGGCGTTCTTTCGACCGCCCATCCGAAACCCGAAAAGCGCAAGAATGCGCGCGAACGGGCGCAGGAGAAGTTCAAGACCGCTAAAGACGACGCAAAAAACGACGCCGAGAATGGGACCACGCCGATGACGGCAACGGCGAAGTTCAAGGCGCAAGACAAGGCTGAAGACAAGGCCGAAAAGGCCAAAGAGAAGGCCAAGCTGAAGGCGTCGCAGAAGGCGCAGAAGGCCGACACCAAGGCCCGCAAAATCAGCGCCGCCAAGGCGGCCAAAGCTGCCCGCGGCTGAGGCTGCCCGCGGTTGAGGATTGAACTGAGTTCGAGTTTGTAAGTTTTGTACCGCGTAACGCATCGCCCCCATCGGCACCCGGCTGCATAAAGCGGCCGTCACCGAGGATGGGGGCGACGTGCGTTCTTGATCCCTCCTCGCGAGGTGGGGAGGGCGGCCGCTCGCGGTAGCGAGCGGACGGCTGGGGTCTTGCCCCCTGTCTCTCGGTCGCCTCTGCCGTGTCGGTGACGCTACGTCCGCCGCAAGACCCTGCGACACTGCGTCCAAGGACTTGCGAACCAGGGCATCGCTTCCGACATCTTCATCGCCAGACATGTTGGGGCGCGCAATAAAGCGCGGCCCGGCTGGCCGAGGGACAGATGAACTACTTTCGCACTGCATTACTGCTGGCCGGACTGACCGCTCTGTTCATGGGCGTCGGCTTCCTGATCGGCGGCGGCAATGGCGCGCTGATCGCGCTGCTGGTCGCCGGCGGCATGAACCTGTTCGCCTACTGGAATTCCGACCGCATGGTGCTGTCGATGCACGGCGCGCAGGAGGTGGATGCGCGCAGCGTGCCGGATCTCTACGCAATGGTGGCCGAGCTGTCGCAGCGCGCCGGCCTGCCCATGCCCAAGGTCTATCTGATGGACAATCCGCAGCCGAATGCCTTTGCCACCGGCCGCAATCCGCAGAACGCCGCCGTGGCGGTGACCACCGGGCTGTTGCAGCGCCTCAACCGCGACGAGGTCGCAGGCGTCATCGCGCACGAACTGGCGCATATCGCCAACCGCGACACCCTGATCATGACGATCACGGCGACGATCGCCGGCGCCATCTCGATGCTCGGCAATTTCGCGATGTTTTCCGGCATGGGCGGCAACCGCGACAACAACGGCGGCATGGGTATCATCGGCACGCTGGCGATGGTCATCCTGGCGCCGCTCGCCGCGATGCTGGTGCAGATGGCGATCAGCCGCACCCGCGAATACGCCGCCGACAATCTCGGCGCGCAGATCAGCGGCGAGCCGCTGGCGCTGGCCTCGGCGCTTGCCAGGATTTCCGACGCCGCCCACGCCATTCCGAACGACACCGCCGAGCGCAGCCCGGCGACTGCCCATATGTTCATCATCAACCCGCTGTCGGGCGCGCGCATGGACAATCTGTTCTCGACCCATCCGGCGACGGAAAACCGCATCGCCGCGCTCCAGCAAATGGCGGGCGCGGCCGGGGCAGGCCGCTCGTTCCTGCGCCCGCAGGCGCAGCCCGCGCATGGGCCGTGGGGAGGCGGTGCGTCCCGGCGCGGCCCTTCCGGCGGTCCTTCCCGCGGTCCTTGGGGCTAAGGCGCCGGGCGCGCCCGAAAAAGACGGTACCGGCGGTGCAGGTGTTCTGCCCCGCCGGTCGAGCCTATACGCCGCCGGCCTTCCTAGACTTGTCCGCCCCCCGCCGCTAAATAGAACCGCATAAAAGATCAGGCTGGACGGGGATTTAGCGCCCTGCCGGCACCCAGTCCGGGGCGTGTCGCGCCGGCGTCAAGAAGAACGGCGAGCGGCGAAAAAGTCATGAGCGGCGTCAACGAGATCCGGAAGAGCTTCCTCGACTACTTTGCCAGGAACGAGCACCAGGAGGTGTCGTCCTCGGCGCTGGTGCCGCGCAACGACCCGACCTTGATGTTCACCAATGCCGGCATGGTGCAGTTCAAGAATGTCTTCACCGGCCTCGAGAGGCGCCCCTATAGCCGCGCCGTCACCTCGCAGAAATGCGTGCGCGCCGGCGGCAAGCACAACGACCTCGACAATGTCGGCTACACCGCGCGCCACCACACTTTCTTCGAGATGCTCGGCAACTTCTCGTTCGGCGACTACTTCAAGGACCACGCGATTGAGCTGGCCTGGAACCTGATCACCAAGGAATGGCAGATCCCGGTCGAGAAGCTGATGGTCACCGTCTATATCGACGACGACGACGCCTTCAATCTGTGGAAGAAGATCGCCGGCCTGCCGGACCACAAGATCGTGCGCATCGCAGGCTCCGACAATTTCTGGGCGATGGGCGACACCGGGCCATGCGGGCCGTGCTCGGAGATCTTCTATGACCATGGCGAGCATATCTGGGGCGGGCCTCCCGGCACCGCCGATGAAGATGGCGACCGCTTCATCGAGATCTGGAATCTCGTGTTCATGCAGTTCGAGCAGGTCTCGGCCGACGAGCGGCTGTCGCTGCCGCGCCCGTCGATCGACACCGGCATGGGGCTCGAGCGCATCGCG
>JAUSBQ010000046.1 GCA_030651965.1 Pseudolabrys sp. | reverse complement strand
CGCGGTGGTGATCTCGGCCAAGATCGAGTCGGAGATCGCCGCGCTGCCCGAAGCCGAACGCGCCGATTATCTCGAAGCGGTGGGCCTCAAGGAAACCGGGCTCGACCGCCTGGTGCAGGCCGGCTACGCGCTGTTGCATCTGGTGACCTACTTCACGGTCGGCCCGAAGGAAACGCGCGCCTGGACCATCACCAAAGGCACCAAGGCGCCGGCCGCCGCCGGCGTGATCCATTCCGATTTCGAGAAGGGTTTCATCCGCTCCGAGACCATCGCCTATGACGCCTATATCGCCCATGGCGGCGAAGCCGGCGCCAAGGAACACGGCAAGATGCGGCTGGAAGGCAAGGAATACGTCGTCGCCGACGGCGACGTGCTGCATTTCCGCTTTGCCAACTGATACTCCGTCACCCTGAGGTGCGCGCTCTTGCGCGCCTCGAAGGGTGACGGGTAGGAGACAAGCGCCAGCGTGACGCGGTAGAATTGCGTATGTCTAAACTCCATTGGGAAGACTTCCAGACCGGCGCGGTCGCCATTTACGGCCCGCGTCTGGTGACTCGCGAGGAAATCGTCGCCTTCGCCGCCGAGTTCGATCCGCAGCCGATGCATCTCGACGAGGCAGCCGCGAGCGCCACGCTGCTCGGCGGGCTGGCCGCCTCCGGCTGGCATAGCTGCGGCCTGATGATGCGCATGATGGCAGATGCCTTCATCCTCAATTCAACGTCGATGGGCGCGCCCGGCGTTGACGAGGTGACCTGGCATCGGCCGCTGCGGCCCGGCGCCCGCATCAGGCTGCGCGCGACCGTGCTGGAGACGCGCGCCTCGAACAGCCGGCCGATGGTCGGGCTGGTCAAATTCCGCTTCGAAATGCTGGACCACGCCGACATCGTCCTGATGACGCAGGTCAATACCTTGATGCTCGGCCGCCGCGAGAGCGGGGGCGCGGCGTGAAATATTTCGACGACATCAAGATCGGCGACGTGCTCATGACCGGGCGTCATGTTTTCACCGCCGACGGGATCAAATCTTTCGCCCAACGTTTCGATCCGCAACTGTTTCATGTCGACGAAGAAGAGGCGGCGCGTTCGCATTTCGGTGCGCTGTGCGCGTCCGGCTGGCATACCGCGGCGGCCTGGATGCGGCTTTTCGTCGATTATCGGCGCAATGAGGCCGACGCTATGCGCGCGCGCGGCGAGGAGGTCGCGGCCAGCGGTCCGGCGCTCGGCTTCCGCGATCTGAAATGGATGAAGCCGGTCTATGCCGGCGACGTCATCGACTACAAGAGCGAAGTCATCGCGCTGCGTGCCTCGAACAGCCGTCCGGGTTTCGGGCTGGCGACAATCCTGACCGTCGGCGTCAACCAGAATGGCGCGCCGGTGGTTTCATTCGCCAGCACCACCTTCATCGCGCGCCGCCCGCAAAAGCTATGACCGTCATTGCCGAAGCGGCCGACGATCCCGCGCGGCGCAAGCACCAGGAAAAGCGCGCCCTCGGCGTTTCCTGCGGTGCGCATGCGCTGCACGACGGCTACACCGATCTGGTCTATGTGATGCTGCCGATCTGGCAGGCCGAATTCGGTCTCGGCTATGCCGCGCTCGGCGCGATGAAATCGGTTTTTTCCGGCGCGCTCGCCGGTTTCCAGATTCCGTCCGGTCTTCTCGCCGAGCGCTACGGCACGCCCTTGATTCTGGCGCTCGGCACGGCGCTTGCCGGCATCGGCTATATTCTCGCCGGTTTCAGCCAGGGCTTTCCGCTCCTGGTCGCGGCGCTTGTGGTTGGTGGGCTGGGCGCGAGTACGCAGCATCCGCTGGCCTCGTCGCTGATCGCGCATGCCTTCTCGGGAAAGCGTTCGCTGCGGGCGCTCGGCACCTACAATTTCGCTGGCGATATCGGCAAGATGGTGGTGCCGGTCGCGGCGTCGCTGCTGTTTCTCGTTCTGCCGTGGCGCGAAGCGGTGGCATTGCTAGGCCTCGTCGGCGTGCTGGCGGCGGTCGCCATCTATGTCCTGATCCCGCGCTTCCGCGATCAGCCGGCCGCGCCGCAGAAAGCCGATGCCGCGGCCGGCGGGTCCCGGCCGGTGCGCGGTTACGCCTTTCCGCTGTTGCTGACGGTCGGTGTCATCGACAGCGCCACCCGCATGGCGTTTCTGACCTTCCTGCCTTTCGTGCTGACGGCGAAGGGCGCCGGCATCCAGACCATCGGCGTGGCGCTGACGCTGGTCTTCGCTGGCGGCGCGGTCGGCAAGCTGGTCTGCGCCTTCATCGGCGCGCGCATCGGCGCGGTGGCGACGGTGTGGCTGACCGAGACGATCACCGCCGTGGCCATTGTCGCGATCCTGCCGCTGTCGCTGGAAGGCGCGATGGTGCTGCTGCCGCTGGTCGGCATCGCGCTCAACGGCACGTCTTCGGTGCTGTATGGTTCGGTGCCGGAACTGGTCGCGGCGGAAAAGCGTCAGAGGGCCTTCGGCATTTTCTATACCGGCACGATCGGCGCCGGCGCGGTGTCGCCATTCATCTACGGCTTGCTCGCCGATGTCGCCGGCATTCCAGCGACGCTCACGGTGGTGGCGGGCGCGGTTCTGCTGACGCTGCCGATCACCTTGGCGCTGCGGCCGGCGCTGCGCGGGTGATGGGCTTGAATTTGACCTTGACCTGCTTGACCACGGCGGCGGGCAATACGTCGAGATAAGGCCCGAGCAGGAAGGCTTCGCCGGAGCCTTCGCCATACATGCGGTCATGCGCGTCGATCATCGCCCGCACCGGCCGCGCGCACGCCGAAATCGAATCGACGATCACGCCGTTGATATCGGCCGGACGGATGTCGCTTGAATAGCGGCGGTCGGCCGACACCTTGCGCACGATGCAGTCGGTGGCGCGCAGCACCAGCGGCAGTAGCGCGGCTTCTTTCTGGCGGACCGACAACTGATTCCAGGCCGTCGCGGGCGACGATGGCGGCTGGGTATCGAGCGAGACATTCAACACAAGCGACAACCCCAACAGGGATTCGACGATCATTGTGGGCCCCGCGAATCAGCGTCCTTACTTTGGTAACGCAGCCGGAGTCGGGCCGCAGCAAATAATTGAATTCCATCGGGCGCCAACCGACACGCGCCGCCGCGCGAGCCGGCTTTGACCTCAAGCGGGTGGCCGCACCGCCGCAGGCCAGGGTTGAGGATCGCGCCGGCACCCGTAACCCGGCGGAGACGCCGTTCAATGTGGTCGCCGAATTGGCGAATAATCGGCTTCATCAAGGGGTAGCGCGGCTCTGCCGACCGGAGCCGCGCCGCTTATTTGTCCCCCTTCTCGTTTACTTTTTTCCGGCGGGGGTTTGCGGCCTGGGCCGCAAGTGCTGGATTTTCCGCTCTCCAGGGGCCATATTAGGCGCCGAGGAGTTTGTTGTATGTCAATGATCAATTACCGGGCACCGTCCGAACTGTTTCCCAGCCGCAGCCGCAAGTCCCGCCGCCCCATCGGTTACAAGCGTTTTCCGACCGCCGCGGAAGCGATCCGCTTTGCGATCGAGGAATTGCCGCCGGAATTGCTGCTGGGTGCCTATCTGGAAGTCGAAGAGAAGCGTTTTGACGGCAACGGCATCCGCCAGCTCTACGAAAGCGCCGATTATCCGCTGCCGCGCAAAGCGGTGAAGCCGGACAAGGCCGTCGCGGCCAATTAACCTTTTCTAATCCATCAGTTTGTGATTTGCGTCACAGCGCAGAAGCTGTGGAACCGCCATGCTTTGGCCGCGTTTACCAGACGATAACAACGCCCCGTTAAACCTGATTTACCTCAAACTCCCTGGAATAGGTCGGAGCCGACGATGGCCGATAGAAGTGCGCTTGGAATGATCGGCCTTTTGTTTGGCGCGACAACCCTGTTTGTGATGATGATGGGCGCGGCCGTGGTCGCCGACCATCTCTCCGGCAAACTGCATCTTGAGGATGGGCAGGCCCGAATCTCGCAGCCGTTGAGCGAACGCTGAGTTGCCGGAACTGTTACACCGAATTTAGGCAACTTATACGGGGCCTGACAGTTGTCCTCCAGCAGCAATCCTGGAGGCTCCCGTGAAAACATTGAATCGCCATTTCCTGTCGGCGACGGCTTTGGCCGCCGGCCTCATCTTCGCATTTCCCCTTTCGTTCGCCGCGCATGCCGACGAAGCGGCTAAAGACGCGATCGGCACGACTGCCGGTGGCGCGAAAATCCCCACGACCGAGGAAGCGCGCGCGGCACTCATGATGCCGGACGATCCGAATCCGGTGCCGGGCCAGGTCTTAAAGCCGGCCGAGCACAAAACCGACGGCGACAAACCCACAACCGCATCATCCGGGCAAGGCGATCCGACCACGAAAACCGGCGGGCAGGCCGCTGTCGGCGGCCCCTTGTCGCCGGGCGCGTCGGCAGGTGGCCAGAATACGGATACCCCCGGCGGCGCGTCTGAAACCACTGGCGGGCGTCCTGCCGGTGCAACGGGCGGCCCTCCCGCGGCTGTAGCGGATGCACCCGCCGCTGCGCCGGGCGCCCCTCCCGCCGGGGTAGCTGGCGGCCCTCCGGCCGCTGTCGCGGACGTTCGTCCCGGTCCGATCGGCGCCACCGGTCAGACTATGCCGTCGAGATTTTCCCAGCGAAACGCAATTCTCGATCGCGTGCCGCTGATGGCGATGCCGTTCGCGCTGACTAAAGAACAGCGCCAGCGCATCTACGAGACGGTGATGGCGGACAAGTCGCGTCAGCCGGCGGCGGGCGCTGAGGCTCTTGCTCCGGCGTCCCAGCTTTCAACTGAACAGGCATTGAACGAAGCGCAGCCCTTGCCGAGCAGTCTGCAGGATATGGAAATGCTCAAGGGGCTCCTGGTTTTGAAAGCCAAAGACAAAGTGCTGCTGGTCACGCCGGCGACCCGCACCGTGCGAGACCAAATTACGCTGTAAGCGGACGGGCTGAAATGCAGACGCCATCGCCGACATCGGCGATGGCGTTTTTCATGAGAGAACGGGCGATCAGCCGGCGGTGCGCTGGCCCTGGTTCGGCGTCGGCGCTTGTGCTACCGGTTTCGGCGGCTCGCCTTTCCATTGCGTCAGGCTGTCGGCGATCACCGACATGGCAGTCATCGCCGCGTGGCTGAGACTGGCATAGCCGGCAACTTCGCGGCTGACGCGGTCGCCTTCCTGGCGCAGCATGTCGCGCACACTCTGCAATTCGAGAATGACGCGGTCGATTTCTTCCATCGAGGCGCCGGAGACGCGCCGGATCAGCGCATTCAGGTTATCGGCGACCGGATCGCCGACGGTCTCGATCTCGCCGCGCGGCCGGCGCACGGCATTGTCACGCCGCACGAATTCGCGGATCTCGCCCTCGAAGGCATTTGCCGCCGCCTGATCGATGTCGCCAAGTCTTTCAGGAGAAAGTCTTTCAGGAGCAAGCCTTTCCGGAGCAAGCCTTTCCTGAGCAAGTCTTTCCGGAGGAAGACGTTCGGCAGCAGGTCGCTCGGACGCCGGCTTATCGGCGGGACGCCGGTCCGGCGCATAGCGTTCCGGCCCGGATTTGTCGGAACCAAGCTTCTCCGCGCGAAGCCGATCGGAAATGATCGCCGTCATGGTTTCACTCCTACACAGGCACAAGTGTGCGCCGACGCTCCCCAGCGTGACGCGATTGCCGCATGCGAGTGAGGCGCGGGTGGGGCAGGGCAAAGGCGGGATCGGGGCGGATCGATCCGTCCGTTTGGAAGAAAGGTCGGCGCGTTACCAGGTCAGTTTGTAACGCGCGCTGACGCTTTTGCTTTCACTGGCGCGGCCGAGATCGGTCACCGCCGTGGTGAGGCCGAGCGCGCCGTAGATTTTCTGCTCGGCGCTGATCGTGTTGTGCATGACCGGATCGGTGCTGGTCGTGATCAGGCCGGCGCTCAATGTGGTGCCGGTGGTCAGGATATTGAGCTTGGCGATGTTCTCGTTACCCCAGACGCGCGGCACCGGCGCCGCTGGATCGGCGACCGGCGCGGCGCGCAGCGGAATATCGGGCGCCCCCGGGGGCGGCTGGCCCAACGTCTCGGTGACCGAATAACGGCTCTGCACGCTGACGGCGAAGTTATCGCCGACCGGCAGCGACTGCTTGAACGTCGTGCCGATGCGGCCCTGTTCGCTGTGGGGATCGACGCGCGCGTCGAGGGTGGCGAATTGCGTGACGCCGAGCGAGGCCCAGGCGGCGCCGGTGCTGCGATCGTTACGGGTCACGCCGAGCGGGTTGTTGGGGCCGTAGCGTTGCGGCGCACTGGCGGGGAGACCAACATCAGCACCTATATTCGCGTCCCAGTCCGACGCCAGCGGCTTCTTGACGATGACGGTGCCGGAGCCATCCGGACGGTCGGTGCGCGACAGATCGAGCCCCTTGGCGGTGGCCAAAGCGGGCAAGCGCAACGGCTTGACCGGCGCATTGATGAAGCTCGCCGGATCGAGCGCCAGCGCCTTGTCGATGATGACGTTGTCTTCCGGGCTGAGGGCGGATTCGGGCTCATCGCCAATCGCCGCGCGCAAATCCGGCGCCCCGATCGTGACGTCCGCCTGGGTGCCTTCCTGGGTGCCTTCTTGCGCCATCGCCACGGTTGGCACGGCGCATAACACCACGATGGCGAGCCTCCCGCCGAGCGTCCGCAAGCCTGACCGCATTCGCAAAACCCCATTGTCCATCGAAGAACTGTCTCAGGGAACTTTGGCGAAGGTGTGGAAGCCACGCGGCAGTCACACGAATGATAATGGCGTGATGTTTTTGCGACGCTGCCGCCGGCCGCCATTGCTCAAAAGAAACGCCTGCCCAGCCGAGGGCCGGACAGGCGATTAATGCTGAGCCGCGTGAGCGCTCGTTGCTCGTTGCGCTACTTCTTGGCGCCGGGAGCGGATTGTGACGCCTTGTAGGCGGACACCTGCTTCGGCTTGTCCTTGTCGGCCTTCGGCTTTTTCTTTTCCTTCGGCACGCGCATCTGACCCTTTGCCATGCGAAACCCCTGGTATTGGCAGCCGCATGATCTCCGCCGAAACAGCCGAGAATCATGGGCGCGGTTGTGAACAAGGCGGATGGTGATACGCCGCCCGGCATTCGGCAAGAGGGTACGCCGACGCGGCCGTGTACAGCCTTGGAAGGCGAGGGTTCAGCCGTGGACCCTCAGCGTCCCGGCCGCCCGGCCGATCAGGTCTTTGGCGCCTGGGCCGTCTTCAGTTTGTCGTCGATACATTTGGTGACGGCGTCGGCGCGCTTGTCGAGATTGGCGTCGGCGGGGCCCTTTTCGGCCTTCATCCAGCAGTCCATCGCCGCGCGCGAGCGTGTCATGGGCGGCTCCGGCGGCTTGGCGGCGGTCTTGGCCGGTTCGTCTTTCTTGCTGCTATAGGCGGCAAGTTCGGACAGCGGGTTGGAAGAGGGGCCATCGGTCTGACAGCCGGCCAGCAGGCCTCCCGCTACCACCATCATGATGAACACGCCGGCTCTACGGCGCAACGCCGCGCCTACTCTTGACGCTGCCTCTAACGAGAACGGGCCATATCGCATCGTCGGGATATCCAGTTTGTCCATCATTCGGCGCATGTGATTCGCGCGCCGCGTCAGTGTCGCTGAAATCAGGCCCTTCCGGCAACTGGCGGATAGGTGCCGCCGCCCATCACATTCGCGTGGCCGCCTGGCCTTTCCCTCTTTCCGGGCGTTGCCATTTCAGCCGGTTTGAGAAATTTATTGTGGAGGCCGTCATGCGAAGGGTTGGGATTGCTTTAGCTTTATTGTTCGCCGCTAGCGTACCCGTGTCCGCGCAATCGATCAGTGCGCCATCGACCGACGGGATCGGCGTGCCCGGCGTCGGCATCGGCATCATCTGCAACACCTCCGAACAGGCCGAACGCTTTGTGAGCCTTCGCGCCGCGGGCACCGCCGCCGGTCAGGCCCTCGACGTGGTGAACACCGAGGTCAAGGACGCGCAGGCTTGCGGCGTCGCCGCGATTGCCTTCCTGCGCGATCAGACGGTCAAGACCCGGCCGATGGGCGACCGCCTTGTGCAGATCGTGCGGATCAATATCGTCGCTGGCTTCAATGGCACCGGCTGGCAACGCGCCTCGGCGATTGCCATCCAGTACGCGGTGATCGAGGCCGAAGGCCAGTCGATCTAAATCTCTCCTCTTGTTATTCCCGGCGACGCCCATGTGACTTCTACCCCCGGCCTGTTCTAGATTGCGGCAAGGCTTCATTACGGGGAGAACGCCATGCCGATCATGACCTGGGATCACGTCCATCTGCGCACGCCGGACGCGGAGGCGACCGCGCAATGGTTCGAGCGCATGTTAGGCGCCCAGGTGATCCGCAGCACGCAACAAGGCGCGCCGCGCATCGACCTCAAGCTCGGCGGCGCCGATATTTTTCTCGCGCCGGTCAAGCCCGGCGACGGCGTCAACGCGCCGCCGGTGACGCCGTATCAGGGGCTCGATCATTTCGGCTTCAAGGTGTCCGATCTCGACGAACTCGTGGCAGATCTGAAAGCCAAGGGCGTCGAATTCACCATGGAGCCCAATGTGCCGCGCCCCGGCATCAAGATCTGCTTTATCCGCGGCCCGCAAGGCATCTCCATCGAGCTGCTCGACCGCGATCCGAAATATACCTGAGACGGGTTGTCATCGCCGCCGCTACCGCGTAAATCGCTTTTCGGGCCTTAAGCGAAGCGAGAGGGCGTTTGCATGCGCGTTTGGTATCTCATGATCGGCGCGGCTTGCGTCTTTGCATCTCAGGCGGCCGCCGCCAATGACGCCCGTTTTCTCCGCAGCCTGCAAAAGCTGGGGCCGATCGAGCGGCTCGAACAACTTTGCGACTACACTGCGCTCACTCAAATTCGCAAGGACTCGCGCGACTTTCGCCCCGACCGCGCGGTCGCCAATGCCGGCGCCGACGTGAAGATAAAGAACGACACCGTCGAGGCGACCAGCGGCGCATTCCGCAGCCGCGGCAAATGGTATGCGCTGTCCTATACCTGCACCACCGCGCCGGATCATCTCAAAGTGACGTCGTTCCACTACAAGATCGGCGACGAAATCCCCGAGGCGAAATGGGCGAGCTACGGCCTCTGGGAATAAGCGGCGGGCGCGCGCCCTAGCTCTTGTCCTTGACCACGGTTTCCGGCCTGTCGCTGCCGCGCGCCGTCTCGGTGTGCCAGCGGCCTTTTTCATCCTCGAACTGGATCTCTTCGGTGTGACCGGGGACACGCTGCTCATTCGCGGCGTGCTGCGCGGCCTTCAGCGCGGCCGCGTGGGTCGGATAAGGTTCGGAGAACACACCGTCGACCTTGTAAGCCCAGCCGCCATCGTGTTCGACGATTTCGTAGGTGACCTTGGTCATGAGCGCCTCTCGCAGGTGGACAATGTGTACCGGCGTCAACGTAGCGCGATGCCGGTTGGTTGCACAGGCTAAACAGCCGGTATTTGGGGTGGTCAGCCCCGCCGCCGCGCCAACAGTGCGCGCTCCAGATTGACTATGAAGCCGATCGCCGCGCCCGGTATCGCCGAGCCGACGACCGCGGTCGCCAGCCCCATTTCGCAGCCGCCGGAATCGCCGGGCGTGCCGCACACGGCATTGAAAAAATTCAAGGTCAGCACAACCGCGAAGACGGCGATCGGCGTCGCGAGAAAACCGATCAGTGCGCCGGTCAGGGCCTTGCCGAAAATGCGCCAGCCGGAAATGGGAGCGGGTCCTGTGGTCATCAGCTACAATCCTTTTTCACGCTTCATGCGATCGATGAATTCGGTGACATCCGGCGGCAGTTTGCGCAGGCCTTCCTGTCCGGCCTGCGACAGGATCGGCCGCAGCGTCGAGTCTTTGAGGAAGGCCGGCTCGCGCCCGGCCGGAATGATGCGCTCGAACACCAGCACCATCACCACCGCCAGAAGCACGATACGGATGGCGCCGAGAAAGGCTCCGGCGGCGCGATCCGGCGCGCTGATGCGGGCGCCGGAAATCTCGCCGACCGCGCCGCGCAGCAGCGCACCGACGATAAAGCCGATGACCAGAAAGACCACGAAGAAGGCGAGCGAGGATTGTGCCGGCGGCAGCTTGAAGCGCTCGGTCAGGATCGGCGTGATGGAGGGCATGATCGCCACCGCGACCGGCGCGGCGATGACATAGCCGAAAATCGTCGCCAGACTGCGCAACAGTCCGGAGCGAAACCCGGCGATGATGGCGACCGCCAGCAAAAGATAGACCACGCCGTCGAACAGATTGACCGGCAGGTCGGCGTTGAGCAGTTCGTTCATCGGGGGCCGGGCGCGATTGGGACGATTCGCCAGAGTAGGCACTTTGCCTGTATTCGGCTACGGTTTGCACGAACAGCTTCCAAGGAGACCGGTCATGGCATTCAGCGTCAGCAGCAACAGCTTCAAGGACGGCGATTATCTCGGCAAGGATTTCATATTGTCGTCGGACTTCGGATTCGGCTGCGCCGGGGGCAACAAGTCGCCGCATCTGAAATGGTCGGGTGCGCCGGAAGGCACCAAGAGCTTCGCCGTCACCTGCTACGATCCCGATGCGCCGACCGGCTCCGGCTTCTGGCACTGGCTGATTGTGAATATCCCCGCCGACGTCACCGAACTGGCGCTCGGCGCCGGCAGCGCCGGCGGCGCGCTGCCCAAAGGCGCGCTGATGACGCGCACCGATTTCGGCAAGCCCGGCTATGGCGGTCCGTGCCCGCCGGAGGGCGACCATCCGCATCGCTATCTGTTCACCGTCTTCGCGGTCGGCGACACGCTCGATGTCGCCGCCGATACTTCCGCCGCCGTGGTCGGCTTCAACCTGCATTTCAAAACCTTGGCCAAAGCCGCGATCATGGGGCTGTTCAAGCGCTGAGGGCTGAACCTTCGCACCTGCACCATGCGGGGCGAAATTTGCCTGTTTATCTTTTGATCCCTGCATGGAACTTTCCGGTCCCGGGCGTATTGTCGCCATGCGATTCACCCGCGGCTCTTGAAGCATCGCTTGAACCTTCAGGCGGTGCCGAGCCGTTCGCCCGGTGCACTATCGGGCATCCAGGAGAACTCCCCATGCGTCTTTCTCGCGGTATCCGTGCCGGTCTCGTTGCGCTGACTGCGCTGTTCGGCGTGAGCGTTTCTACCGCGGCGATTGCCGATAGCGGCCGGATCGATCTCCGCATCGTCAAGGCCGGCTTCGTCATCGGCGGTTCGGGCGGCAGCGGCACGCTGACCTTCAAGGGCAAGCGTTATCCGCTGTCGATCGGCGGCATCAGCTACGGCTTCACCTTCGGCGCCTCCGAAACACGTTTCCACGGCACCGTTTCGAACATTCGTCGTGCGTCGGACGTCGCGGGCGTCTATGGCCAGGGCGGCGTCGGCGCGGCTGTCGGCCGCGGCGCGCAGGCCGTGGTGCTGACCAACCAGAACGGCGCGATTCTGACGCTGTCCGGCCGTCAGGCCGGCCTGATCGTCAGCGCCGATCTTAGCGGTCTCGCTCTGTCGATGCGCTAGGCTCACGCCGAGTTCGACACCTTCAATATCTCGATCAGCTTGCGGTCGCGCCATTTCTGGAGTTCAGGAATGGTGCGGCCGTTTGCTTCTTCCGCGACGCCGTCGATGATGGCCTTCTGCACCGGCGCGGTCAGGCGCGGCGCGCCGAGATCGTCCATCCAGGTCTGCACCGCCGGGCCGAGATGCGACATGAAGTGCGGCATGCCACCTTCGCCGCCGGCGAGATGAAATGTCAGATGCGGGCCCATCAAGGCCCAGCGCAGGCCGGGACCGTAGGCGATCGCCGCGTCGGCATCGGCCACCGACACCACACCATCGGCGACCAGCGATACCGCTTCGCGCCACAACGCCGCCTGCAGCCGATTGGCGACGTGGCCGCGCACTTCCTTCCTGATGTGAATTGGGTGCTTGCCGAGCGCGCGATAGAATTCCATCGCCTTCGTTATCGCCTCTGGCGACGTCTTGTCGCCGCCGACGACCTCGACCAACGGAATGAGATGCGGCGGGTTGAACGGATGGCCGATGACGCACCGCTCCGGGTGCTTGCACTTGACCGTCACGCGCGAGATCAGCAGCCCGGACGAACTCGACGCGATCACTACGTCGGCGGGGCAGGCGGCGTCGATTGCGGCGAAGACTTCGATCTTGAGGTCCTCGCGCTCCGGCCCGCTCTCCTGCACGAAGCTTGCGCCCTCGCAGGCCCCGGCCGGCGTCGCGTGAAACGAAAAGCGCGTCGGCGAAGCACCCGGCACGACGAGACCGAGCGCCTCCAGCGCGGGCCAGGCATTGTCGATAAAGCGGCGGGCGAAAGCTTCGCCGGACGGCGACGGATCGCTGGCCGCGACATCATGGCCGCGCGCGAGGAAGATGGCGGCCCAGCTGGCGCCGATGGTGCCGGCGCCGATCACGGCGATGCGTTGGGACATGGTGGACTCGTCTGGTGTGAGGGCGGAAACCCGGAGAGGGATGGTAGCGGTTTTTTTGGGAGGGTAGGAAGAGCCGCCTTCTTCTTACCCTCCCCATCCGATGTCGGATTTATCCGACTTCGGCATTTTAAATGCCCAACTCGGGTAAACCCGAGTTGGGTGGAGGAGGGATAAGAAACCGCTACTGGTGCTGGACGATCACCTTGGTGCCGACCGGCACGCGCGAATAAAGATCCTGCACATCTTCATTGACCAGCCGGAAGCAGCCTGACGACACCGCCTGGCCGATGGTTTGCGGCGCGTTGGTGCCGTGGATGCGATAGACGGTGGTGCCGATGTAAAGCGCGGCCGCGCCCATCGGATTGCCCGGGCCGCCGGCCATGAAACGCGGCAGATAAGGCTGGCGCTCGATCATCTCCGGCGGTGGCGTCCAGTCCGGCCATTCCGCCTTGCGCGTGATCTTGTGAATGCCGCCCCACTGGAAGCCGTCGCGGCCGACGCCGATGCCGTAGCGCAGCGCCACGGTGCCGCTCTGGATCAGATAAAGGAAGCGGTCGCTGGTGTTGACGATGATGGTGCCCGGCGGATAGTCGGAGCGGTAGGAGACCGGCGTGCGGCGAAACTCCGACGGCAACTCGGCATCGCGGCCGGTGTCGTCGACGCCGGGATCGGGCTCCTGCATCGTCGGCTCGTAGCGACTGCCGAAAAGCTGCGCGGAAGCCGGCGCGGACAGCGCCAGCATGAGCGCGACGACGAAGTAGAGGACGCCTGACCGAAGCATTGCATGACTCTCCGAATGGCTCTCCGCCTGGCCGGCCATTATAGCGGTGGCTGCGCGGGGGGCAAAAGCCCGGGCGCCGGAACCGGAAGCGGGATCAATCCGTTGGTATTGCGCTGGTGTCTTGTGCCGCGCCTTGCGCGAGCCCGATAAACGGAGTTTTTCAAATGGAGGCCCTTCTCGCCCTGATCATTCTGGCGGCCGACATCTGGGCCATCGTGCAGATCTTGCAGAGCGGCCACACCAACGGCAGCAAGCTGTTCTGGGTGCTCATTATCGTCTGTCTGCCGGTGATCGGCCTCATCGCCTGGCTGGTGGCGGGACGGCGCAACGCGCCGGCCGTTTGAGCCGGCGACTGCTCGATCCGTTCCGGCGCGCTATGGCTTGTCCAGCGCCTCGCGCTGCTTGAGGAGCCGGTCCAGTTCGTCCTGCTGCTCGGCGATGCGGTTGGCGGTGCGCTCTTCGTCGGCGGCGCCCGAGGAGCCGGTCGCCTGCTCGGTCAACTGCCGGATGTTGTCGCGCGCGATGGCGATGCGGTCGTCGAGATCGGGGCGCGAGATCGAGGTGTCTTTGGTCATAGGTTTTCCTGGGGTTTTCCTGCCGGGCGTTTATGGCGCGACGCTAGCAAGCCGTCGCAGCCCCGCACAGGCCAAATGCAGGCCTTTGTATCACTTGACTGGAATGACGTCCTTGGCGGCGTTTGAGCCCATATAGACCGCGATCAGCCGCATCGGCTCGCTGCCGGTGTTCTCGCCGAAATGCGCGACATGCATCGCCTCCATCAGCGACTGGCCTTTGCGGTAGGTGCGCTTGCCGTGCGTGCCGTAGTCGACCGTGATCTCGCCGTCCAGAATGTGGGCGAACATCGGCACGCCGTGGGTGTGCATGATGGTGCGCGCGCCCGGCGCCAAAGTGACGATCGCGGCGGTGACATGCGCATCGCCCTTCGGATATTCGATTGTCTCGCCGACGATTGTTGTGGAGGTGGCGATGAGCGGGATGGCCGGATAACTCGGCGGCGGCGCCGGCGATTGCGCGAGCGCAGGGGCGGCGAGGAGGCAGAGGGCGGCTAAGGCGATGACGGCGCGGCGGAGCATTTTGGTGTCTTTCAGACGGAGGCGACACACTCGATCTCGATCAGCATCGCC
>JAUSBQ010000042.1 GCA_030651965.1 Pseudolabrys sp. | reverse complement strand
GGGCGGTCCCGCCGATAGTATGCGCGAGTGGTCCCAGTCCAGGCCATCGTGATCTCCCTCGAATCTTTGCAAATCCGATGGAATCACAGCCCGCTGGGATCACTCACCGCTTTTTCGGTCAGGCTCTGAGGAGGGCCGAAGGCCCGTCTCGAAGGATGGGGCGGCCTCATACTTCGAGACGCGTCGCTTGCGCGACGCTCCTCAGCATGAGGCCAAGTTACCGCCCCGCTCTACCCATCACGTCCATCAATTCGGCGACCTTCCGCCGCTGATCGGCCTTGTCGCCGCTGTTGATGGCGTGCTCGACGCAATGCGCGACGTGTTCGCGCAGGATTTCCTCTTCGACCTTGCGCAACGCGGCGCGCGCGGCGGCGATCTGCGTTACGATATCGATGCAATAGCGGTCGGCCTCGACCATGCCGGCGATGCCGCGAATCTGGCCTTCCAGCCGGCCGAGCCGTTTCAGCGTCGCCGCCTTGGTATCGGAATTTTCCGTCTTGTGGTCTTTGCTCATGCCATCTATATACCCCCCCAGGGTATTCTAGGCAAGCGACATTGACGTTAATTCTGCGTTTGATTTGCATCAATGCTCGTGCGGAAAAAGTCCACGAGTATTGCGCCATCAGCAGAGGCATTCCGCCATGTTCGCCGGTTCGAGATCGGGATCGCAAAAGCCCCGCCGCGCACAAAGCGCGCGCGGCCTTGTTGTGCTGGCGACGTTTCTCGGCCTGTTGATGATGGCGATGAGCGGGGCGGCTCAAGCTTGTTCCTCAGGAAAGCCACTGGCCGCCAATGAGTCGCCGCCAGTCATGACGGTCTCTCTTGAACTCAAGACAGATGCCCCGTTTGTTGGCGTGACGTCGAGCGCCTTCCTGTCGAAAATCGATATCACACGCAGCGGCATCGCGTGTTGCGGTGGCGCGCACCACGGCAATGGCGCCGCCGATTGCGCAAGCGGTTCTTGCTTCGCCTGTTCGGCTGCTCTTTCCGGCAAGACAAATGCCGCTGAAATTGAAGACAGGACCGGCAGTTACGTCTTATCTCGGCAGGCTCCGCTGAATTTTGCCAGTCCCGATTCTCAATTTCGACCTCCCCGGCAGCTTGTCTGAGCGCGCCTCCGGCGAAGAGGCCTGTTTCTCCTCGCCGTCCGAGATCGCGCGTCGACTCGCCGCCGGCTCCCTCAGCCATCGCAACCTTATGCCGAGGAAGCCGTCAGCGCGGCCTATCAGCAAACGCAAACATCAATCCGAATGAGCGGCGCATTAAGCGCAAAAGGAAAATGACGATGAAACAAGTTCTGAAAGACTTCCGGCTCGCTGCGACGGCCCTGACCGCCGCGATTCTTCTCGTGGGCGCTTCGCCGATCTTCGTTGCATCCGCCCAGACCGCAGCGCCGTCCGCGACGACATCGGTTGCCTTGACCGAACCCACCATCAAGGCGCTCCAGGAAGCATTAAACAAGCAAGGCATCGCGGTGAAGGCCGATGGCGTCCTCAATGACGAGACCCGCGCTGCCATCAAGAAATACCAGTCCCAGCATCATCTTCCAGTGACTGGCGAAGCCGACACGGCGACGCTTGGCAAGCTCGGCGTCAGCGGGCGCCAAGACGCAACGCCAGCCGCGCAGGCACCGCAGGGACAAGGGGCAACAATGGGCCAAGCCCCCTCCGGCCCTCCCGGCATGGGACAATCGGCAATGCAGCCCGGGCAAATGCAAGGCGGCATGATGAACTGCCCGATGATGCAGACATCGATGCAGGACATGATGAAAATGATGCAAGGCATGATGCAGACGATGCAAATGATGCAGGGGCAGATGCAGCCCGGCCAGATGCCACCGGCCGCGCGATAGTCGCCGCTGCTCAGGAAAAAGCCCAAATCCGCCGATGCGCCAGCTTTTTGGCTGCGCATCGGCGGAAGGACAGGTCGCACAGTCCGACGGCGATCGAAAACGCCCTTCAGCGATCGCTGAGAACTGCAACATAGTAATTCTGCGTCCCCGGGACTTGCCCTCCGGCCTCAGCGGCTGTATACCCCCCCGGGGTATAAAGGAATCATCTCATGAACGCGACCGCCGAACATCACCACCACACACACGAAGCGCCCGCCGCTGGCGGTGTTCTCGATCCCGTCTGCGGCATGACGGTCGATCCGCATACCGCCAAGCATCAGACATCGCATCACGGCCATCCTTATTATTTCTGCTCGGCCGGCTGCAAAACCAAGTTTGTCGCCGATCCGCAGAAATATCTCTCCAAAGAGGAGCACGCCGCTGAGCCGGTCGCGGAGGGCACCATCTACACCTGTCCGATGCACCCGGAAATTCGCCAGCCCGGCCCCGGTGCCTGTCCGATCTGCGGCATGGCGCTCGAGCCGGAAATTGCCACCGCCGAGAGCGGCCCCAATGCCGAACTCGCCGACATGACGCGCCGGTTCTGGATCGGCCTCGTACTGACGTTGCCGGTGTTCTCGCTCGAAATGGGCGGACACCTGACGCAACTGCATATGCTGCTCGGGAAAAATCTGTCGAATTGGATTCAATTCGCGCTGGCGACCCCGGTCGTCCTGTGGGCGGGCTGGCCGTTCTTCGTGCGCGGTTACCAATCTCTGCTCACGCGCAATCTCAACATGTTCACGCTGATCGCCATGGGCGTCGGCGTCGCCTGGATTTATAGCGTCGTCGCGGTGGCGGCGCCGGACCTGTTCCCGGCCGCCTTCCGCGATGCCGAAGGCGCGGTCGCGGTCTATTTCGAGGCTGCCGCCGTCATTACGGTATTGGTCCTGCTCGGCCAGGTGCTCGAACTGCGCGCGCGCGACGCCACCTCCGGCGCAATCAAGGCGCTGCTCAATCTCGCGCCGAAGACCGCGCGCCGCGTCAAGGACGACGGCAGCGACGAGGAAGTCTCCCTCGACGATGTGAAAGTTGGCGACAGTTTGCGCGTGCGCCCCGGCGACAAGGTGCCGGTCGACGGCACTGTGCTCGAAGGCCGCTCGGCGCTCGATGAATCGATGGTGACCGGCGAATCCATGCCGGTAACCAAAGAAAAAGGCGCGCGCGTCATTGGCGGCACCATCAACACCTCGGGCAGCCTTGTGATGCGTGCCGACAAGATCGGCCGCGATACGCTGCTCTCGCAGATCGTGCAGATGGTGGCGACGGCGCAGCGCTCGCGCGCGCCGATCCAGCGCCTGGCCGATCAGGTTTCCGGCATGTTTGTGCCGGCGGTGATTGGTGTTGCCCTCATTGCGTTCGCCGCCTGGGCCTGGTTCGGCCCGGAGCCGCGTTTTGCCTTTGGCCTGGTCGCCGCCGTCAGTGTCTTGATCATCGCCTGCCCCTGCGCCCTGGGGCTCGCCACGCCGATGTCGATCATGGTTGGCGTCGGACGCGGCGCGCAGGCCGGCATCCTGATCAAGAACGCCGAAGCGCTCGAACGCATGGAAAAGATCGACACCCTCGTCGTCGACAAGACCGGCACGCTGACCGAAGGCAAGCCCAAGGTCGTCGCCGTCATTCCCGCCGAAGGCTTCGACGAGACGGAAGTGCTGCGGATCGCGGCCAGCGTCGAGCGCGGCAGCGAACACCCTCTCGCCGCCGCGATTATTAAAGCGGCGGCAGAGCGCAATCTTGAACTGACGCCGGTGCGCGGCTTTGATTCACCGGTGGGCAAGGGCGTTGTCGGCATGGTCGACGGCAAGCGTATCGCGCTCGGCTCGGCCAAATTTCTCACTGAGCTCAGCATCGACACCGCCCCGCTGCATGACGCGGCCGAAGCGCAGCGCACTGAGGGCGCCACCGCCATCTTCCTCGCCGTCAACGGCAAGCCCGCCGGCATTCTCGCCATCGCCGATCCGGTCAAGGCGACGACGCCGGACGCGCTGAAGGCGCTGGTCGACGCCGGCATCCGCGTCGTCATGTTGACCGGCGACAACCGCACCACCGCGCTCGCCGTCGCCAAGCGCCTCGGCATTACCGAAGTCGAGGCCGACGTGCTGCCCGATCAGAAGAGCGCCGTGATCGAGAAGCTCACCCGCGAAGGCCGTATCGTCGCCATGGCCGGCGACGGCGTCAACGACGCGCCGGCGCTCGCCGCGGCGCAAGTCGGCATCGCCATGGGCACCGGCTCGGACGTCGCCATCGAAAGCGCCGGCGTCACATTGTTGCGCGGCGACCTGATGGGTATCGTCAAGGCGCGGGCTTTGTCGGCCGCCGTGATGAGCAACATCCGGCAGAACCTGTTCTTCGCCTTCATCTACAACGCCGCCGGCGTGCCCATCGCC
>JAUSBQ010000041.1 GCA_030651965.1 Pseudolabrys sp. | reverse complement strand
GGTCACGTCGCCGATCACGGTCTTCTCCCCCCACATCTTCTTGAAGGCGGAGACGAAGGCCTTGGTGTTCGGATTGTCGAGCGACTGGAAGTACTTCATGCAGGCATAGGCGCCGACGATGTTCTCGCCGCCGATGCCGTCGATTTCGTCCTCGGTGACGGAGATCGTCAGCAGGGTCTGCTTGTTGAGATCGATACCGGCCGCCTTGAGCTGCTTGTAGAAGGCGACGTTGGAGCCGCCGACGATGATCGCGTAGATCACGTCGGGCCTGGTCAACTTGATCTTGTTGATCACCGAGTTGAACTGGGTGTGGCCAAGTGGGAAGTATTCTTCGCCCACCACCTTGGCCTTGAGGTGATTCTCGATGTGCTTGCGGGCGATCTTGTTCGACGTCCGCGGCCAGATGTAGTCGGAACCGAGCAGGTAGAAGGTCTTGGCGCCCTTCTCCTTCGCCACCCAATCAAGGCCAGCGATGATCTGCTGGGTCGCCTCCTGCCCGGTGTAGATGACGTTCTTCGACTGTTCCAGGCCTTCGTAGAAGGTCGGATAGTACAGCATGCCGTTGTACTGCTCGAACACCGGCAACACCGCCTTGCGGGACGCGGAAGTCCAGCAGCCCATCACCGAGGCGACCTTGTCGTTGACCAGAAGCTTTTTCGCCTTTTCGGCGAAGGTCGGCCAGTCGCTGGCGCCGTCTTCCTGGATGAACTTGATCTTGCGGCCAAGGACGCCGCCCTGCGCATTGATCTGCTCAATGGCGAGCTTTTCAGCCTGCACCGAGCCGGTTTCGGAGATCGCCATGGTTCCGGTGACGGAATGCAGAATGCCAACGGTGACTTCGGTATCGGTCACGGCGAGGCCGGTGGTATTGACCTTTGCCGTCGGAAAGGCCTGCGCAAATCCCTTCGATGACGGCAGCATTGCGGCCGCCGCGAGCGCGGCGGTCCCGAGAAGAAGCTTGCGGCGGAGCGGTGAGTGATAATCGGTCGGCGGTTTTTTTGGCATGCGTCGCCTCATGAACTTGGTTAATCCCCAGGAGGCGATGGACCCGCGCTCCTTCAAGTCATGCTGTGCTACATTGGTGCGTTGCAGCATACGTCGATTGACGTATACGCCTACGCAAAACAGCGTAGGATAGTGAGCCATAAACGGGGATTTCGGCGGTTTTCGCCACGGGCGCCGAGGCCCTCAGAATGTGCATTATTTTGCAGCGCACACTGCTTAGTTTTTCGCCTTCCGGTGCGTCGGCAAGGGGTTAAGTTGGCCGAGAGGTGCGTTTGGTCGTGAACCAAAACCCGCAGACCGTTGCGGAATATCGGCTCTTGTGCCGACTGAAAGTTCGCGCGCCATGACAGCACAACAAAAAATCGTCCGCGTGCGCCGCAACTACAATCAGTGGGTCGCGAACCAGACGCTCGAAGACTATGCGCTGCGCTTTACCGCCAAAAGCGCGCGCCGCTGGTCCGGCCTGCGCGTCGCCAACACCGCCATCGGCGCAATTTCATTTCTTGCATTGGAGGCGATCGGCGGAGCCATCACCATCAATTACGGATTCACCAACGCCACCGCCGCGATCCTGGTGGTGGGCACGCTGATCTTTCTCACCGGCCTGCCGATCGCCTACTACGCGGCGACCTATGGCGTCGACATCGACCTGCTAACCCGCGGCGGCGGCTTCGGTTACATCGGTTCGACCATCACATCGCTGATCTATGCCTCGTTCACGTTCCTGTTCTTCGCGATCGAAGCCGCCATTATGTCGCTGGCGCTGGAGATGTGTTTCGGCGTGCCGCTGTTCGTAGGCTATGTCGTCAGCTCGCTGGTCGTCATCCCGCTGGTCACCCACGGTATCACCTTCATCAGCCGCTTTCAGCTCTGGACACAGCCGATCTGGATCGTCCTGCATCTGCTGCCGTTCATTTTTATTGCCGCGGTCGATCTGCCCTCCTTCAAGGAGTGGACGGAGTTTCGCGGCGTCGAAGAGATCGAAGGCAATACGTTCAACCTCGCTCTGTTCGGCGTGGCGGCGACCGTGGTGTTCTCGCTGATCGCGCAGATCGGCGAGCAGGTCGATTTCCTGCGTTTCCTGCCGCCACGCGGCAGCCGCAACAAATTCGCCTGGTGGGCGTCGTACCTGTCCGCCGGACCGGGCTGGATCATTCCGGGCATCCTCAAGATGCTGGCCGGCGCATTTCTCGCGGTGCTCGCGGTCCGCCACCTGGTGCCCATGGAAAACGCGTCCGAACCGACGCAGATGTACCTGGTCGCCTTCCAGTATGCGTTTTCCTCCCCCAACATGGCGCTCGCTTTCACCGGCGCCTTCGTCATCATTTCGCAGCTCAAGATCAACGTCACCAACGCCTATGCCGGGTCGATCGCCTGGTCGAACTTCTTTTCCCGCCTGACCCACAGCCATCCGGGCCGCGTGGTCTGGATGGTGTTCAATGTCATGATCGCGCTGCTGCTGATGGAACTCGGCATCTTCAAGGCGCTCGAGCGCATCCTCGGATTCTATTCGATCGTGGCGGTAGCCTGGGTCGGCGCACTGGTCGCCGACCTCGTGATCAACAAACCGCTCGGCCTCAGCCCGCCGATGATCGAGTTCAAGCGCGCGCATCTCTACGACATCAATCCGGTCGGGGTCGGCGCCATGGTGCTGGCGACCGCGGCCGGCATCCTTGCCTTGACCGGTGCTCTCGGCACCACGCTGCAGCCGCTCGCGGCATTCCTTGCGCTCGCGGTCGCCTTCGTCTCGGCGCCGGCCATCGCCTATGCCACCGACGGCGCTTACTACATTGCCCGCACGCCGAAGCGCGACTGGGGTAACCAGACTACGATCCGATGCGTGATGTGCGAGCACCATTTCGAGCCCGAGGACATGGCGCAGTGCCCGGCCTATTCAGGCGCGATCTGTTCGCTGTGCTGCTCGCTCGAGACACGCTGCCACGACCTGTGCAAGCCGCATGCCCGTCTTTCCAACCAGTTCCTGAAGCATCTGCGACGTCTGCTGCCAGAATCCGCGGTGGCGACCATCAACACCAACCTCGGCCGTTACCTCGGCGTACTGCTGCTGTTCTCAGGACTGATCGGCGTGGTATTGGCCCTGGTCTATTTCCAGATCACCCTGGATTCCTACATCAACTGGGACGGGCTAAAGTCGGCGCTCTGGACCACCTATTTCATCCTCACCATTATTGCCGGCATCGGCGCCTGGCTTCTGGTCCTGGCGCAGGAAAGCCGGCGCATCGCCGAGGAAGAAACCTCCCGGCAAACCGACCTGCTGATGCAGGAGATCGAGGCGCATAAGCGCACCGACGCCAAGCTGCAGCGCGCCAAAGAAGTCGCCGAAGCCGCCAGCGAAGCGAAGAGCCGCCATTTGGTAGGTTTGAGCCACGAACTGCGCACGCCACTCAACTCCATCCTGGGCTATGCGCAGGTTCTTGAGCGCGACCCCAACATTCCGCCGAAACGGACCGCGGCGGTGAAAGTGATCCGCCACAGCGCAGAGCATCTATCCGGGCTGATCGATGGGCTGCTCGATATTTCCAAAATCGAAGCCGGACGATTCCATCTGGACCGCGCCGAAGTCCACACCAAGGAATTCTTAAATCAGCTCGTCGCCATGTTCCAGTTGCAGGCGGCAGCCCGCGGCATCGGCTTCCATTTCTTCCCCCCGGAGCGGCTGCCCTTCGCGGTCAACACCGATGAAAATCGACTGCGGCAAATTCTGATCAACCTTTTGTCCAACGCGATCAAGTTCACCGATGCCGGGTCCGTTACCTTCCGTATGAACTATCGTAACGAGGTCACCGAGTTCATCGTCGAAGATACCGGCATCGGCATTCATGCCGATGACCTGGAACGCATCTTTCAGCCGTTTGAACGTGCCCGGGCCTCACGTAACCGGAAAGTAACCGGCACCGGGCTTGGTCTCACGATTACGCGGCTGCTAACCAAGATTATGGGCGGCGACATCTGGGTGACGAGCGAGGTCGGCAAAGGCAGCATTTTCCATGTGAAGCTGATGCTTTCCGAGGTGGCAAACCCGCGCACCGTCTCGGTGATGGAGGACCGGGTGCGCAGCTATCGCGGCGCGCGGCAGACCATCATGGTGGTCGATGACGACGAAAACCATCGCGTTCTAGTTCAGGATTTGCTCGAGCCGCTCGACTTCAATGTCCTGACCGCCAGTTCAGGCGCCGAATGCCTCGAACTAGCCGAGCGACACAAGCCAAATCTGATTCTGCTCGACGTGGCCATGCCCGATATGGACGGCTGGCAGGTGGCTGAGAAACTTCGACAGATGCGGCCAGACCGGCCAGCCATCATCATGCTGTCGGCCTTTGCGCCCGATCCGAAACATAAAGCCGAGCCTTACCCCCTCAACGACGATTATCTGATCAAGCCGTTCGATCTGCGGCAGTTGCTCGGCAAGATCTACGCTCTGCTCGACATCGAGTGGGTCCACAACGACAGCCTGGCCGAACCTCAAATCATCACGGCGGAGATGTTGACGCCGACAATGGTACCTTCCCCAAGCGATCTCGATGAACTGATCGGCCTCGGCCAGATCGGCTATATGCGCGGCATCCAGAACAAACTGCACGCTATTGAGAACGCCTCCCCCGAGTACGGGGCTTTTGTATCCTATATGAGGGTCATATCCGATGGCTTCGATCTCAAACGTTATGTCGCCGTCCTGGAGTCGTTTCGGAGCGACCATGGTTAGCCACGAACCGCGGGATATCGTTCTCGTCGTCGATGATTCGCCGAATACGTTGCACATGCTGACCGACGCCATCGAAGGCGCCGGCATGACGGTGCTGGTGGCCCTGGACGGCGAACAGGCGCTGTCCCTGATCGAACGGATTACGCCGGATGTCATCCTGATGGACGCGGTGATGCCCGGGCTTGACGGCTTCGAGATCTGCCGGCGCCTGAAGCGAAACCCGGCCCTCGGTCATGTTCCGATCATCTTCATGACCGGCCTCAGCGAGACCGGTGATATCATCAAGGGGCTCGATGCCGGTGGCGTCGACTATGTCACCAAACCGATTGCACCCGACGAGTTGCTGGCGCGAATCCGCGTCCACCTATCGAATGCCCGCATTTCGCAAAGCGCGCGCGCCGCACTCGACGCTTCGGGCCGCTTCCTGCTTGCCGCGAACCGCGCCGGCCGCATTTTGTGGTCGACGCCCCAGGCCACCAAGCTGTTGAGCGCCATCCTGCCGGACTTCAATGACGCTTATGTTCTGCCGACCCATATACGGGAATGGCTGCGCCAGTCCGTCGACCGCACGCCCCCCTCCCCATCCGACGGGATGCACCTGAACCCGCCCGACTCGCCGATCAAACTGGAACTGTCGGTGATCAGCCAGATCGGGTCCGATGAAATTCTGCTGCGACTAATCGAGGGCGATCCGAACAACGACCAACTGGTGCTTCGCAACAAACTGCAGCTAACCCAGCGCGAGGCGGAGGTTCTGCTCTGGATCGCGCGCGGTAAATCGAACCGCGATGTCGCGGAAATCCTAACGCTCAGCCCCCGGACCGTGAACAAGCACCTGGAGCAGATATTCAATAAGCTCGGCGTGGAAAACCGGACATCGGCCGCTGCCTTGGCGGCGCGCAC
This sequence comes from Pseudolabrys sp., assembly GCA_030651965.1. GTDB lineage: Bacteria > Pseudomonadota > Alphaproteobacteria > Rhizobiales > Xanthobacteraceae > Pseudolabrys. Next base: position 10,620 of record JAUSBQ010000041.1, on the reverse strand, counting down.
ATTAGGCGGGCGGTGAAGCCACCGTTGATCTAAAAGATCGGCTCGGCGCAGGCCGGAACAGTTCCCGGCGCTTGCCGTGCCTGCGACACTGGCGCGACGATACTGGGAGGCACCGCGCCTGCCGCATGCGGGGTCACGTCGATCTGCACCTGAACTGTTCTGAGAGCGCCTGGATATTGCGCGGCGTATCGCAGGCTGTCGCCCCCGGCATAGGCCACATCCGGTCGATAGACCAACCGCACACCGAGGACCAGATGTCCGACACATTGAGACTCGGTGCCGACATACATGGAGCTGATTTTGATATTTTCGATGCGCGCGCAAACATTGCCGTGGCTGGGTGGCTCGGCCAAATAAAGCGCCGGATGTGCGATTGCCTCGCAACGCCGGTTCCATCCGGCATGCTCACGGATGATGATTGCGTTGCCCGATCGGCCGGCGATCGTCAGCTGTTCTTCTTGTGCCCGCGCTTCATAAACCAGGCCCATTGAACCGAGGGAAGTCAAAGTCGTAAGCGCTATGGCCGACCTCGCGCTCATTCGCCGGCGCAACTTCCACTGTCGTCGATGGAGAGAGCACCACATCGTTCCCTGCCGTCCCAGGATTTCACGAAAACTAGCACGATTCTCTCCCCCTGACGGACCTCGCAGCGCCGACATGAAGAATGTGGACGGCGGAGAATTATCTCACGATATCAGCCATTTGTGATTGATTGACTGTCGCAAAAATGTCCAAACATTCCGGTGAAGCCTCACCCCATCAACAATTTGGGCAGGAACAACGACAACGCCGGGAAGCTGACGAGCAAGATTAGTCTTACAAAGTCGGAGATTAAGAACGGCACGACGCCTTGCGCGGCCGTCTCGAATTTCAGCCGTTCGGTGACCGACGCGATGATGAAAAGGTTCATCCCGACCGGCGGCGTGATCAGGCCGATTTCGACCACAGACGTCACCAGCACGCCGAACCAGATTGGGTCGTAGCCGAGCTTCACAATCAACGGAAAGAAGATCGGCAAGGTAATCAGCATCATCGAAAGGCTGTCGAGAAAACAGCCGAGAATAATATAGATAAGGAGAATAACGATGATAACGCCAAGCGGCGGCAGATTGAAGTCATTGATCAATTGCAGCAGCAGCGTCGGCAACGTCGAGGTTTCGATGAAAAACTGCAACACCGACGTCCCGACCAAGATCAGGAAGATGACGGCCGTGGTTTGCGCGGTCTCGACAAGCGACTCTCGAATGACCTCCCAAGTCAGGCGGCGCTTCAAGGCTGCCAACACCATGGCGCCAAAGGCGCCGACCGCGGCGGCTTCTGTCGGCGACGCGATGTTTAGATAGATGCTGCCCATGACCGATCCGAACAGCCCGGCAACCGGCGCAAGCTCGCCAATCGCAGCCCAGCGAGCAGCCGCGTTCGACCGCGGCGCGCGCGGTGCAAACGCTGGCCGCAGCGTCACGACGGCAAAAACCGCCACCATATAAAGGCCAGCGGCAAGAAAGCCGGGGACCATGCCGGCCAGGAACATCCGGCCGATCGACTGCTCGGTCATGATGGCGTAAATCACCATGATGATGCTGGGTGGGATGAGAATACCCAGCGTTCCGCCGGCTGCGACAACGCCCGCCGATAGCCGGTCGTCATAGCCGAGCGCGCGCATCTCGGGGATTGCCACCCGCGCCATTGTCGCAGCTGTGGCAAGGCTGGAGCCACAGACAGAGCCAAACAAAGCGCAAGCGCCGACCGTCGCCGACGCAAGCCCGCCGCGCCAATGACCGATCAACGCGTGCAGCGCCTGATACAGCGACGCCGACAGCCCCGCGCGGGCGGCGAACGCACCCATCATGACAAACAGCGGAATAACCGACAGCGAATACGGCACCACCGTTACGAATGGCTGCGATCCGAGCACGAAGCCAAGACTGAGCCAGCCATTGATTGCCACCCCACCGACGATGCCGACAACGCCCATGGCAATCGCCACCGGCACCCGCAGACCGATCAGCACGAGAAGCGAGAGGACGCCGATGGCGCCAATAATGGGCGGTGACATTATTCGAATGCCTTCGCCGGCAGGCCACGTCGCCACAGTTGGAAGGCCAGCACAACATTGGCAAACACCGAAAGCGCGATTCCGGTTAGGAAGGGCGCCCAGTACCACGCCATCGGAATGCCGATCGTCTGGCTCCGGTCGCCAGCTTCGTTGATCGCCTGCTGAAACGAGAACCACAAGACACCGGACAGAAACGCGATGGCCAGAAACGCGGCCGCGATACGCAAGGTCAATTGCATGGCGGCCGGCATCTTGTCGGAAAACATATCGATCGCCACATGCTGGTCGGACAGAAACGCGTGCGGAACCGAAAGCATCGCCCCGGTCAGAATGAATAGCTGCATGAGGTCGACCATGCCCGGAACGGTTAAGGTGCTGAAACTGCGCAGAACGATGTCGGTTATCGTCAGCAGCACGCCGACGACGAACGTGGATGTGCTGGCGAAAGAAACCGCGCGGAGAAACCGCTCACTCATTATTTCGAATGGCATTGCGTCACCGGCCGTTGAGGTGCGGCGCCAGGCTGGCCTGGCGCCGCACTGTCGTTGAACGCTATTCGTACTTCTTCAATGCCGTAACCATCGCGTCGTAGATCTCTCGCGAGTTTGCGACGGTCTTTTGCTGCTCGACAATATATTGGTCGACCACCGGCTTCATTTTTTCACGCCATTCGTTGCGCTTGGCGTCCGGCATGTCGACAACCTTGTTGCCGGCAGCCTTGGCGGTCTCGATCGCCTTGTCGTCGGTTTCCTTCCAGAGCTTGCTCCAGACGTCGATGAAGTGCTTACGGTCGTCAAACAGCTTGCGGATATCCGGCGGCAGCGACTTGTAACGCGCCTCATTCATCAGCGTGTACATGGCGACCGCGTCGATACGGGCGTTGAGATGGTTCTTGAATACTTCGAAGAGCTTGAAGGCGCCGACCGGCCCCCAAGGCATCACGTTGCCGTCAATCACGCCGCGCTCGGCGCTCTCATAGATCTGGCCCGGCGGCATGCCGACCGGCGTAGCGCCGATGGCATTGAGCATGGCGGTCACGCTTGGGGTCGGAGCGCGCACGCGCACGCCCTTGAGTTGGTCGAGGTCCGCGATCGGCGCCTTGGTGTGCACCGCGCTTGGCTCGGTAATCGTCAGGTTGAGAATTTCCGTGCCGGGGAAATCGGCCTTGAGATACCTTTCGTAGAGATCCATCAACGCATGGGTGCCGGCCGACGACGACTTGATCGTGAACGGCAGTTCCATGAGCGTGGTGCGGGGATGGCGGCCGCGCGGGATGGCAGGAATGCCGACCGCGATATCGACCACGCCGCCGCGAACCTGGTCGAATTGCTTGGTCGCGTCGCCAAGCGCAGAACCGGCAGCATAGATCGTGATATGAACACGGCCACCGCTCTTTTCCTCGATCGACTTCGCCCACGGCTCCAGCGCGCGCGTGTGGATGAAATGCGTCGGCGGGAACATGTGCGATAGTTTGAGTTCGATTTCAGCAGCAATCGATGCCTGGCCGGCGAGCAGCAGCAAGGCGCATCCGAGAAGTGCAGTTTTCATTCGCATATCGTCCTCCCTTGTGTTTTCGCTTATTGTCCCGCTTGCGGGCGGGCTTCTGAGAAATCCACGATCTTGGATTTGTATTCGCTGCGCGGCAGCGTACCGAATGGTGCAAGCTCGACCGCCGTGGAAAAAACCAGGACCGAGCGGATTTCGTTTTCGATACGTGCGGCAAGTCCATCGGCCAGGCCGGAGTTTTCGGCAAGCTCTACGACAATCCTGAGCGGCGGGCTTTGCTTGACGCCTTTGTTCGCCGGCCGGATGGAGATGACGCCACTAACAGTGGGCCCAAAGCGGTTGACCACCTCGCGGACGGCCGATGGAAAGACATTCACCCCGCGCACGATCAGCATGTCATCGGTCCGGCCGATGCAACGCACGCGGGGCGAGGTTCGTCCGCATGCGCAAGGTTCGGTCCAGATCATCACGTGGTCGCGCGTGCGGAAGCGCAGCAACGGCACGGCCTGCTGGCGCAGGTGCGTGAGCACAAGTTCGCCGCGGGCGCCGTCGGTTAGGGGCACCGATGCGCCGCTGTCCGGATCGATCAATTCGATATGGACGACCCCCCGGCCGCCAAGATGCATGCCCTGCTGATGCGGGCATTCGCCCCACAGCGATGGCGAAATATCGCCGATGCCCATCGCCTCGGTAACCTGGGCGCCCCAGGCTTCTTCGAGTTGAGCGCGCATGGCCGGCTCGCCGCCGCCCGGCTCGCCCGCTACCAGCAGATGTGTCACGCTGCTGTCTTTCAGGTCTATTTTACGGTCCCGCGCCCATTCCGCGAGATGGAGGGCATAGGATGGCGTACAGGCAATCGCTTGCGCCTTGAGCAGACTGATCGCCATCATCAGCCGTTCGGTGTTGCCGCTGCCGACCGGGATGTGACACAGCCCGAGCCGGCTGAAGGCGTCAAGCGCCGCCCCGGCGACGAACGGTCCGGCGCCATAAGTGGAAATCATGCGCGTGCCGGGGCCAATGCCGGCGGCGGCATAGCTGCGCGACGATGTCGTGACCCAGTTTTCCAGATCGCCGGCCGTCAAGGGAATGTAGCTCGGCGTGCCAGTCGTGCCGCTGGTCGAATAGATTCGTGCGACGCGCTCCATCGGAACGGCCAGGTGCGCGCCGATCGGCCGGTTGTCGGTGCGTGTCGCGCGCAGTTCGTCTTTTTCGGTGGTCGGCAATTGCGCGATGTCGGCAAGGCCACCCGCCTGTGGCGGTTTGCTGAAACCTGCCTTTTCCAGCTTTTCGCAGTAGAACGGCGAATGCGCGAACAGGTATTCAAGCTGCCGGCGATACGGCGCATCGTCGAGGCGCTGTTGCTCCGGCCACGGCAGCGTTTCGATTTCCGGTTCCAGGATCATCGCTACCGTCACTTCTTCTCGTAGGCGATTGCCTCTTCACCGTGATGAGCCATGAGAAACCCGATCGGATTCTCCTGCTCTTCGGCGAGATGGCCGAGCAGCCCGGCCGTGCGCGCCAGCAGCGGAATGCCTTTGATGATTGTGGCGGGAAAATCGAGATCGAGCAGCACGGCGGCGATCGCCATCGAGACATTCATAGGAAGCGGCCGTCCCCACGCTTGCGCAGCCGCCGCGGGAAGCAATCGCGCCAGTGCAATATGCGGCCCTGCCACGCCTTCGCGGTCGGCCAATTCGAAAATGCGCTCGGCGCGGGGATCGACAGGATGATGAATGGGATGGCCGAAGCCCGGCAGCTTGTCGCCGCGGGCGCGGGTCTCGGTTGCAATCGCACGAACCGCGTCAGCCGGCGCGACGCCGGATTGCACCTGCTTGTGCGCCGCGATCAACACGCGACCGCACAGTTCGGATGTGCCGAGCACCACGCTGCCGCAACCGAGAATACCGGCGGCCACCGCGGCCTGCAGACAGTCCGGATCGGCATCGTAGGTGGCGCGGGCGGCCTGCGCGGTTGGCGTCAGGCCGTGTTCGGCGATCGCAACCAGCAGCAGGTCGAGAAAGAATGTCTGCTTCGGGGTTGGCTCATGCCCGGTCACGAGCAGAAAGAAATACTGGGTGAAGCTCATTCGCCCCATCAGATCGCGGCAGAGATCCTTGCCACGCACCTCGATGCTCGCTGCATCGGCGGTGCAGATCGACGTCTTCGGAGCGCCGGGCTTGCCGATCAGCATGGCAGGCGCCCGTGGCCAAGAGTCCCTTGGCAATCCGCCGAACGCCCGTCCTCCACCGGTGAAACAGCTAAAAAGGCGCCATTTCGTAAAATCACGGCCATACGCGTAGCCTCCCCGAAGCAATTTTGTAGGACAATAATGCCCGACACGGTATTGTCAACGCGGACGAACGGCATTAATAGTCGGCTGTGCTCGACCAACCTGACACCAGCCTGATTGAGGACGGCGCCAGCCCCAAAGGGCGCGGCACCACTGTCGATCGCCTCGTCGCGCATATGCGCGAAGGCATCCTTTACGGCCGCTTCGCCGCCGGTCAGCGGCTGATCGAAGCCGATCTCACCCGCGCCTTTGGCGTCAGCCGGGGCCCGTTGCGGGAAGCGTTCCGCCGCCTCTCAACCGAAGGCTTGATCGAAAGCGTGCCGAACCGTGGGGCGGTGGTGCGCCGGCTGACGCGCAAGGAAACGGCGGAACTGTTCGAAATCCGCACTGCGCTGGAAATGCTGGCCGCGCAACTCGCGGCGCGCAATATTTCATCCGCCGCAGTGCGCGAGAAATTCGAAACAACCATCATGCCGATCTGGAACGACTCACCACGCGACGTGCCGCTCGCGTATCTCGATGAAAACAAGCTGTTCCATCAAGCGGTGGTCGATGCCAGCGGCAACGAACAACTGGCGGCCGTCGGCCGGCAATTGCAGCTGCCGCTCATCATGTTTCAGTTGAGTGGCGCATTGACGCCGGAGATCCTCGCTCAATCGAACGCTGAGCACCGCGCCGTGGCGAAAGCAATCCTGGCCGGAGATGGGAATGCGGCAGCCGAGATTATGCGCAAGCATCTCGATCGTGCCAGCCGGTTTGCCGAGCAGCTGCCGTCGCAGGTTTTTCGCGCTTGACGGCTACACCAATGCCTTGCGGATCCGGGCGCTGATGACGTCGAGCACCATGACGGTGAGGACGACGATGATGATCTGCGCGGCGGTTTCGGCGTATTGAAAGCTGCGGATGCTCTCATACAGCGTCTGGCCAATGCCACCGGCACCGACGATGCCGAGCGTGGTCGCCGAACGTACGTTAGTCTCCAATCGGTAAAGCGTGAACGAACTCCAGAGCGGCATCACCTGCGGTATGACTCCGAAGATGACTTCCTGCACGCGCACCGCGCCGGTGACGCGAATGCCTTCCACCGGACGCGGATCAACCGATTCGACAACTTCGGAAAACAGTTTGGAGAATACACCGAGATTGTGGATGAACAGCGCCATCACGCCGGCGAATGGTCCGAGACCGACGGCCACCACAAACAACAGGGCAAAGACGATCTCGTTGATCGCGCGGCATGAGTCCATCAGGCGGCGCACCGGTTGAACGATCCAGACGGGGCAAATATTGGCCGACGAAAGAATCGCAAACGGGATGCCAAAGACGACGGCCAAAGCCGTGCCCCAGATCGCGATCTGGATCGTCACCACCATGTCGGTGATGTACTGTTGCCAGTCGTTAAAGTTGGGGCGCAGAAACCCGCCGCCGAACTCGGCCATGTTGCGCCAGTCGGTGAACAGCGCCGACACGCGGAACATCTCGGACGGGCTCCAACTCCAAGCCAGCAGGGCGATGAGCAGCAGCCATCCCAGCCAGCCGCGCATCCGGCTCGCGAGTGAATAGCGCGGAATTGGGTAATCCGATGCCGGGGCAACGGGCCGCTTTCCGAGGGGGGCGATAATGTCTGTCATGTTTAAACGCACAAAGGGCGCCGGGTTCTTAGCAACCTGGCGCCCTTCGCAAGCGTTAGTTGGTTGGCGTATTCGCGGCGTTAGTGGCGAACTCGCCAATCAACTTCTTGAGCGCGGCCTGATCCTTCGCCTTGTCAGCCTCGGCAAACAGAACGACTTGCTTTCTGAACACGCTCGTATCCGCCTTGTCGGCTTCGGCCTGATGCTTCTTGATCTCGGCTTCCAATGGCGCAATCTGCGCTGCCTTTGCATCGGCCGGCAGCTTGTCATCACCCTTGATCTTCATGATCGACTTGTTGGCTTCAAGGATGCGGATCGGCAGCAACTGATTGTCGTTCGACGGATTGAACGGAGCCCAACCCAGTCCCGCCAATACTTTCTGCGCTGAGGCGATTTCTTCCGGCGTGCCGACGCGGCCATAGCTCATCAGCCAAGTGTACAGTTTCGTCTTAGCTTCCGGCGCCAAATCCTTGTGCCAGACCAGCGGATCGCTGGGGATGAGCGGCGAGGTCCAGATCACGCGAATTTTCTTCCGGGCTTCGGGTGCGGTCGTCTCCAGGCGGCGCAGATTTTCGCTGTTGCTGGTGGCGACCATGACCTGCTTGTTGGCGACCGCCATCGCATTTGCCTCGTGCGAGGCATTGCGGACGGTTTTGAAGCAGGCCTTCGGGTCGATGTTCTTGGCGGCAAAGATATAGCTGGTCGGAACCAGGAAGCCCGAGGTCGAATTCGGGTCGCCATTGCCGAAGTCCAGCGACTTGTCGCATTTCAAGACGTCTTCGAGTTTCTGAAATGACGAGTCGTTGTTCACGATCAGGTGCGACCAATAGCCGGGGTTGCCGTCAACATCCACGGACTGGACGAATATCTGACCGCTGGCGCGATTGACCGCTTCCATCGCCGACTTGTTACCATGCCAGGCAACTTGCACCTTTTTAAAGCGCATGGCCTCGATCACGCCGGCATAGTCGGACGCATAGAAGCCGTTGACCTTGTAGCCGGTGCCCTTGGCCATCGCCGCCAGGAAGGGTTCCCAGACGGTCTTAAGGTTGGTGCTCGCCTCGGTGGCGATGATGCCGAAGTTGAGTTCGGTGGTCTGGGCCCGGGCTACCGTTTCCGTCAGGCCGGTCGCCACGGCCAATACCGTGCCGATCAAGGCTAGCTTGCGCATTCGCATCTCCTGTTTTGACTGCGTTTAGTTTCTTTTAGTGACGTCCACGCGAGCGAAGTGCCGCGTCTTCAGGCGGATATCCGCTCGATCTCGATTGCATGCTTGGCCGCGGCCACCGCCGCCATGGCCGGCGTCGGGACAGCGCCGTTCGTGTGCGTACCGCGCGGCTGCTCTTCGAACGACGGCAGGAACAGCTCCTCGGATTCGGCACCGTAAAGCTGATTGAGGAATGCCGGCGTCAGCGCGCTCGACGGTCCGTCATAGGCGACTTTGCCCGCCTTGAGCGCGATCGTGCGCGGGCAGTATTTCAAGGCATACTCGACCTGATGCAACGATACGAAGACAGTCAGGCCGTCATTGCGATTCATATCGGCGAGCAGGTCCATGACGCGGCGCGACGAGGCCGGATCGAGCGAGGCGATCGGTTCGTCGGCGATCAGCAACTCGGCGCCCTGCACCAGCGAGCGCGCGATGGCCGCACGTTGCTGCTGGCCGCCGGAGAGTTCGTTGGCGCGCTTAAGCGCGTGCTCGGCGATGCCGACGCGCGCCAGTGCCTGCATGGCCACACGCTTGTCGTCGTCATTGAACTGGCCGAGCGTGCCGCGCACGATCGGCAGTCGCCCGAGCAGGCCGAAACAGACGTTGGTCAGCACCGCCAGTCGCGGCACCAGATTGAACTGCTGAAAGATCACGCCGATGCGCGCGCGCATGTTACGATTGGTACTGAGGCGGCCGTTGCTTTGAATCGGCTCCCCCAGCATCTCGATGCGGCCGCCTGTGCCGTTGCGCCCGCCGTCGATCGGCGTCAGGCCGGCGATGGCGCGAATCAGAGTTGACTTGCCGGAGCCGGATGCGCCGATCAGCGCGACCATCTCGCCGCGGCGCAGCGACACAGTCACATTGTCCAGCACCGGCACGCCGCGCTGGTACGATTTCGAGATGCCTCTGGCATCGATCATGATCGGCGACGGCATGCGGACCTCTCATCTGCTGTCACAATCGCTAACAACCGCCTGTGACAGTGGGATGAACGCGCGGCCACTTTCGGCCGCTCTCCACATCGACGAAGGATGGAACGGCGCGCCGTCAGCACGAATAGGCGAAAGGCCGATACGGCGACTGGCCCAAAGGCGCCACGGCTATGACCCGAAACGGCGTTGCCGTTTCGATTTGCCGAGCAATTACAATCTGATCCACCGTCACCGACGTCACGCCGGGCACCTGCTCATATTTTTCGCAGAGGAATCGCAGCGCCCGGTCACGCTTCTGCGCGGAGAGCGCGCCGGTCAATGTCATATGAAAGCGAAAGTCCTCGCAGACGTAAGGATAACCCCAGCGCGCCAGATTGACGATCTGCCGGTCGGTCAGGCCCGGCGTCATGCGGCGCGCGCGTTCCTGCTCGCTCATCGGCGTACGGAACCTGTCGAATTCGCGTACGCAAGCCTCCGCCAGCGCGTTGAGCAGTGGCCGCGGCGACTGCGGAACCAGCGCAATAAAGGATCCGAGCTCACGCACCGCCATTTCGCCGATCAGCACCGCGGCGTGATTGTGAGCGAAATTCTTGACGGCCCGCGCGAGGCTCGTTTCGTCATGGCCATCGGCAAGAACGAAGGGCGGCTTGAGCGTGGCGTGAAAGCCATACACGCCAGGCTCCTGCGTGATGTCATTCCAGTCATCGGGGGCGCCGGCGATGCTGCGTGCTTCGCCGCGGTAACTGTCATAGCCGAGCACCGAGGCACCGAAGCGATACAGACTGCTTTCCGCGCTGGGGACGAAGTAGATGGCGTAGCGCGGCATCGTGTTCATCATGATGCTCGGTTCAACCTGGCGGCGTCGGCAAGATGGACGATTCGTCCATTCGAGATCGCCGCCACGGTCACCGGCCGCAGCGGATTGCCGGCGTCGACCAAAATGACATCGGCGCGCCGGCCGGCGGCGATCACGCCCCGGTCGCGCAGGCCCGCCG
>JAUSBQ010000039.1 GCA_030651965.1 Pseudolabrys sp. | reverse complement strand
CGCGGATGTCGGTTTCGATGCCCTGATAGAGCTTGGAGATGTCGGGATGACGACGGCTCTCCGCCATGATCTCGGCGCACAGGCCGACTTCGGCGTCGGTGCGATCGACCAGATGATGCCGCGCCAGACCGGCCAGCGCCTCGAAAAACTCGGGCGCGGATTCGACGGCGTCAAAGCTCGCCACTGCGTCGGCTCGGTTGCGCTCGCAGATACCGGCGATCAACGCCTCCTTGGACGGAAAATAGCGATAGAGATTGCCCGGGCTCATCGCCGCCTCGCCGCAAATGTCCTGCATCGAGGCGCGATGGAACCCGGCGCGCGCGAAGCAGCGCTCTGCGGCGTCAAGAATTTCCGCCCGGCGGTCGGTCTGCCGCTGGGACTTAGCTTGGGCTTGGGCCATGTCGTACCGCTTTTCGTGATCGGCCAGGGCAAGCCGCGAGCCGGCCCAAGGCGTTTGCAATGCATCAAATGAGAATGAACGTTCACTCCAATAGTTGAGAAAGCCCGGGACTGTCAAGCGGCCGGTTCAGAAACCCGATTGACCGAAGCGCCCGGGGCGCTTTTGCTGGCCGCACGGGCACGCCGGAACAACGAAAAGTGGGCACTCACATGGGTTATCTGATCGTCTTTCTCGGCGGCGGCCTGGGGGCCGCGCTGCGCCACGGCGTCAACCTCGCCAGCGCCCGCGCCTTCGGAACCGCGCTTCCCTACGGCACGCTGACGGTCAATGTCGTCGGCTCGCTGGCCATGGGGGCGCTGGCCGCCTATTTCGCCTTCAAGGGCGACGCCTCCCAGCACTGGCGGCTGTTTCTGACCACCGGCATTCTCGGCGGCTTCACGACGTTCTCGGCCTTCTCGCTCGATGCGGCCTTGCTCTATGAGCGCGGCGAAATGGGCCTTGCCGCGCTTTATGTCGTGGCTTCGGTGGCGCTGTCGATTGGCGGACTGTTCGCCGGACTGGCGCTGGTGCGTCATTTCACCTGAGGGAACGACCATGATCACCCGCCGCAGTGTTACCGCCGCCCTTCTCGCCGGCATCGCGAGCCCCGCCCTCGCGCAACATGCCGGCCACGACCCGCTCTATTCCGGGCTGAAGGATCCCAAGCTCACCGACCTGCCGCACGACATTGCCATGCAGCAGCGCGCTTACGACTCGCCGGCGCCGAAGGCCGCCAACCAGGGCCGCTGGGTGGCGCGCGCCAACCTGCCGCTGCCGCGCAGCGAGATGGCGTGGGCGACCGTGCTCGATAACAAGATGCACATCGTCGGCGGCTACGGCGAGCAGCGCGTCGACCGGCCCTATCACCATGTCTATGACCAGAAGGCCGACAAATGGCTGGACGCGCCGCAACTGCCGCGCGGCGCCAACCATGTCGGCGTGGTGGTGCTGGACGGCAAGCTCTACGCCATCGGCGGCCACACCGAGCAGAACCGCAAGCCCGACAATCTGTGTTTCGTTTTCGACGGCGGCGCCTGGCGCAGCATCGCGCCATTGCCGCGCGCCTTCGCTGCGATCGGCTGCGCAGCGCTCGGCGGCGTCATCCATGCGATCGGTGGCGCCATCGGCGACACTTTTCCGGAGAAGAAGTCGGTCGACTGGCATTACGCCTACGATCCAAAAGCCGACGCCTGGGCGACGCGGCGGCCGATGCCGACCGGACGCGATCATACCGGCACGCTCACCGCCGATGGCCGCATTCACGTCATCGGCGGACGCGTCGACAGCTTTCATACCAATTCGAACCTGCATCACTCCTACGACGCCAAGGAAGACAAATGGTTCGCGCGCGCGCCGTTGCCGACGGCGCGCTCAGGCCATGGCGCTGTGCTGTATCGCGACAAGATATTCATCATGGGCGGCGAAGGCACCAACCGCGTCTACGGCCAGAACGAAGCCTACGACCTCAAGACCGATAGCTGGATGAGCTACGCGCCGATGACGACACCCAGGCACGGGCTGGGGGCGGTGGCGATCGGAGATTACATCCACGTCGCCGGCGGCGGTCCGATCATGGGCGGGGACGTGCAAAGCGCCGTACACGAAGCTTTCACGCTGGGCTGAAGAAGTAGATTACTCCATCGCCCTTAAGCCGAGCTTGTCCAGCAGCGCCAGATCGCTGTCGCGGCCGGGGTTCGGCGTGGTCAAGAGCTTCGGGCCGTAGAAGATCGAATTGGCGCCGGCGAGGAAACAAAGCGCCTGCGTCTCCTCGCTCATGTCCTCACGCCCCGCCGACAGCCGCACCATCGATGCCGGCATGCAGATGCGCGCCACGGCAATCGTGCGCACGAAGTCGAACGGGTCCATCTTGGCGACCTTGGCGGCGAGCGGCGTACCTTCGACCTGCACCAGCATATTGATCGGCACGCTTTCCGGATGCTGCGGCAAACTCGCCAACGTCGCGATCATGCCGGCGCGATCCTCCAGCCCCTCACCCATGCCGACAATGCCGCCGCAGCAGACATTGATGCCGGCATTGCGTACATGATCGAGCGTATCGAGGCGATCGTCATAGGTACGGGTGGTGATGATCTCGCCATAGAACTCCGGCGAGGTATCGAGATTGTGGTTGTAATAGTCGAGGCCGGATTCTTTAAGCCGCGCCGCCTGCTCGCGGTTGAGCATGCCGAGCGTGGCGCAGGTCTCCAGCCCCATCGCCTTGACGCCTTCGACCATGGCGCAGACGTTTTCGATGTCGCGGTCCTTCGGCGAACGCCAAGCCGCGCCCATGCAGAAGCGCGACGCGCCGCCAGCCTTCGCCGCCGCGGCTTCCTTCAGCACGGCATCGAGCGCCATCAGCTTCTCGGCCTTGACGCCGGTGTCGTAGCGCGCCGCCTGCGGGCAATAGGCGCAGTCTTCCGGACAGCCGCCGGTCTTGATCGACAGCAGCGTGGAAATCTGTACCTCGGCCGGATTGAAATTCTGCCGGTGCACGGTCGCCGCCTGGAACATCAGGTCCGGGAACGGCAGTTCGAACAGCGCACGCACTTCGGCGCGGGTCCAGTCGTGGCGCGCAAGACCGGGTGCGGCCTGCACCGCGCTATGGTGGGAAAGCGACATTCCGTGAGATCCTCAGACCTTGACCCTGCCCGCCGCCTTGATTTGGGCGGAAACGATCAAGATACATAGCCATATCCGGCGCCGTGGGCAATTGTGCAAGGATTTCATCGCATTGAGCCCTATGCCCGGGCGTGATAGCTTAAAATTCAAGCAAGTAGAGTGTCCAGAGGGAGCGCGCCGTGAAAAGGCTGATCATCGCAACAGCACTGCTGGCCGTTTTGGCGGCGCCGGCATTGGCGCAGCGCAAGCCGTACAGCGTCATGAGCGACGAAGAAAAGGCCAACGAAAAGGTCAGCCAATCCGTTGACAAGCAATACCGCAATGCGATCGAGGGGACCCGCAAGGACGCTACCCAAGTGCAGGTCGATCCATGGGCGAATATGCGCGGCGCGCCCGAGCAGCCGAAGAAAAAGAACTAGCGCGGGCGCATGAACTCCAACCCTTACGCCAGAATGGCCGCGGTCGCCATCGGCGCCGCCACCATCTTCGGCCTGCAACATGGGTTGGAGCTGTCGTTCTGGATCGCGCTGCCGCTGGCGATCATCGCTTATGCGGCGACCGTGCTGGGCATGGGCTACCTGCTCGGCCCGGCGAAATAACAATCTACCAGCGATGATGCCAGCGCCGTCCGTAATAAGGCCGGCCGTAATAAGGCCGCCCGTAAAACGGCGGCGGCGGCGGCACGTAATAGACCGGCGGCTCATCATAATAATAGTCCGGCCCGTAAACCGGGCGGCGCACGACGCGGCGTTGCTGCGGCACGCGGCCGCTCATGTCGAGCGCGGTCTGGATGGAGAAGCCGACTTTGCCTTGCCAGGTGACGGCGCACCAGCCTTCGGAGCATTCGCTGGCATCGACCAGGCTGCCGCCAGGAATCTTGCCGACGATCTCGCTGGTGGTGCCGGGCGCGGCGCGCAGGTTGACGGTCGTGGTGACGTAAGCCGGCTTGGCGAAAGCCGCCGAGCCGCAGCCGAGCACTGCCGCCAGAACCACCGCTCCGCCGAAAATTGACCGCGCATGACGCATGAGGGTAACCGCCTTTGATCCGACAGCCGGGCGCTGCCCGGACAGGGAACATATCACGGGGCAAAAACGGCGGGAACGGGGCGGTTTTCCGGGTCGCTTGCCTTGGGCCTCGGGCCTGTGAGACAAGGCCCGCCACCCACTTCAGAGACCGCCAATGACCGAAGACAAGACGCAAGACGTGAGCCAGGATACACCGCCGGACCGGCTGAGCATCGATCCGCGCAGCCCGTATTTCAATGCCGAGGTGTTGCAGCGCGACGTCGGCATCCGCTTCAAGGGCGTCGAGAAGACCAATGTCGAGGAATACAGCGTCAGCGAAGGCTGGGTGCGCGTCGCCGCCGGCACCGCCAAGGACCGTTACGGCAATCCGCTGACCATCAAGCTGACCGGCCCGGTCGAGCCTTACTTCAAAGACAAGAAGCCGGCTTAAGGCCACGCGCTTGCGCGCCACGGACGCTCGATAGACGGTCGCCTCATGGACGACGATATTGCCCAGCAGGATTTGGCACGCCACGAGTTGGTTCGCCTCGAAGCACAGATCGAGACGCTGACCGACCAGCTCGCCTGGTGCGCCAAGATTTCGCTCGCCGCCAAGATCGCCATCGGCATCGGCGCGCTGTGGTTCGTGCTCGCGCTCGTCGGCGTTCTGCCGTTCGGCGCCGCCACCTTTGCCGGCACCATCGCCGCGATTCTCGGCGGCATCGTGCTGCTCGGCTCCAACGCCACGACTTGGGACCAGGCGGCCGCGGCGCGGCGCGAGACCGAGGCCGCGCGCCGGGCTCTGATCGGGCAATTGAGTTTGCGGCTGGTGGATGACGCGCCAAGGACGCTGCATTGATTTCTTTCTGATCCTTCCCCGTCTTCTTTCTTTCACCCTCCCCTGGAGGGGGAGGGTCGACTGCTTGAGCGTCTGCGAAAGCAGTCGGGGTGGGGTGAGCTTCTTGCATGTGGCTTTCACCCCACCCCGCACACTTCGTTCGCGACCCTCCCCCTCCAGGGGAGGGTGAAGAGAAGTACAGACGTGATTCATCGCCCGTATTCTTTGCGGCCCCGGGCAGGCCGTCGCTTGAAGTGCCTCCCAACTTCGCCCTATCAAAACGAGGGCGCGCGGAACGCCGGGGTCGCAACAACCCCATAGCCCTGCGTATATGTTTTAATAAGTACGCAGGTTAGTCACCACGAAGT
>JAUSBQ010000038.1 GCA_030651965.1 Pseudolabrys sp. | reverse complement strand
ATCGGTCTTGGCGAAAGGCAGGTTCTGGCTGCCGGCAATCTGGCTGGCGACGCTGCGGCTCGATGCGCCGCTGTCGACGAAGATCAGCCCGCGCTTCGCCGTTTCGTTCAGCACCGGCGACAAAGCCTGTTCGGTCGCGGTGAAGCGCGCGCCCATATAGCTGACGATGCCGACATAACCCTGCATGCGGCCCATCAACCATTGCAGCCGATCGATGTTCTGCTCCGCCGTGACCGACGTGAGCAAGGTCTGCGGGCCGGGATCGTTGTCCGGATAGTCGAACGGCTCCATCGGCGCCTGCAGCAGCACCTCATGGTCTTCGCCGCGCGCGCGCTCGGCCAGTCTGGCGACATCGGTGGCGTAAGGCGCCAGCGCGAATGTCACAGGCCCGGGCATCTTGGCGAAGGCCTCGGCGGTGCCGGAGGCGCTGATGCCGATGCCGCCGATGACGATGGCGATGCGCGGCATGTCCTTCAGGTGGCCGGGCAGATTGCGCGGCTTCGCGTAGGCCGCGTAAGGCTTGACGCCGTCGGCGCCGATTTTCGGGATCGCGCCGTGCCGCGAGCTTTCCAAAAGCTTCGGCTCGGCTGAGGAAGTCTTGCCGCCGGATTTTTCGCCGGCCGGCTTGTCGGCCGTGCCGGTGCCGGGGATCACCACGTCTTTGCTCTTGCCGCTGGAGCCGTCGATGATGGTGATGGTCTTGGAGCCGGGCGGCAGGTCGGGCGCCTTCTCGGCCGAAGCGTTCGCGGCTTTCGGGATCGCCGCCTGGCCGGTTTCGCCGTCGTAGCGCGAGTGTTCCTTGCCGTCGCCGGCAGGCACGCCGGCCGCGCCACCGGAGGACTTGGTCGCCACCACCACCACCGGCTCGCCGCCGAGCGGGTCGTTGACGAAGGCCGCCCACAGAACCACGACGATGCCAACGAACCCGAGCGCGCCGGCCAGCAATTGCGGTGCGGCGACGGGCAGTTTCGGCAGCCTGCTTTTCGGTTTCGTTTGGCCGAGGGGGGCGTTCAGATCATCCGCTTCCACGGCCCATTCCCTTGCGAATCATGGTCTGACTCTAGCACGCGAGGATTCACGGCTGGTGAACGTGACCCCCAAACGAACAAGGCGGCCCCGAAAGGCCGCCCTGCCGATATTACCGCCGTGACGGCGGCTTAGTTCGGAACCGGGGTCTTGGCGTTCGGCGGGAAGGCCGAATTGACCTGGGTGCCGCGCAGCAGGTCCTGCGCCATGTTCAGCGCCTTGTCGTCCTTGGCATCCGGCGGGATGTAGGACTGCGACCCGGTCTGTTCCTTGCCGGCATCGCCCTTGAGATGGCCGCGCAGCGAAGCTTCGCCCTTGGTGTCGGTCTTGGTCTTGAGATCTTCCGGCACGTCCTGGAGCACCTCGATATCCGGGGTGATGCCCTTGGCCTGGATCGAGCGGCCGGACGGCGTGTAGTAGCGCGCCGTGGTCAGCCGCAGCGCGCCGTTGCCGGAGCCGAGCGGGATGATGGTCTGCACCGAACCCTTGCCGAACGAGCGGGTGCCGATGACGGTGGTGCGCTTGTGATCCTGCAAGGCGCCGGCGACGATTTCCGAAGCCGAAGCCGAACCGCCGTTGATCAGCACGATGACCGGCTTGTTGTCGGTGAGATCGCCGACGCGGGCGTTGAAGCGCTGGGTCTCCTCGGCGTTGCGGCCGCGGGTCGAGACGATCTCGCCCTTTTGCAGGAACGCATCCGACACCGAGATCGCCTGATCGAGCAGGCCGCCCGGATTGTTGCGCAGGTCGAGGATGTAGCCCTTGAGCTTGTCCTTGCTGATCTTGGCGTTGATATCGGTGATCGCCTTCTTCAGCCCTTCGGTGGTCTGCTCGTTGAACTGCGTCATGCGGATATAGCCGATGTCGTCGCCCTTCGCCTCGGAGCGCACCGCGCGCACGCGGATGACGTCGCGGGTCAGCGTCAGTTCGACCGGCTTGTCCTGGCCCTTGCGCATGATGGTCAGCTTGATCTTGGTGTTGACCGGGCCGCGCATCTTCTCGACCGCCTGGTTCAGGGTCAGGCCCTGCACCTGGTCTTCGTCGAGCTTGGTGATGAGGTCGTTGGCCTGGACGCCGGCCTTGGCGGCGGGCGTATCGTCGATCGGCGTGACGACCTTGATGAGGCCGTCTTCCATGGTGACTTCGATGCCGAGGCCGCCGAACTCACCGCGCGTCTGCACCTGCATGTCGCGGAACGCTTTCGGCTCCATGTAGCTCGAATGCGGATCGAGCGCGGTCAGCATGCCGTTGATCGCGGTTTCGATGAGCTTCTGATCGTCCGGTTTCTCGACATAGTCGGCGCGGACGCGCTCGAACACGTCGCCGAACAGATTCAGCTGGCGATAGGTGTCGGCGGCCGCGGCCTTGGCGCTGGTGCCGAGCATGATGCGCGGCTGCACCGCGATCAGCGTCATCGCCGCGCCGGCGGCAACGCCGAGAAGAATGAGGGAGGTCTTGCGCATGTTCATCCGCGAACCTTTTCGCCTTCGCCAGCCACCCACCATGGGCCTGGATCAACGGGAGCACCGTCTTTTCTAAACTCGATATAGAGCACAGGCTGGCTGGAACCAGTCGCGAGGATAGCAGCGATATGGGAGCCAGTCCCCATGGCTGCAACGGGTTCCCCGGCCAGCACGAACTGTCCGAGATCAACTGATATCCGATCCATCCCAGCGAGCAAGACATGATATCCGCCGCCGGCATTCAGGATCAAGAGTTGGCCATAGGAGCGGAACGCGCCGGCATAGACCACCCAGCCGTCGGCCGGGGCGGTAACCTGGGCCCCGGCCCGCGTGGCGATGGAAATGCCCTTCTCGACGCCGCCATTGCCGTCCGGCGCGCCGAAAGCCTTCAATTTGACGCCGTTAACCGGCATCGGCAGCTGGCCCCGAATTGACGCGAAGGCGACCGCGGGCGCCAGCCGGCCGGGGTCCCGGTATGCCGATAAGGCCGGGCGGCTGTCGGTGCGGGCAGCCTCGCGGGCATCGCGCACGGCGGGGTCGAGCGCGGCCTCGAGCTTGCCGATCAAATCTTTGAGATTGTCGACCTGGCGGGCCAAATCGCCGGCCTTCGCCTTCTCGGCGGCGAGGGCCGCTTCGCGCTCGGTCTGCTGTTTCTGGCGCTCCTCGATCAAGGCCGCCATGCGGCTGCGCTCGTTATCGAGCGTGGCGACTTCGGTCTTCAGCCGCTCGCGCTCGGCGGCGATGCTCTTGCGCACGACAAGAAGGCCGGCAAGGTCGGTGGCCAGAGCGTCGACCTTGTGCCGCATGTCCGGCAGCACGGCGCCCAGCACCATCGCAGTGCGCACCGCTTGCAGCGCATCCTCCGGACTGGCGATCAATGCCGGCGGCGGGCGATGGCCGATGCGCTGAAGCGCGGCGAGAACTTCGGCGATGACGGCGCGGCGGCTGTCGAGCGAAGCGCGCAACGCACGCTCATTGTCGTCGAGCGGCTGGAGGCGGACCTGCGTCGCCTCGACCGCGGCTTCTGTCGAGCGCAGCCGGCCGGCGGTGTCGATCAGATCCTGCGCCAGCTTGCGACGGTCGGCGCCGATCTGTTCGATCTCGCGCTTCAAGGCGGCCTCAAGCTCGACCGACTTGCGCTGCCTGTCGCGCGCGGCTTCAAGTTCCTGGTCGTGAACTCTGAGTCCGTTGAGCGCCTGCGATTTGTCGGCAATGCCCGGCACCGGCACGGTCTGCGCCAGCGCCGGGGCGGCGGCGAGAATGAGCGGCAAAGCAAGCCCGGCGATCGCCGCAAACGCGGTGCGCGAGGAGCTCCTGGTTGGACGGCAAATCATCACAGCCAAGTTACGCCCGCTGGATTCGACGGCAAGTTCATTGTGCATCGATTTATGCCGATGGATTGAGACCAAGTTGGGACGGGCTTTCTTATCCCTCCCCATCCGAAGTCGGATTTATCCGACTTCGGCATTTTAGATGCCCAACTCGGGTAAACCCGAGTTGGGTTCGGGGAGGGATAAGAGAAGCGCAGACGTGATTCATCGCCCGTATTCTTAGCGGCCCCGGGCAGGCCGTCGCTTGAAGTGCCTCCCAACTTCGCCCTATCAAAACGAGGGCGCGCGGAACGCCGGGGTCGCAACAACCCCATAGCCCTGCGTATATGTTTTAATAAGTACGCAGGTTAGTCACCACGAAGT
>JAUSBQ010000036.1 GCA_030651965.1 Pseudolabrys sp. | reverse complement strand
CGCGGCGCGTAAACGGTTGCCAGCGCGCCGGCGGTGCCGCGGCCAAGTACATACTCGATGCCGAGCGCATCGGCCGCGCGCAATGTGTTCTCGTCATAAGCGAAATAGCGGCTGCCGAAGACGCGCATCGGCTTATGGGTGATGCGCTCGACCGCCGCCTTCTCCTCGCGCATACGCGCCAGTTGCTCGTCGTAAGGCACGTCCCAGAACGCCTTCTCCGCGTGCACCCCCGAAATCGTATAGCCCTTGCCGGCCAGCCGCGCGAAGTCGTCGGGGAATTCCTGAAGGACGTTATGTTGCGCCTGGATCAGCGCGCTCAGGCCACGCCTGTCGAGTTCACGCTCCCAGTGACGGATGCCATCCATCTTTTCGAACTCAATCAGCATGACGAGGCCATTGGTCGGTGCCTGCGCCCGCGCCGTGCCGGCGAAGCCGATCGTGGCAACGGCGGCGGCGGCAAATCCTGTAAGCAAGCGAGACGCGCGCACTGTCCACGGCATGGGCCACTCCATCGGATTTCGATGAATTATCGGCCCTGTCGCGACGCTCGCCTTGATCTGGCTCAAGCCTGCAATCGGCGTCTCGCCCGCTGCCGCCGCCACAGCCACAGCGCGCCGTTCCACGACATACAGATGGCGAGGCCGACGCCATAAGACCGCCACACGCCGATCGGCTCGGCGAGCAAATGCACCGCGTAGAGGCCGAAAACCAGTCCGACGAAAGGCGCCTGCACATGCGCCGCGACGCTCGCCGCCGCCGGTCCGCCCAGGCGCGTATGCAAAATGATGAAGAACGAGCTCATCGCCACCGGGAAGAAGGCAAAAACACCGGAGAAATACGTGCCGATCGACGAACTCAGCCCCGTAACAATCAGGACGCAAAAGGTGACCACGCCGACACGCCAGATCACATCGCGCGCGGTCAGATCGACGCGCGCCTTAACCTTCCCCTCGCCCAGAAAGCGCACCGCGGCATAGATGGTGAGCGGGAACACGACGAGGTTCAACAGCAGCGCGGTCTCCGCGCTCCAGTCGATCAGGCGCAAGCCGAAAGCACTGCCGAACCACACGGCGAAAGCGCCGCCGAGGCTCGCAATCAAGCCGTGCCGCTGCGCCAGCGCGGCGTAAGTCAGCGCGAACACCGCACCGACCGGGGTGATGACCAGGCTGCCGATCATGCTTTGCGCGATGAAGGACGGCGGATGCTCCATCGCCAGGATGATCAAGGCGGCGCCGCCGGCCGTCGGCAACGAGGCGATCAGCGCGCCGATGAAAGGCCCGCTGCGCTCGACCGCCACCGAGGCCGTTACCGTGATGCTGACGGTGATCGCAATCTTGAGGGCGAGCCCATACCAGAACATCGGCTCGACAAGCAGGGCGCTCATGTCTGGGCCAGACGGTTACGCGCGGCAAACACCAGAAGATTGCAGCCGAACGACACGGCGAGCGTCAGAACCAGAGCCAAGGCGGCGCCCAGCCAGTCCGCGGTAAGGTTGAGGAATATGCAGGCGACGCCGAAGCCGCCGAGCCCGATGATGGCGTTCGCCATCACCGCCGCCGTCGCCGGACCACCGGCGCGCCGGTGCAAAATGATGATGATGCTGGTCAGCACGATCGGAAACACCGCCAGATTCCCGCTCACGGTCGGTCCAATATGATAACTCAACGTCACCACGACACCGACCAGCAATGCCACCATGGCGGCGCGCATGACCAGATCGTGCCACCGCGCGATCACCTGTGGCGCGCGTACATGACGTAGCGACGCCGACAGCCACAGCGCCAAAGCCAGCACGACGAGGTTGAACAAAATGGCGGCTGCCAAGGTCCAGGTCACGAAACCGATAAGCCATGTCAGGCCGATCCACAGGACGAAGGCCCCCGACAGGCTGATCGCCAGCGACCGCTTCTGCGCCAGCAGCGCGTAAGTGAGCGCGAACACGATATTGACGCCGTTGCTCACCAGGCTGCCGAGCGCGCTGACGCCGATGAAGTGCGCGCCGTGATCGATGGCAAGGAAGATGTAAATCGGCCCGGCGCTGATCGGCAGCGTCGCCACCAGGCCGCCGATCAGCGGCCCGGCCCGCTCCGCGGTGACCGTGGCCGCCAGCAGGAATGCGGCGGTGACAGCCATGCGCACGATCAAGGTGACGGCGAAGTAGAGTTCGGGGGACATTTCTTCTTTTCTCCCCCTCCCCGTTGCGAGGAGAGGTCCGTTCAGACCGCTACACCCGCTTCATCGCCACGTCCACCGGCGGGCCGCTTTTGATGGTCTGGTACACCACGCAATAGCGTTCGGTCAGCTTGAGCAGTTGATCGAGCTTGTCCTGGGCTGCATCGGTGTCGAGATCGAAACGCAGCCGGATCTGCGCGAAGCCGACCGGCGCATCCTTGGCGACGCCCAGTGTGCCGCGGAAATCCAGATCGCCTTCCGCCGACACGACGCCCGAGCGCAACGGGATGTCGAGCGCGGTCGCCACCGCTTTCACCGTGACGCCAGCGCACGCAACCAACGCCTCCAGCAACATGTCGCCGGAGCAAAGCTCAATACCCGAGCCGCCGGTCGCCGGATGCAGACCGGCGATGGCCATGGCGCGGCCGGTTTCCAGCTTGCAGGCGATGCCGGGAGCATCGAGCGTGCCTTTGGCCTTCAAGGTAATCATCGCCGCGCCCGGATCGCTCTTGTAGCGTTCCTTGATCGGCGCCTGCATGGCGCGCAGTTCAGTCCCGTCCATGTCTGCTTCCTTCTTATCCCTCCCCCGTTTGGGGGAGGGTGGCCGCCGTAACTCGAAGAGCGAAGGCGGGTCGGGTGGGGTGGGGATTAAGCCGTCGTCAGCACGACGCGGCCGATCACCTTGCCAGCGCGCAGATCGTTGAGCGCCTCGTTGACTTCGTCGAGCGGGCGTTCGCGCAGCGGCACCGGCGGCGCGCCGGTACGGCTGACCAGTTCCAGCAACTCCTTCATGTCCGGCAGCGAGCCGACATAGGAGCCCTGAATGGTCATCGCCCGCATCGGGAAGAACGGCGTCGAGATGGTGATGTCGCCGCCGAACAGGCCGACGATAATGACATTGCCGCCCTTCACCACCAGCGAATCGATGGCGAGCTTGACGGTGTCGGACGAGCCGACGAAATCGATGATCGACCAGGCGCCGCCATTGGTCGCCGCCTGAATCTGCTTGGCCGCATCCGGCGCACGGCCGTCAACCGCGGCAATCGCGCCGGCTTTGAGCGCCGCGTCGCGCTTGGCCGGATCGATGTCGACCATCACCACGCTCTTGCCGCCCATCGCCTTGTGCAGGGCAATCGCCATCAGGCCGAGACCGCCGGCGCCCATGATGACGAGCGGCTCGTCCTTGATGACCGGGCCGACTTTCTTGAGCGCGCTGAAGGCGGTGACGCCCGAGCAAGCCAACGGCGCGGCCTGCACCGGGGTCAACGCGCCGATGTCGAACAGGTGGCGCGAATGCGGCACCATCAGATGGCTGGCATAGCCGCCATCGGTGAAGACGCCGAGATTCTTCGGCGTCTTGCAGAGGTTTTCCTCGCCGCGCTTGCACACCATGCATTCGCCGCAGCCGATCCAGGGGTTGGCGAGACGCACGTCGCCGATCTTGACGCCCTTCGCGTCGGGGCCGACCGCGACCACTTCGCCGACGTTTTCATGGCCCATGGTCAAAGGCAGCTTGATGCCGCGCTCGAGCAGTTGCAGGCGCTTGCCGCCGCCTAGCTCGTAATAACCGTCCCAGATATGCAGGTCGCTGTGGCAGACGCCGGAGGCTTTGACCTTCAGCAGGACTTCGGTCCCGGCGGGCTGGGGGGTAGGCTTTTCGTTGAGTTGCAAAGGCTCGCCGCAACGGCAGACCTGGAACATACGCATGGCATTTCTCTCCCG
The DNA here is from genome assembly GCA_030651965.1 of Pseudolabrys sp. Classification (GTDB taxonomy): domain Bacteria; phylum Pseudomonadota; class Alphaproteobacteria; order Rhizobiales; family Xanthobacteraceae; genus Pseudolabrys. Next base: position 4,885 of record JAUSBQ010000036.1, on the reverse strand, counting down.
GTTTTATGCGCGGAGAGAAACATATTCCGGGGCCAAGGTCACCACCATAACGCCGCGCCTTCATTGGCGTCCGATTTGACGGCCGGCTTAAGCGAACGGTCGAGCGCGGCCATGACATGGCGCCGCACCCGGTCGAAGTCGGACGACTGGCGGTCGCGCGGGCGCGGCAGGTCGGTTTCGACGGTGTCGAATATACGGCCCGGGCGCGGCCGCATCACCATGATGCGGTCGGCCAGCACTACCGCCTCATCGACATCGTGCGTCACCAGAATCAGGGTCGGCCGCCGGTCGGCCCACAACCCGAGCAGGTGATCCTGCAAATCGACACGGGTGAAGGCATCGAGCGCGGAGAACGGCTCGTCGAGCAGCAATACTTCGGGACGCGGCACCAGCGCGCGCGCGATCGCCACGCGCTGCGCCTGTCCGCCGGACAATTCGCGCGGCCACATCCGCGCCTTGTCGCTCAAGCCGACGCGCGTCAACGCCTCGGCAACACGCGCGTCACGCTCGGGCTTCGGGCGGTCTTCCAGTCCGAAGCCGACATTGCCGGCGACCGTCAGCCACGGCAGCAGGCGCGGCTCCTGAAAGATGATGCCGATTTTCTCGTGCGGCTGCGTCACGGTTTCGCCGTCGAGCAGAACGCGGCCCTGGCTCGGCGTGTCGAGACCGCAGATCGCGCGCAGCAAGGTGGACTTGCCACAGCCCGAGCCGCCGACGATGGCGACGATCTCGCCCGGCCCCACCGAGAAATTCACCGCCTCGAGCGCGTGGACGCCGTTGCCGTAAGTCTTGCCGACCCGTTCCAATGTGAGCATGGCTAATCCTGCGAGGCCTGCGATTTGAAGCGGTCTTCCCAGCGCAGGAAGGGCGCGGCGATGCCGACGATCAGCCAATCGGTGATCTTGCCGATGACCGCGAACGCAACAATGGCGGCGACGATCTGCGCCGGCTTGCCGAGCTGCTGGCCGTCGACCAGCAGAAACCCCAAACCTTCCGACGCGCCCATGAATTCGGCGGCGACGACAAACATCCAGCCGAGGCCGAGACCCGAGCGCAAGGCAATCACATAGGCCGGCAACACGGCGGGCAGCAGAATACGGCGCACCATGTTGAAGCCTGACAGGCGGAAGGCGCGGCCGACTTCGACGATCTTGCGGTCGACCGACGTCACCGCGCCCATGACGCCGAGATAGACCGGAAAGAAAACGCCGACCGCGATCAAGGTCACCTTGGAAGCCTCGAAGATGCCGAGCCAGAGAATGAACAACGGCACCCAGGCAATCGAGGGAATGGCGCGCAGCGCCTGCAAGCTCGGATCGATGAAGCGGCGCACCAAGGTCGAATAGCCGGTGATGGCGCCGAGCACGGTGCCGGCGATGACGCCGATGCCGAATCCGGACACGACGCGCGCGAGCGTCGCCGCCGCGTGGCGCTGCAATTCGCCGGTTTTGGCGAGTTCGGCGAAGGTCGCGTAAATCACCGAAGGCGGCGGCACCAGGCGGCCGTTCGAGAAACCGGCGCGCACCGCCAACTCCCAGCCGAGCGCCAGAACCAAAGGCAGGAACAGTCCCAAGGCCGGGCTGCTATAGCGCGACAACACGCTTTTGGCGCGTTTGGCGTCGTTGCGCTTCGGCTGCGCCGCCGGTTCGATTGCTGCACTCATGCGGACAAGAGACATTACTTCACCACACTTGTCCCGGACGCGGTGCGGCGCGAGCGTTTAGCGAAGCGCTGCGCCGCAGATCCGGGACCATCGAGAGCTCAGAGGCTGGAAAGGTCCCGGGTCGGCAGCGCCGCATTGCATGCAGCGCTGCGCCCGGGACAAGCATTTTTCTAGTTGGTCGGCGTCGCGAGATAACGACCATCGATCAGCTCGTCGACCGTCTTCTTGACGTCAACGTCGGCCTTGATCACGCCGGCCTGCTGAAGCGCGATGCCGGCCGCGAGGATCGACTCCCGCTGCGGCGCCCCGATCGTGCTGTGGGTGAGTTCGGTGCGTTCCTTGAGCTGCTTGTCGACCACGGTCTCGGGCAGCTTGGTGACGGCGATGAAGTTGCGCTTCACGTCGGCATAATTCGCCAACGAGTATTTGCGCCCTTCTTCGTAGACCGCGAGCACGCGCTTCACCAGATCGGGATGCTGCTTGGCGAATTCCTCGCGGACATTGAGAATGCCCCAGGTGTTGGCGGCGGCGTTACGGTAGAACAGCCTGGCGCCATCTTCCACTTCGGCGGAGGCCATCATCGGATCGAGACCGGCCCAGGCATCGACGTCGCCGCGGATCAGCGCGGTCTTGCCGTCGGCATGCTGCAACAGGACCGGCGTGATGTCCTTCTCGCTCAAGCCGACCGATTGCAACGAACGGACCAGGAAGATGTGCGGATCGGTGCCGCGCGTCACCGCGACGCGCTTGCCCTTGAGGTCTTCGATCTTGGCGATCTTGCTGTCCTTGCCCGTGACCAGCGCGGTCCATTCCGGGCGCGAATAGACATAGATCGATTTGATCGGGTTGCCGTTGATCTTGGCGACCAGCGCCGCCGAACCGGCGGTCGAGCCGAAGTCGATCGACCCGGCGTTGAGGAATTCGAGCGCCTGGTTGGAGCCGGCCGACTGAACCCAGCGGATGGCGATTTTGTCCTTGGCGAATTCCTTCTCCAGCAGGCCCTTGTCCTTGAGCAGGATGGAAACCGGATTGTAGGTCGCCCAGTCGATCGTGATCGTGCCCGGTTTGTCGGCGGCATACAGCGCGCTCGACGGCAGCAGGCCGACCAGGAAGGCGGAGGCCAGAATTGAGCGGCGTGAAAACAGACTCATCGTAAAGCTCCTCGCGTGTGGCGGGCGTCCCGCGCGTCGGGCGAGGACTTGGTGACAAATTATTCTAATAGAAGCCGATATTTCCGGTCAAACTAATGTTTTTATCTATTTTATCCAGATATGTAGAATTTACTTCTGTTCTCACGCCTCCAGCATCCGAACGAATATCTTTAGCCGCGAGCGGTGACTTAACGCCCGGCCTCCGCTATCCCGATGGCCCTATGGCCTCCCCCGTCATCGAGCGCGATTCGCCCAAAGCCGCCGCCGCGCCTGCGCGCGCGCCGACGGAGCTGATCGACACGCGCGCCATCGTCGCCGACCTGGAAAAGCTCGCCAAGGCGAAGCACGGCAACGACGTCGAACTGCGCGCGGACCTGGCGCAGCGGCTCAAGGCGGCGCTGATCGAAGGCCGCGCCAAGGCCGAGAAACTGCTGCTCAAGGATCGTCATGGCCGCCGCTGCGCCGAGCGGCTGTGCCAGATGGAAGACGAGATCATCCGCATCCTGTACGACTTCGTGCGCAAGCATCTTTATCCGTCGGAGAATCCGTCCGAGACCGAGCATATGGCGGTGGTCGCGACCGGCGGCTATGGCCGTGGCCTGCAGGCGCCGGGCTCCGACATCGATCTGCTGTTTCTGCTGCCCTACAAGCAGACCGCGTGGGGCGAGTCGGTCGCGGAGGTCATTCTCTATGCGCTGTGGGACACCGGGCTGAAAGTCGGTCATGCCACCCGCTCGATCGACGAATGTATCCGCCAGGCCAAGGCGGACATGACCATCCGTACCGCCATCCTCGAAGCGCGCTTTCTGCTCGGCGACCGCAAGCTATTCGACGAACTGGTGACCCGGTTCGATCAGGACGTCGTGCGCGGTACTGGTGCCGAATTCGTCGCCGCCAAGCTCACCGAGCGCGAGGACCGCCACCGCCGCGGCGGCCAGTCGCGCTATCTGGTCGAGCCGAACGTCAAGGACGGCAAAGGCGGCCTGCGCGATCTGCACACTTTGTTCTGGGTCGCAAAGTATGTCTATCGCGTGCGCGAGCCGGACGAACTGATCAAATGCGGCGTCTTTGACAAGCACGAATACGAACTGTTCCGGCGCTGCGAGGATTTCCTCTGGGCGGTGCGCTGCCATCTGCACTTCGTCACCGGCCGCGCCGAGGAGCGGCTGTCCTTCGACATCCAGCGCGAGATCGCGGTGCGGCTCGGCTACACCGAGCATCCCGGCCAGCAGGATGTCGAGCGCTTCATGAAGCACTACTTCCTCAACGCCAAGGACGTCGGCGACCTGACCGCCATCGTCTGCGCCGAACTGGAGGAAAGCGAAGCCAAGACCGTGCCCGTCCTGTCGCGGGTGATGGCCAAATTACGTCCGGTCAGGCGCAAGGCGATCGCCGGCACCGAGGACTTCATCGCCGAGAACAACCGCATCCGCATCGTCAACGGCAGCGTATTTCGGCGCGATCCGGTCAACCTGATCCGCATCTTCCATCTGGCGCAGAAGCACAATCTGGCGTTCCACCCGGATGCCATGCGCGCAATGACGCGCTCGCTCAAGCTGATCGATCCGAAACTGCGCGACACCGAGGAAGCCAATGCGCTGTTCCTCGACATCCTCACATCCAAGAACGACCCGGAGACCGTGCTGCGCCGCATGAACGAAGCCGGCGTGCTCGGCCGTTTCGTGCCGGCCTTCGGCAAGGTCGTGGCGATGATGCAGTTCAACATGTATCACCACTACACGGTGGATGAGCATCTGCTGCGCTGCATCGGCGTACTCACCGAGATCGAACGCGGCACCAACAAGGAAACCACGCTCGCCAACGAACTGATCCACAAGATCGCGCCGGCCAGCCGCGAGATCCTGTTCGTGGCGATGTTCCTGCACGATATCGCCAAGGGCCGCCCGGAAGATCATTCGATCGCCGGCGCGCGCATCGCCCGGCGTTTCTGCCCGCGGTTCGGCTTCTCCGCCGCCGACACCGAGACGGTTGCCTGGCTGATCGAACAGCATCTGGTGATGTCGAGCGTGGCGCAGTCGCGCGATCTGTCCGACCGCAAGACCATCGAGAA
>JAUSBQ010000014.1 GCA_030651965.1 Pseudolabrys sp. | reverse complement strand
CGTCAGCGCGGGGCTTGATGCCATCGCGCTATCCGACTTGGTGCCATCGAAGGCCAATGCAGGCGCGAGCATGAAGCCCGGCGCGGCGAACAGCGCCGCGCCGACCATCGCTATCCGCACGAGAAAATCAGGTATCCGCATAACAGTGCTTTTCCGCCGCGCCGCCCGGATGGGTGACCGCGCCATCGACGGCCGGTCCCACCTGTTGCGCGTATTTCCAGAGATAGCCGGAGGCCGCCTCGCTCTCGCGCGGCTTCCACTGCGCTTTGCGTTTGGCGAGTTCCTCGTCGGAGACTTGAACGTCGATGGTGCCGTTGACGGCATCGATGGCGATGATGTCGCCGTCCTTGACCAGACCGATCGGCCCGCCGACCGCTGCTTCCGGGCCGACATGGCCGATGCAGAAGCCGCGTGTGGCGCCCGAGAAGCGACCGTCGGTGATGAGCGCCACCTTGTCGCCCATGCCCTGGCCGTAAAGCGCGGCCGTGGTCGACAGCATTTCGCGCATGCCGGGGCCGCCCTTCGGGCCTTCGTAACGGATGACGAGAACTTCGCCTTCCTTGTATTTCTTGTTGCGCACGGCCTCGAAGCAGGCTTCCTCGCCGTCGAAACAGCGGGCCGGGCCGGTGAACTTCTGGTTCGCCATACCGGCGACCTTCACGATGGCGCCATCGGGCGCGAGATTGCCCTTGAGACCGACAACGCCGCCGGTCTTGGTCAGCGGTTCGCCTGCCGAACGCACGACGTCCTGGTCCGGATTCCATTTCACGGACTTCAGGTTCTCGGCGATCGTGCGTCCCGTTACCGTCATGCAATCACCGTGCAGATAACCGTGGTCGAGCAGCGTCTTCATCAGAAGCGGTATGCCGCCAACCTCGAACATATCCTTGGCGACATAACGGCCACCCGGTTTCAAATCTGCGACATACGGTGTCTTTTTGAAGATTTCGGCGACGTCGAACAGGCTGAACTCGATACCGCATTCATGCGCGATCGCCGGCAGATGCAGCGCCGCATTGGTCGAACCGCCGCTGGCGGCCACGACCGCGGCGGCGTTTTCCAGCGCCTTGCGGGTGACGATGTCGCGCGGCCGGATGTTCTTGGCGATCAGTTCCATGATCTTCTCGCCGGCGAGCATGCAAAACTTGTCGCGCAGTTCGTAAGGCGCCGGCGCGCCGGCCGAGTAAGGCAGCGCTAGGCCGATGGCTTCCGACACCGTCGCCATGGTGTTGGCGGTGAACTGAGCGCCGCAGGCGCCCGCCGACGGACAGGCGACCTGTTCCATCTCGTCGAGGTCTTCGTCGGACAGCGCGCCGACCGAATTGCGGCCGACCGCCTCGAACATATCCTGCACGGTAATCTGTTTGCCGCGGAACGTGCCCGGCAGGATCGAGCCGCCGTAGATGAAAATCGACGGCACATTGAGGCGAACCATCGCCATCATCATGCCCGGCAGCGACTTGTCGCAGCCGGCAAGGCCGACGAGGGCGTCATAAGCGTGGCCGCGCATGGTCAGTTCGACCGAGTCGGCAATGACTTCGCGCGACGGCAGCGAGGCGTACATGCCGGCATGGCCCATGGCGATGCCGTCGGTGACGCTGATGGTGCAGAACTCGCGCGGGGTGCCCTGGGCGGAGGCCACGCCCTTTTTCACGGCCTGGGCCTGGCGCATCAGCGAAATATTGCAAGGCGCGGCTTCGTTCCAGCAGGACGCCACGCCGACGAAGGGCTGGTGGATCTGCTGCTTGGTCAGACCCATCGCGTAATAATACGAGCGATGGGGCGCGCGCGACGGCCCTTCGGTCACGTGGCGGCTTGGCAGTCTCGATTTAAGATCGGTTTTAGCGTCCATCTTACTCTTGGGCCCCCCGCCCTCTTCCGGCGCCGCCGGTTTCACCCGGCCGGCTTTGTCAAAAAAAGCGAAGGCCCCTTAGTCCTTAAAGCCGGATGGCCGGGCGGTGCGCCCTGTCGGCCGGCGTGAAAACCAGAACTCCCGCAACGGTTTGTGCCGCTACTTTGGAAGCCTTCGATGTCGGTGAAGGGTATGGCCAAATCGCGGCGTGGCGAGCGATGATGCATCCCAATCGCTTAATTGTTCCTCACCTGTTGCAGCTAAGTCACAGAACCGGGCCCCGAATTGCCATCAAGCCCTAAAATCCGCCGCGCGTTCTTCGACCGCTCGGTCCACGCGGTAGCGCCCGAGCTGATCGGGGCAACATTGATGGTCGGCGGCGCCGGCGGCGTGATCGTCGAGGTCGAGGCCTATCACCACACCGACCCGGCGGCGCACAGCTACATCGGCATGACCGAGCGCAACGCCGTGATGTTCGGGCCGCCGGGTTTTGCCTACGTGTACCGGTCCTACGGCATCCACTGGTGCCTGAATTTCGTCTGCGAGGCGGAAGGCTCGGCCAGCGCCGTGCTGATCCGGGCGATCGAGCCTGTCGCCGGCATTGCCGCGATGCGGCGACGGCGCGGCAAGGACCTGGCCTCGCCGGACGACCCGGCTTTGTGCTCCGGCCCCGGCAAGCTGTGTCAGGCGATGGGCGTCAGCATCAAGCACAACGGCCTGGCGCTCGACCGGCCGCCCTTCGAGCTACGGGCGCGGGCTTCCGTTCCGGAGATCGTGGTCGGGCCACGGATCGGCATCACCAAGGCGGTCGACGAGCCGTGGCGCTATGGGCTCAAGGGCTCGCGGTTTTTGAGCAGGCCGTTTCCAAAACGATAAATAGCTCACTTGCATTGACTACTGGTAACCAGTACAATCCATGCCTAAGTTCGAATGGGATCCCGTCAAGGCTGCGTCGAACGAAGCCGACCACGGCATCGCTTTCGACATCGCATGCAACGTCTTCGACGATCCGTTTGCAGTCGAATGGTTTGATAATCGAGAAGACTATGATGAAGACCGTTTTAGTATAATCGGAATGGTCAGCAATCGCGTGTTGTATGTCGCCTACACCATGAGAGGTGACATCATTCGCATTATTTCTGCCAGAGGAGCCGAACCGCATGAGAGACGGCAATACCACGAAAGCTAAATTGGAAAAGCACGACTGGAGCCGCTTCGATGCCATGACTGAGGCGGAGCGGCACGACGCAGCAATGCGCGACCCTGATGCAAAGCCGCTAACACCTGCCGACATGAAGCGCATGACGCGCACGCCGCAGGTCAAGGTGATCCGCCGTGCGCTCGATCTCACGCAGGAGGAATTCGCGGCGCACTTTCACATTCCACTTGGAACGCTGCGCGATTGGGAGCAAGGCGCGGCGAAGCCGGACCAATCCGCCCGCGCCTATTTGACCGTCATCGCGCGCGATCCTGCAGCCGTCCGCAAAGCGCTCGCGCCAGCGGAATAACTACGCCCCCTTCAGCGCCTCGAGTGCCGCCGCGATCTTGACCTTGCGGCCGTTGGCCTCGTCGCGCTTGGCCTTTTCCTCGTCGACGACCTCTTCCGGCGCGTTGGCGACGAACTTCTCGTTGCCCAGTTTGGCGTCGACGCGCTTGATGTCGGCCTCGGCCTTCTGCATTTCCTTGGCCAGCCGCGCGCGCTCGGCATCGAGATCGATGACGCCGACCAGAGGCAGCGCCGCGACCTCGCCGCGCACGACGAGTTGCACCGAGCCTTGCGGCGCGCTCGCGGCGGATGAAATTTCCGACACGCGCGCCAGACGCTTGATGAACTCAGCCCAGCGCTGCGCCCGCGCCTGCGTCTCAGCGGAAGCGCCGGCCAGCACCACCGGAATATTGACGCTGACGTTCATCTCCGACTTGATCGAACGGATGGCGGTGATGAGATCGATCACCCAGCCGATTTCGGCTTCGGCGGCATCGTCAGCAAGTCCGTCGAGCGACGGCCATTCGCCAAGCGCCAAGAGAGAAGTACGCTTTGGTACTTCTTTGGGCCCCTGCTCGGCCGTGACGCGCCACAGCTCTTCGGTGATGAACGGCATGAACGGGTGCAGCAGCTTGAGGATTTCATCGAGCGCCCAGGCGGCCATCGCCCGCGTCTCGTCCTTGGCCGCGCCGTCGGGGCCGGTCAGCAAAGGCTTCGACAATTCGACATACCAGTCGCAATAGACATTCCAGACGAAGCGATAGGCCGCGCCCGCCGCTTCGCTGAATTTGTATTCCTCGATCGACCTGGTGATTTCGGCGGCGGCTTTCGCAGTTTCGTGCGCGATCCAGCGGTTGAGCGATTCCTTGGCCGATTTCGGATCGAAACCTTCGACACGCGCGGCGCCGTTGAACTCGACGAAGCGCGCCGCGTTCCACAATTTGGTGGCGAAGTTGCGGTTGTTCTCGACGTCCTGGGGCCCAAGGCGAATGTCGTGGCCGGGCTGGACATTGCGCATCAAGGTGAAGCGCAATGCGTCGGCGCCGAATTCGTCGATGACGCCGAGCGGATCGACGACGTTGCCTTTCGACTTCGACATCTTGGCGCCGGACGCATCGCGCACCAGACGGTGGATGTAGACGTCGCCAAAGGGAACGTCGGGCATGAAGTGCAGGCCCATCATCATCATGCGCGCGACCCAGAAGAAGATGATGTCGAAGCCGGTGACCAGCACCGAGGTCGGATAGAAGCGCGCCAGCTCCGGCGTCTTGTCGGGCCAGCCGAGCGTCGAGTACGGCCATAACCCCGACGAAAACCAAGTGTCGAGCACGTCTTCGTCGCGCCAAATCTTGATCACACTCGATTTCTTCGCGATCACGTCATTTATTGCTTTTGTGGCTTCGCCAATGTCGGCAGCAATTTCGACGGTGATCGACTGTCCGAAGTTCTTTCTGAACTCTTCTGTTGCGAGAGCGATTGCTTCTTCTTCGCTCACGGCAACGAACCGGATTGGAGTGACGTGCCGTTGGTGTTGCGGGTCGGCCATCATCACCGGCCCATACCACGCCGGGATCTGATGGCCCCACCAGAGCTGGCGCGAGATGCACCAGGGCTGGATGTTTTCCATCCAGTTGAAATAGGTCGTTTCCCAATTCTTGGGGACGAAATTGGTCTTGCCTGCGCGCACGGCGGCAATCGCGGGCTTCGCCATTTCAGCGGCGTTGACATACCACTGGTCGGTGAGGAACGGCTCGATCACCACGTTGGAGCGATCGCCGTGCGGCACGGCGAGGCCATGCGGTTCGATCTTCTCGACCAGTCCCGCTTCCTCAAGACGCGTGACAATCGCCTTGCGCGCGGCGAAGCGATCCACGCCATGCAGGGCAAGCGTCGCATCGAGATCGGCGGACGGCGCAACGGCGGCGATAAACTCCGCATTGTCCTTCAGCGCAAGTTTAGCCTCAACGCTGAAGATATTGATCTGCGCCAGATTGTGCCTTTTGCCGACTTCGAAATCGTTGAAGTCGTGCGCCGGTGTGATCTTGACCGCGCCCGAACCCTTTTCCGGGTCGGAGTATTCATCGGCGATGATCGGAATCCTGCGACCGACCAAAGGCAGCACGACGTTCTTGCCGACCAGCGCCTTATAGCGCTCGTCGTCGGGATGCACCGCGACCGCGCTGTCGCCCAGCATCGTCTCCGGCCGCGTGGTGGCGACGATGATATAGGTCGTCGGGTCCTCGGCATTGAAGGTCTTGCCCTCGAGCGGATAGCGCAGATGCCAGAGCGAACCCTTGGTCTCGACCTGCACGACTTCGAGGTCGGAGATCGCGGTTAAAAGCTTGGGATCCCAATTGACTAGCCGCTTGTCTTTATAGATCAGGCCTTCGCGATAAAGCTCCACAAAAACTTTAAGAACGGCCTTGGACAGCCCCTCGTCCATGGTGAAGCGCTCGCGCGACCAGTCGCAGGACGCACCCAGCCGCTTGAGCTGGTTGACGATGGTGCCGCCCGACTCCGCCTTCCACGCCCAGACTTTTTCGAGGAACTTGGTCCGCCCGATGTCGCGGCGCGTCGGCTCCTGCCGCTCCATCATCTGGCGCTCGACTACCATCTGCGTGGCGATGCCGGCATGATCGGTACCCGGTTGCCAGAGCACGTCCTTGCCGCGCATGCGCTCGAACCGGCACAGCACGTCCTGCAACGTGTTGTTGAGCGCATGGCCCATATGCAGCGAGCCGGTGACGTTCGGCGGCGGGATGACGATGCAATAGGGATCGGCGCCACGCCGCTCGGGCCGGCCGGCCTCGAAGGCCTGCGCCGTGTCCCAGGCCTGCGCGATGCGCGCTTCGATATCGGCCGGCTGATAGGTCTTTTCGATCATCGTTCTTCTTCTTCGCAAGGGAAGCCGGTTAGAAAGCCCG
>JAUSBQ010000007.1 GCA_030651965.1 Pseudolabrys sp. | reverse complement strand
AAGAGCGTCGATTGGAACGTTCGCGTTTTCGGTATCAACCCGTCCGGGACTCGGACCGACCGTATAGAAACGCTGCTGCGCGCCAAGGCAAAGGCAAATTCGGGCGACTCGGAGAATTGGCAGGACGGTCTCACCGCGCTGCCGTTCGGCCGTCTCGCCGAGGCCTCCGAGATCGCAGATCTAGCTGTCATGCTGGCGTCGCCACGTGCCTCTTATCTCAGCGGCACGGTTTTGGATATCGACGGTGGCCAGAGCTACAAGGGTTGACCATGGCGAGCGAGGACCAACCAAGGTCGGCGGGACCGGCCACCTCCGTTGTCGGCGATGTCTACAAGCACGTGCTCGGACGGACGGTCACGGCGACGGTGTCGAAGTTTGGCATGCGGGCTGGGGATTCCGGTTCGTCGGCTCGGGATGGCGACGAAGGGGTCATGACCGGCGACGCCTTAGGTTTAATGAGTGGACCAACCCATTCGCCGGCGCCGGGTTTGCAAGTGGATAGGCTTGCACGCGTCAGCTTGTCGTACTGCGGGCGTACCGCCAACGCTTCGTGCAAGCGCGGCCACGAGCACTGCAGCTAACGCCGAGGTGGCAATGTCAGCCTTGTTTGACGACGTTGCGAGCCGTATAGGCCTTAGAGTTGCCGCTGCGCCGGCATAGTCTTCTGCGCTGCAACGCCGGGCCCAATGCTAAAGCACATCGTAGATGACTGATCTCAATAGACAATTCTCTATTGCACCCATGATGGAGAGGGGCTTTTAAGCGGATTTGTTACTTTAATTGAGGTACTTAGCCGTGGTGGCCGAACGCCATGTTGTACCGCTCGGCGTACTTTCAGAAATATATCTCGGTCACCCACCGGGCCCCAATTGCGTCACGTCTCCTGGAAGACGGTTTCCCGCTTGTTGCGGATGGCCGGCAGCAGCACGAGGACGAGCAGGCCCATTGCCATCACCAGCATGACGGCCGACATCGGACGCGTCGCGAACACAGTGTAGTCGCCGCGTGAGAGGACCAGAGCGCGCCGCAGATTCTCCTCGAGCAGTGGCCCCAGAATGTAGCCAAGCAGCAAGGGCGCAGGCTCGCATTCTAGCTTCAAAAAGATGTAGCCCAGGAAGCCGAAGACGATGGCGACCCAAACGTCGAACATATTGTTGTTCGTGCTGTAGGCGCCGATGGCGCAGCACAAAAGGATCAGAGGATAGAGCAGCCGGTAGGGCACGCTCAGCAGCTTCACCCACAGCCCGATCAGTGGCAGGTTCAAGATCACCAACATGGCATTGCCGATCCACATGCTGGCGACCAGACCCCAGAACAGATGCGGGGTCTTGGTCATGATCTCCGGACCGGGCTGAATGTCGTGGATGATCAAGGCTCCCACCATCAGCGCCATCACGGCATTGGAGGGAATTCCGAGCGTGAGCATCGGCACGAAGGAAATCTGGGCGCCGGCATTGTTTGCCGATTCCGGTCCCGCCACACCCTCGATCGCACCTTTGCCGAAGCGCGAGGGATCCTTGGCCAGCTTCTTTTCCAGCGTGTAGGACGCAAATGAGGACAGAGTGGCGCCGCCGCCCGGCAGAATGCCCAGCAGCATGCCCACCACCGACCCGCGCACGACGGCAGGGAAAGACTGCACGAGTTCCTTCCACGTCAGCCAGAGTGAGCCGATGCGGGCCGCCACGACCCGGGAGGGCGCACTGCGTTCCAGATTCACCGCGATCTCGGCGAAGGCGAAAAGGCCCATCGTCATGGCGACGAAACCGATGCCGTCGATCAGTTCCGGCGTGTTGAAGGAAAACCGCGCGACGCCCGAATTGACGTCAGTCCCGATCATGCCGAGCAGCAGGCCGAGGATCGTCATGAGAATGGCCTTGAGCACCGATCCATGCGCCAAAGCCACGGCCGAGACGAGGCCGAGCACCATCAGTGAGAAATATTCAGCCGCATCGAACTTTAGCGCCAGATCTGCGAGCAGCGGCGCGAACATCGCGATCACCACCGTCGCCACGCTCCCCGCAAAGAAGGATCCGAGCGCGGCAATGGACAGCGCAGCGCCAGCGCGGCCCTGCCGCGCCATCTGGTGCCCGTCGAGAACCGTGACGACCGATGACATCTCGCCTGGCAGATTGACCAGGATCGCCGTTGTCGACCCGCCGTAAGAAGCGCCGTAATAGATGCCGGCGAGCATGATGAGCGCCGTCACCGGCTCGAGCCCATACGTGATCGGCAAGAGCATGGCGATCGTCGCCACCGGACCGATGCCGGGCAGCACACCGACGAGCGTGCCCACTACGCAGCCGACGAAGGCATAGAGCAGATTGATCGGCGTCGCCGCGACATCGAACCCAAGTGCGAGATTGGCCAGCAGGTCCATGGATCAGCGCCCCATGAACCAGGGCCAGACCGGCAACGGTATGCCAAGTCCGTAGACGAACACGGCCGCGGCCGCGCCACCCAGAATCGCGCCGACTGGCAGCGCCTCCTGCCAGCGGAAATCGCGGCTGGCCGCCATCGCCACGAGCGACGTCACGAGCGTGGCGACAATCAACCCCAGCCACGGCGTCATCACGATGAAGAGGGCGACGCCGATCAGTAGCATCAAAAGCGGCCGCCAATGCCACTCGACCGCGATCTCGGACTTCGAGCGCAGTCCGATCAGCGCCTGAATGATGCCGCCCCCCACGAGCAAAATCCCCAGGAGCCGGGGAAAATAGCCCGGTCCCATGCGCGCGGCCGTGCCGATGGCGTAGGACTGCACAATCACAAGCGCCACGACACCAAACGCGACGAAGAGAAGGCCGGCGTAAAAATCCCGTGGGTTCCGGATCATTTGACCACCGCCTTCTCGCCGCCCCGTCATAGTCTGCGCCTACGAATGATGAAGGGCGGCGACCACCGCATCGCCCATTTCGCGCGTGCCGACCTTGCGCGTCCCCGGCTGGAAGATATCCGCGGTGCGGAAGCCTTCGGAGAGCACGCGGCCGACGGCGCGATGCACACGATCCGCCAGATCCGGCCGGTCGAACGAGTGGCGCAGCATCATGCCCATCGACAGAATAGCTGCCAAGGGATTGGCGATATTCTTGCCGGCGATATCCGGTGCCGTGCCATGCACGGGCTCGTACAGACCCTTGCGGTCATGCGCCATCGAGGCGGACGGCAGCATGCCAATCGAGCCGGTCAGCATCGCCGCCGCGTCCGACAGGATGTCCCCGAAGATATTGCCGGTGACGATGACGTCGAACTGCTTGGGTGCGCGCATCAGCACCATCGCGGCCGCATCGACGAACATATGCGTGAGCTCGATGTCCGGATATTCCTTGCCCACGCGCGCGACCACATCGCGCCACAGCTTCGACGTCTCCAGAACATTCGCTTTATCGACGGAGCAGACCTTGCGCTGGCGCCCGCGCGCGGCACGGAACGCGACATGGGCAATACGCTCCACCTCGCTTTCGGAATAGACCATGGTGTTGAAGGCCTGGCGTTCGCCACTCGGCGTCACCCGCTCGCCGCGCGGCTCGCCGAAATAGATGTCACCGGTCAGCTCGCGCAGGATCAGCAGGTCCAACCCTTCGATGACCTCTCGCTTCAAGGTCGATGCGTCCACCAGCTCCGGGAACGTCAGTGCCGGCCGGAAATTCGCGAACAGTCCAAGATCCTTGCGCAGCCGCAGCAGGCTCGCCCCCGGCCGCATCATGTACGCGATGGATTCGTCGCCCGGAACGCCAGCGGCTCCGAACAGGATTGCCTCGGCCTTGCGCGCGATCTCAAGCGTCGCTTGCGGCAGCGGGTCACCCGCTTCGTCCGTGCCGGCCTGACCGATCGCAGCCTGAGTGAGTTCGAGCGGTGCCTGGTTGCCGACGATGGCTTTCAGAACCTTGACGGCTTCCGTCGTCACTTCTGGACCGATGCCATCACCCGGCAGGACTGCGATCTTCATCTTGTTCTCCAGAAAACACAGGGTTAGCGCTGGCCGCCGGTCGGCGCCGGCATTTCGTCGTCGTGGCTACGCTCGAATGCAACGATGGCCTGCATCTGGCTCAGCGTGTAGTCGACCTCGTCGAGACCGTTGAGCATGCAGTGCTTGGCGAAGGAATCGATGGCGAATTCATGCGACGTGCCGTCCGGCGCCAAGACGATCTGCGCCTCGAGGTCCACCTTCATTTGGCTGCCTGGACGCGCCACGATCGCATCCTGCAGTGCCGCGACCGTGGCGGCGGGCAGAACGATTGGCAGCAGCCCGTTCTTCAAGGCGTTCGAGAAGAAGATATCGCCGAACGAGGGCGCGATAACGGCGCGGATGCCGTGATCGCAAAGCGCCCACACCGCATGCTCGCGCGACGACCCGCAGCCAAAATTGTTCTTTGCGACCAGGATCGTTCCGTTGCGATAGGACTCCTGATCCAGCACGAAAGGCATCTCGTTGGAGCCTTGCCGGCGCGCGCGCACGTCGCGGAATAGATAGTCGCCGAAATTGTCGGAGCGCGGCTTCTGCAGGTAGCGCGCGGGCAGGATCTGATCCGTGTCGACATTCGACTGCTGGATCGGAACAGCGACGGCGTGAAGGGCTTCGAACTTCTTCATGGCTGAGGCGCCTCGTCCATGAACTGACGGACATCGGTCAGGCGGCCGGTCACCGCCGCGGCCGCGGCCATCATCGGGCTCAGCAAATGGGTGCGCGATCCCGGTCCCTGCCGGCCGACGAAATTGCGATTGGTGGTCGACGCACAGCGCTTGCCAGGCGCCACGATATCGCCATTCGTGCCCAGACACATCGAGCAGCCGGCGTGCCGCCACTGGAATCCCGCGGCGGTGAACACGCGATCGAGCCCTTCCGCTTCTGCTTGTGCCTTGACCAGGCCCGATCCGGGCACCACCCAGGCCTTGACGCCCGCCGCCACTTTGCGGCCCTTGATGACCGAGGCGGCGCTGCGCAAATCGTCAATGCGGCCGTTGGTGCAGGAGCCGATGAAGACCTGGTCGATCTGCACATCAGTCAGCTTCATGCCGGGCGTAAGGCCCATATAGTCGAGCGCGCGCATTCCCGACTCGCGGCGATCGGCGTTCGCTAGCGCTTGGGGATCGGGCACCCGGCCGGTGATGGGCAGCACATCTTCCGGGCTGGTCCCCCAGCTCACCATCGGCAGGATGGCGCCTGCATTGAGTGACACCTCGCGATCGAAGCTGGCCTCGGCATCGGACGGCAAGCGGCGCCAGCGCGCCAGCGCACTATCCCAATCTTGTCCCTTTGGCGAATAAGGCCGGCCTTCGAGATATTGAAACGTGGTATCGTCGGGGGCAATCATGCCGGCCCGCGCACCCGCTTCGATCGACATGTTGCATACCGTCAGGCGGCCTTCCATCGATAGGCCCGTGATAGTCGTGCCGGCATATTCGATGACATGGCCGGTCGCCCCGGCCGTGCCGATCTTGCCGATGATGCTGAGCACCACGTCCTTGGCGGAGACGCCGGCCTGAAGCGCACCGTCCACCGTGATCCGCATGGTCTTGGCTTTGCGCTGCCATAGCGACTGCGTCGCCAGCACATGGGCAACCTCGGTGGCACCGATGCCGAAGGCGAGGGCGCCCATCGCGCCATGCGTGGAGGTGTGACTGTCGCCGCAAACAATGACCATGCCCGGCCAGCTCAGGCCTTGTTCAGGCCCGATCACATGCAGGATGCCCTGGCGCGCATCGTCGATGCCGAAATGGGTGATGCCGGCGCGCGCTGATTCATCGGCGAGCGTTTGCGCCATGAAACGCTTCTCGGGATCGGCGATGGTGGCAAGATCGCGGCTGTCGGTCGGAACGTAGTGATCCGGCGTCGCGAAAGTCCGGTGCGGGGCCCGCGGCGTCAAGCCGCGCTGGCGCAGGAATTCGAACGCCGGCACGCCGCCATCCTGCACCAAATGATTGTCGATATAGAGCAGAACCTGGCCGTCATCGCGCTCCACCACGCGATGGCGCGACCAAACCTTCTCGAAGAGCGTTTGCGCTTCGCCCTTGTCAATCATAGTCATCATTCCATTGTGAAGATTAGGCGCGACTTGCCGACGGGCTGGGCGTGCTGCCAAGCCCGTCGGCGTTTCGGTCGCTTCAGTCCACCTTGTCGGCGCCGGAGAGCTTGACGATCTCGCCGTAGCGGTCGATTTCGCCGATCACGAACTTCTTGAAGTCTTCCGGCGATTCCGTACCGGGTGCGGCCGCCAGCTTTGCCAGCCGCGCTTTCATCTCGGGGGTCGCCAAGATTGCCACGATCTCCTTGTTCAGGCGATCGACAATCTCTTTCGGCGTGCCGGCCGGCGCCATGACGCCGTAGAAGGTCGAGGTGTAGACGCCCTTGATGCCCTGCTCAT
>JAUSBQ010000433.1 GCA_030651965.1 Pseudolabrys sp. | reverse complement strand
GGCGCACGCTCGACGACCTGCCGCCGTTCAAGACCACGGTGCAGGCCGACGCCACCCGCAAGATCATCACGCGCAATTCGTCCCCCGACATCGGCTTCGACCGCTCGATCAATCCCTATCGCGGCTGCGAGCACGGCTGCGCCTACTGCTTTGCGCGGCCGACGCATGCCTATCTCGGCCTGTCGCCGGGGCTGGATTTCGAATCCAAGTTATTCGTCAAGCCGGAGGCAGCCGACCTCCTGGAACGTGAGCTCGCTTCGCCGAACTATTCGCCGAAGGTGATCGCGATCGGCACCAATACCGACCCGTATCAGCCGATCGAGCGGCGCTACAAGGTCATGCGCCGCATTCTCGAAGTGCTCGACCGCGCCGGCCACCCGGTCGGCATCGTCACTAAGTCGGCGCTGGTGCTGCGCGACCTCGACATTCTCGCCCGCATGGCCGAGCGCAATCTGGCCAAGGTCGCGCTCTCCATCACCACGCTCGATCCCGAACTGGCGCGCAAGATGGAGCCGCGCGCGGCCACGCCGATGCGGCGCTTTGAAACGCTGCGCCGCCTGGCGCAGGCCGGCGTGCCGACCACGGTGATGGTCGCGCCGCTGGTCCCCGCGCTTAACGACAGCGAACTTGAGCGCATCCTCGACCGCGCGCAAGCCGCCGGCGTGCGCGAGGCCGGCTACGTGCTACTGCGCCTGCCGCTTGAAGTGCGCGACCTGTTCAAGGAATGGCTGGTCGCCAATTATCCCGACCGCGCCCGCCATGTGTTCAAGTTGATCCGCGACATGCGCGGCGGCAAGGACTACGACTCGGAATGGGGCAAGCGCATGACTGGCACCGGGCCCTATGCCTGGCTGATCGGGCGGCGTTTCGAGGTCGCCTGCGAACGGCTCGGCCTCAACACTACCAAGCTCAAGCTGACCACCGAACATTTCCGCCATCCCAAGCCGGATGACGCGCAACTCAGTCTGTTTGCCTCATGAACGATCCGCAGGCAGTTCTCTCGCTGGTGACGCTCGGCGTTTCGGATTTGAACCGCAGCATCGCCTTTTATGAAGCGCTCGGTTTTGCGCGCAAGTCCGCGGCCGCTGAGGGCGTCGGCTTCTTTCAGGCCGGGGCCTGCGCCATCGCCGTGTGGACGTCGCCGGAACTGGCGAAAGACGCGAACATAGCCTTCAAGGACTTGTCGCCCGCCTTCCGTGGCGTATCGCTGGCCTGGAATTGCCGCTCCAAGGCGGAGGTCGACGCGGCGATGGACCGCGCCTATCGCGCCGGCGCCATGATTCAAAAGCAGGCCGCCGATGTGTTCTGGGGCGGCTATTCCGGCTATTTCTTCGATCCCGACGGCCATCTCTGGGAAGTTGCGTTCAATCCCGGCTTCCCGCTGAGCGACGACGGCCGTTTGCAATTGCCGGCCTGACAATTCACAGCCTGTTTCTTCGCGATTGACTTCGGCCGGGTGGCGCGTACCCATCGCGCCATGGCCGGCAAGCCGAAACAGAAACCGTCAGTAAAAGCAAAAGCCAAATCAAAGGGTTTGGCGAAAGCCCGGCTGCCGCTGGCCGAGCCTGTTCTGCGCCCAAGCTTCCGGCGCGAACGCCGCGCGCTCAATGCCGGCATCTTCCCGGTCGCCGGTTGCGACGAGGCGGGTAGGGGACCGCTCGCCGGTCCCGTCGTCGCCGCCGCCGTCGTGCTGGACCCGGCGCGCATTCCGCGCGGCCTCAATGATTCCAAAAAACTCGACGCGCCGGCGCGGGAAGCGCTGTACGAAAAAATCGTCGCCACCGCCCAGGTCGCCGTCGCCTTCGGCTCCACCGAGCGCATCGACCGCGACAATATCCTGCGCGCGTCGCTGTGGGCTTTGGCGCGCGCGGTGAAGGCCTTGCCGGTGCGGCCGAAGCTGGTGTTCGTCGACGGCAATATGAAGATCGACTGCGGTTGCGATTGCGAAGCGGTGATCTCGGGCGATGCGCTGGTGTTGTCGGTGGCGGCGGCATCCATCGTCGCCAAGGTGACGCGCGACCGGCTGATGGCGCGCATCGCTCTCGCCTATCCGGGCTACGGCTTCGAGCGTCACATGGGTTATGGCGTTCCCGAACACTGCGCGGCCTTGAAACGGCTGGGGCCGACGCCGCATCACCGCCGCTTCTTTGCGCCGGTGGCGGCCCAGTTCGCCGCCAAGAACGCCGCTATGAATGCCAAAATGCAAGCTGAGCTTGGCGCGATACCGCAAGTGGCCTTGAGCGACCATGCTTTGGCGGAGTTGTTGTAATTGACTCACCCTCCCCTTACAGGGGAGGGATAAGAACGAAGTTGCAACGGGCTCCATGCATCACGTCTCCCTGATCATCGAATTCCTGCGCGGCCGGCCGGCCTTCGTGTTCTGGGCCGTGGCGCTGACGCAAGGCGTGCTGTGGACCCTCGTCCCGGCGCTGTTCTACAGCGCGCCGCCCGGCGAGGTGCCCCTTCTCCTGGCCATCGGTCATGAATTCGTGCTCGGCAGCTATCTCGGCCCGCCGCTGGCTTTCTGGCTCGGCGAGATCGCCTTCCGCTTTGGCGGGCTGATCGGCCTTTATGCCCTGTCGCAAGTCTGCATCGTCATGGCGTTGTGGGCGGTGTTCACGCTCGGCCGCGCCGTGGTCGGCACCCGCCACGCCGTGCTCGGCATTCTGCTGATGGTCGGCATCGCCGCCTTGACCGTGCCGTCGCCGGAATTCTCACCTGCCGTGCTGGCGGCGCCGTTCTGGGCGCTGGCGCTGCTGCATTACTGGCGCGCGGTCGGGCTGAGGCAGCGCGGCGCCTGGTTCCTGCTGGCGCTCGATCTCGGCCTGCTGCTGCTGACCAATTATGCCGGCGTCATTCTGCTCGCGCTGCTCATCGTGTTCACGCTCGCCACCGTGCGCGGCCGGCGCGCGCTCACCGATGTCGAGCCGTGGCTGGCGCTGCTGCTGTTCGGCTTTGTCATCGCGCCGCATGCAATCTGGCTCTATGCCGAGCGCGATCTGCTGATCGCCGCCTTCAAGGAGAGCCTCGCGGCGAGCGGGGAATTGTCGCCGGCGCTTTGGCTCGGCGTGCTGCTGCTCGCCAGCCATCTCGGCCTCGTTCTGCTGGTCGCGCTGGCGAGCGGCTGGCCGCGCCAGCGCCGCGAACGCGCACCGGAAATTGACCGCCCGCCGGCCGAGACCGCGGCGCGGCGTTACGTCTATTTCTTCGCGCTGGCGCCGGCGATCTGTGCGCTCGCGCTGGCATTTGCCGGCGGCACTGTGTGGCCGCTCGGTGCGGTCGGCTCGCTGGCGCCATTGGTGCTGCTGTCGGGCCTCGCCGTGGTCGTCGCCGCCGGCGACCGCGTGCCGCTGTACCGCGAGGGCATGGTGTCGACGTCGTGGCTGGCGCTGCTGGTCGCGCCGCCTTTGCTCGCCGTGCTCAGTCTGGCGCTGCTGCCGTGGATCGCCGGCAGCGATCTGCGCATTGCCCAGCCGGCCGAGGCGGAAGCGCAGTTCTTCGCCGAGAATTATCAGCGCCGCACCGGCAAGCCGATTGCCACCGTCAGCGGCGACGAACGCCTCGCGCCTCTGCTGGCGATGATGACGCCGGAGCGGCCGCGCGTGTTCTTCGCCTGGGCGCCGCGGCACAGTCCATGGATCAGCGTCGATGATGTCGCGGCGCAGGGTGCCGTCCTGGTGTGGCCAGCGGAATCAACCGGCCAGCCGCCGGCAACGCTGAAGACTCAGTTTCCGGAAATGGTCCCTGAATTGCCGCGCTCGTTCGAGCGCGCGGTGCAGGGCCGCCTGCCGCCGATCCGGCTCGGCTGGTCGGTGCTGCGGCCGGCACAATAAAAAGTCAGTGGTAACTCTCGCCTTCGCGCACCTTGCCGCGGAACAGCCAGTACACCAGCACAATATAGCCGAGCACGAACGGCAACAGCACCAGCGTGCCGACCAGCATGAAGATCTGGCTCGACGGCGCGCCGGCGGTGTCCCAGATGGTGAGCGTCGGCGGCACCAGATAGGGGAAGTTCGATATCACCAGCCCGCCATAGCCGAGCATGAACAAAGCGATCGCGGCCAGGAACGGCGGTGCGTCGCGTTTCTGTCCGATCCACCGCCAGCAGGCGAGCGCGACCAGCGCGGTCACCACCGGCACCGGCCACAGGTAATAGAAATTCGGCAATGAGAACCAGCGCTCGGCGATGCGCGCCTCTGCGAATGGCGTCCACAGGCTGACCACCGCCATGAAGCCCAGCACGGCGATGAGAAACTGCTTCGACTGCTTGCGCGCGCGCACCGCGACCAGGCCTTCGGTCTTCATGACGAGCCAGGTCGCGCCGAGCAGGCCGTAGCCGGCGACCAAAGCCAGCCCGCACAAAAATCCGAAGGGCGTCGCCCAGTCGTAAGGTCCGCCGGCATAGGCGCCGTTCTCCACCTTGATGCCCTGGATCATGCCGCCGAGGATGACACCCTGCGCCAGCGTGGCGAGCGTCGAGCCGACGGTGAAGGCGACGCTCCAGCCTTTCTTGCTGTGCGAGACGAGGCGGAATTCGAACGCGACGCCGCGAAACACCAACGCTAGCAGCATGACGATCACCGGCAGGTAGAAGGCCGGCATGATCACCGCGTAAGCGCGCGGGAAGGCGACGAACAGTCCGGCGCCGCCGAGTACCAGCCAGGTTTCGTTGCCGTCCCAGAACGGCGCGATCGAGCGCATCATCTGGTCGCGTTCGCGCTCGTTCTTGGCGAAGGGAAACAGAATGCCGATGCCGAGATCGAAGCCGTCCATGACGACATACATGGCGACGGCTGTGCCGATAACGCCGGCCCAGATCAGCGGCAGATACCATTCCATGATGCACCATCCTCCGCTCGTCCCCGCGAAAGCGGGGACCCAGGGATAACAAGACGCGCTCCTAAACGATCCCTTCGCCGGCATCCTTCGTCGACGCGATCGGACTGATGCCGACCGCTTTTTGGCCTTTGCCTTTGACCGCGTCCGGCCCCTTCGCGATCAGCCGGTTCATGTAATAAATGCCGAACGAGAACACGATGCCGTAAGCCACAACGAACAGCGCCAGGGTGCCGGCGATGGTCGCGCCCGGTATCGGCGAGGTGGCGTCGGCGGTGCGCATGATGTTGTAGACGATCCAGGGCTGGCGGCCGCTTTCAGTCACCACCCAGCCGGCGATCACCGCGACAAATCCCATCCACCAAGTCTGCGCCATCACGCGCATATACCAGCGCGACTCGAATAACGTACCGCGCCACCATAAAAACGCACCGAGCAGCGCCGACCCGATCATGAAAAATCCGATCGCCAGCATGATGCGGAAGGCGAAGAACACCACCTTCACCGGCGGCCGGTCGGCTTCCGGCACACTGAGCAGGCCGGGGAACAGGCCGTTGAGATGATGCGTGAGGATGAGCGACGCGCCTTTCGGGATCGACAGCGCGAAGTGGTTGGTGCCGGCCTTCTCGTCGGGCCAGGCGAAGATATGGAAGTCGGCCGGTTTGCTGCCGTCCCAATGCGCTTCCATCGCCGCGACCTTGATCGGCTGATGCTTGAGTGTGTTGAGGCCGTGCTGATCGCCGATGACCAGTTGCAGCGGCGCCAGGATCGCGGCGAGGCCGATGCCCATGCGCAGCATGGTGCGGCCTTCCGCGATGTGTTTGCCGCTGTAATGATAGCGCGCGCCGACCGCGATCACCACGAAGGCGGCGGTCAGATAAGCGGCGTTGAGCATATGCGCGAGGCGATAGGGGAAGCTTGGATTGAAGACGATGCGCAGCCAGTCGACCGGGTAGGCGACGCCGTCGCGCCATTCGTGGCCAGCCGGCGTCTGCATCCAGCTATTGGCCGCCAGAATCCAGAAAGCCGAGAGCATGGTGCCGACCGCGACGACGATGGCCGAGAGCACATAAAGCCAGGGCGGCACCCTGCTGAAACCGAACAGCAGGATGCCGAGGAATGTCGCTTCCAGAAAAAACGCCGTCAGCACTTCGTAGCCGAGCAGAGGGCCGACAATATTGCCGGTCGCGACCGAGAAGCGGCTCCAGTTGGTGCCGAACTGGTAGGACAGCACGATGCCCGACACCACGCCCATGGCGAAGGACACCGCGAAGATCTTCACCCAGAACCGCATCAGAAGCTGGTGGCGCTCCTCGCCGGTTCTCAGCCACAGCACGCCGAGCGTGGCGATATAGGCCGACAGGCCGATGGTGAAGCTCGGAAAGATGATGTGAAAGATGATGGTGAAGGCGAATTGCAGGCGGGCCAATAGAACCGGATCAAAATCCATCGCTCGTCTCCCGGCGGCGCGTCCCTCGTCCGACCATAGACCGTACCTTTAAGCGTGGCGAGCCGCGCGGGTTCCGCCGGCTTGCGTCCAATCGTAGCGGGGCTTTTACGCGGCGATTAAACGGTCCACCATAGGCTTAAGCGGCAGCGCCGCATGCAGCAACATGGGGTGCGGCAATGAGTCTATCGGCTTCCTGGCAATTCTGGGCGGTGCTGTCGGCCCTGTTTGCAGCCTTGACCGCGATTTTCGCCAAGGTCGGCATCGAGAACGTCAATTCCGACTTCGCCACCTTCATCCGTACCGTCATCATCCTGGTGACGCTGGCGCTCATTCTGCTGGCCACCGGGCAATTTCAGTCGCCGAATACCATTTCGGGCCGCACTTACTTCTTTCTGCTGCTGTCGGGGCTGGCGACCGGCGCGTCGTGGATCTGCTATTTCCGCGCGCTCAAAATCGGGCAGGCCGCGCAAGTTGCGCCGATCGACAAATTGAGCGTGGTGCTGGTGGCTTTATTCGGCGTCGCCTTTCTCGGCGAGCGCCTCAGCGCGCCGAACTGGCTCGGCGTTGCGCTGATTGCCGTCGGCGCGGTGCTGGTGGCGTATCGGTAGGCGTAGGCTAGTCCGTCGGCGCGCTCAGCTTCAGCCCGAAATAATTCGGCAGCGCCGGGTCGGATTTCCGCCCGACCGAGGAGTTCGACAGGTTCGACGTCTCGCCGCTGTCGAGGCCGGTGCGCGGGTTGACGTCGCCTGAGTGCTTGGCGCGGAATTCCAGATCGTATTGTCCGAGATCGACCTTGTTCGGCAGCGATGGCGGCGGCAGCGGCTTGTTCGGCTTGGCGATCGTCTTCGCGCCGGTGTCGTGAATGCCGTCCGGAATTCTCAGCGCTTCGGCGTCGAGCTTGGGCGCCGGCGCGGGTTTGCCTGTCGCCGCCGGCGGCTGTTGCGCGTGGCCGGCGCCAGGCACGGCCAGGCTCGTCAGCGCGACCATCAAGAGGCTTTGTGCGATCCGCTTCATTCGGCGAGTGCTTTCTTGACGCCGAGGAAATCCCGCCAGGCGAACCGTTTCTGCAACGGGCTGCGCAGCAGGAAGGCCGGATGGAATGTCGCGATGGCGCGAATGTCGCGTTTTCCGGTGTTGAAGGTGAACCAGCGGCCGCGCGTCTTGGTGATGCCGTCCTTGATGCCGAGCAAGGTCTGCGCCGACGGGCCGCCGAGACAGATGAGAATATCGGGATCGACCAGTTCGATCTGGCGCAGCACGAAGGGCAGGCAGATCTGCGACTCCTGGGGCGTCGGCGTGCGGTTGCCGGGCGGACGCCACGGCACGATGTTGGCGATGTAGACCGAGGTGCGGTCGAGCCCGATGGCCGCCAGCATGCGGTCGAGCAGCTTGCCGGAACGGCCGACGAACGGCAGGCCCTCGATGTCCTCGTCGCGGCCGGGCGCTTCGCCGACCAGCATGACCTTGGCCTGCGGATTGCCGTCGGCGAACACCGTCCGCGTCGCCGAGGCTTTCAGCGCGCAGCCGTCGAATTTTTCCAGAATGGCGCGCAGGTCGTCGAGCGTGCCGGCATTCCTGGCGGCCTCGCGCGCCGCCATGATGGCTTCATCGGGCGCCTGCGGCGCTGCGGCGGGCGCTACCGGGCTCGGCCGCGTGGTATCGGCAGGCGTCGGCAGCGGCGCGCGGGCGATCCGCGCCGGGGAAGGCTCATCCACAGCGGCAAACCGGTCGACCGGTTCCTCGCCGACAAGCGCATCCACGCCGGCTTCCACATAGAAGTCGAGCAATTGGCGGGGCGTCGGGTCGTGCGCGGGCGTCATGCGCGGCATCCTAGCACAAACAATATGCCGTGCGCGCGATTGCCCACGCGGTGCAAACGTGGAAAATGGAACGATTACAAGAATCCGGAGAGTCTGATGACGGAACTGCCCCCACGTGAGGCTATGGAATTCGATGTTGTTGTTGTCGGCGCCGGCCCCGCCGGGCTCGCCGCCGCCATCCGCCTCAAGCAGCTCAATCCGGACGTCTCGGTCGTGGTGGTGGAAAAGGGCTCCGAAGTCGGCGCCCATATCCTGTCCGGCGCGGTGATCGACCCGTCTGGCCTCGACAAATTGCTGCCGGAATGGCGCTCCGAGGACACGCCGATCAAGACACCCGTCACCGACGACCGCTTCTATTTCCTCGGTCAAAACGGCGGCATTCGCCTGCCGAACTTCCTGATGCCGCCGCTGATGAGCAATCACGGCAACTACATCGTTTCGCTCGGCAATGTCTGCCGCTGGCTGGGGACCAAAGCCGAAGCGCTCGGCGTCGAAATCTATCCGGGCTTCGCCGCGGCGGAGGTGCTCTACAACGAGGCAGGCGCCGTGCGCGGCGTCGCCACCGGCGACATGGGCATCGGCAAGAACGGCGAACCGAACGCCGCCTACACGCGCGGCATGGAGCTGCACGCCAAGTACACTTTGTTCGCCGAAGGCGCGCGCGGCAATCTCGGCAAGCAGTTGATTGCCAAATTCGGTTTGGCGGAAGGCCGCGAGCCGCAGAAGTTCGGCATCGGCCTGAAAGAACTCTGGCAGATCGATCCGGCCAAGCACAAGAAAGGTTTGGTGCAGCATTCGTTCGGCTGGCCGCTCGACGGCGCGACCGGCGGCGGCTCGTTCCTCTATCACCTCGACGACAATCTGGTGTCGGTCGGCTTCGTGCTGCATCTCAACTACAAGAATCCTTACCTGTCGCCGTTCGAGGAATTCCAGCGCTTCAAGACGCATCCGATGGTGCGCGACACGTTCGAAGGGGCAAAGCGGCTCGGTTACGGCGCGCGCGCGCTGACCGAAGGCGGCTACCAGTCGGTGCCGAAACTGGTATTCCCCGGCGGCGCCTTGGTCGGCTGCGCCGCCGGCTTCATGAACGTGCCGCGCATCAAGGGCTCACATAACGCAGTGCTGTCCGGCATGATGGCGGCGGAAGCAGCCTCGGCCGCGCTCGCCGCGTCGCGCAGCCACGACACGCTCGACGAGTACGAGGCGGCGTGGAGGTCTTCGCCCATCGGCAAGGACCTGTGGCGCGTGCGCAACGCCAAGCCGTTGTGGTCGAAGTTCGGCACGATGATCGGCATCGCGCTTGGCGGGCTCGATATGTGGACCAGCACCTTCGGCTTCTCGCTGTTCGGCACGCAATCGCATGGCAAGCCGGATTACGCTTCGCTCAAGCCGGCGGCCGAGTGCTCAGCCATCGCTTACCCGAAGCCCGACGGCAAGCTCACCTTCGACAAACTCTCCTCGGTGTTCCTGTCGAACACCAATCACGAGGAAGACCAGCCGCCGCATCTCAAGGTCAAGGACATGGCGTTGCAGAAGGCGTCCGAGCACGACGTCTTTGCCGGGCCGTCGGCGCGCTATTGCCCGGCCGGCGTCTACGAATGGGTGGAGGAGGCGGGCAACCCGAAATTCGTCATCAACGCGCAGAACTGCGTCCACTGCAAAACCTGCGACATCAAGGACCCGAATCAGAACATCACCTGGGTGCCGCCCGAGGGCTCCGGCGGGCCGAATTATTCAAACATGTGATGACGGCAGGCGACCCCGGCCACGATACCGCCACATCAAGGATTTCATGCTACTTGACGGCGCGCCGCGACGGCCGTTCTTGCGGGGACGGCGCAAAAAGGCCATTCTGGATCAAATCTTGGCGGTTCGCGCGATATCCGCGCGCCGCTTCATTGGAGCATCGCCCCGTGACCTCTTCGCGCTTGTTCCAGTGCTTCGCCGCCGGCACTGCTATTGCCGCTTTTCTAGCCGCGGCGCCGGGCTCCGCCACCGCGCAGACCGCGCCAAACGCGAAGCCGCGCGGACCGTCGGCGCTGGAACTCAACGGCCTCACCGCCTCGGGCAGCTATCTGGCCGCCCGCCATGCCGGCCAGCAGCGCGATGCCAATGCCGCCGCTGCCTATTATCGCGCCGCGCTCAAGCGCGACCCGAAAAACGCCGAGCTGCTCGACCGCGCTTTCCTGTCGTTTCTGGTCGGCGGCAATATCGATGAAGCGGTCAAGCTCGCCGAATCGGTCGCCTCCGCCGACAAGTCGGACCGCGTCGCCCGCCTGGTGCTCGGCGTGCATGCGCTCAAGCAGGCTAAATACGTCGCCGCGCGCAAGGACCTGACGCAATCGATCCGCGGCCCGATCACCGATCTCACCGCGACATTGTTGTCGGCCTGGAGCCTGACCGGCTCGGGCGACAGCAAAGGCGCGGTCGCGGCCATCGACCGGCTCGCCGGTCCGGACTGGTACGCGATCTTCCAGGACCTGCACGCCGGCTTGATTTTAGCACTCGCCGGCAACAAGATCGAGGCCGGCAAACGCCTCGAGCGCGCCTACAAGCTCGACTCCTCGGCGCTGCGCGTCGTCGAAGCTTACGGAGGCTGGCTGTCGCGCAACAAACCGGCGGCGGAAGCGCTCGCCGTGTTCGAGGCCTTCGAGAAGGTGCTGCCGCGCCATCCGCTGGTGACGCAGGCGATTGCCCGGATCAAGGCCGGCGAGAAGCTGCCGCCGCTGGTCACCAATGCGCAGAGCGGCGCGGCCGAAGCGCTGTACGGCCTTGGCGCTTCGCTCGGCCGCCGCGGCGGCGAGGATCTCGGCCTGGTCTATCTCCAGCTCTCGCTGCATTTGGCGCCGAACCACCCGCTGGCGCTGCTGTCGCTCGCCGATCTCTATGAGTCGCTCAAGAAGCCGGAAATGGCGCTCGCCGTCTATCAGCGCATGCCGGCGAATTCGCCGCTGCATCGCAATGCTGCGATCCAGATGGCGTCCAATCTCGACGCGCTCGAGCGCGGCGAGGAAGCCGAGAAGCAGTTGACCTCCATCATCACGCAGGATTCGAAAGACATCGAAGCGATCATGGCGCTCGGCAATCTCCAGCGCGGCCACAAGAAGTTCGCAGAATGCGGCGATACCTACGGCAGGGCCATCGCGCTGACGCCGAAGCCCGAGAAGTCGAACTGGATCAGCTATTACTTCCGCGGCATCTGCTACGAACGCTCCAAGCAATGGGCCAAGGCCGAAGTCGACCTGAAGAAGGCGCTCGAACTTTTCCCCGACCAGGCGCACGTTCTCAACTATCTCGGCTATTCCTGGATCGATCAGGGCATCAATCTCGACGAGGGCATGGCCATGATCAAGAAGGCCGTGCAGCAGCGCCCCGACGACGGCTACATCGTCGACTCGCTCGGCTGGGCCTATTACCGGCTCGGCAATTACGCCGACGCCACCGAGCAGCTTGAGCGCGCCATCGGCCTCAAGCCGGAAGACCCGACCATCAACGATCATCTCGGCGATGCCTATTGGCGTGTCGGCCGCACGCTGGAAGCCAAATTCCAGTGGGCCCATGCGCGCGACCTCAAGCCGGAGCCGGAAGAGCTGCCGAAGATTCTGCAAAAGCTCGAGAACGGCCTGCCGGAAGAAACCTCGTCGCAGGCCAAGGCCGGCGAAAAGCCGGCAGCGAAACCCAACGGTGGTTGAGACCTCTTGCCCCGGACGCGGCGCAGCACGAGCGTGAGCGAAGTGGTGCGACGCCGAGCCGGGGCCGTTCCAGACACTGAGTGCGCGAAGGTCCCGGTTCTGCAGCGCATCGTTTCACGCTGCGCTGCGCCCGGGAAAAGAACCCGGGTGCACCCTTGATCGAATCCGCCCGCGCCAAGATCAATCTCACCTTGCGCGTGCTCGGCCGCCGCGCCGACTTCTATCATGATCTCGAAAGCCTCGTCGTGTTCGCCGATCTTGCCGACACGCTGACGCTCGAACCCGGCGACGGCACGAGCCTCGACATAGGCGGACCCTATGCCGCCCAAGCAGGCCTCACCGAAGACAATCTGGTGCTGAAGGCTTTGCGCGCGCTCGCCGACAGCACCGGCGGCAGTGCCTTGCGCGGCGGACACTTCACCCTCGACAAGCAACTGCCGGTCGCGGCCGGCATTGGCGGCGGCTCGGCCGACGCCGCCGCCGCGTTGCGCCTGATCGCGCGCGCCAACGACATGCCGTTCGACGATGCGCGGCTGATGCTGGCGGCGTTGCGCACCGGCGCCGACGTGCCGGTGTGCATGGCGTCCCGGCCCCGCATCATGACCGGCGTCGGCGAGCGGCTGTCGCAGCCTCTCGACCTGCCGCCGCTCAACGCCATTCTGGTCAATCCGGGCGTGCCACTGGCGACGCGCGACGTGTTCGCGGCCTATCAGGTCCGCCCGCAGGCGCATGCGCTGGCGCCGCAGGCAGTGCCGCGCGAAGTTGGACCTTTGATTGAATTTCTGAAAGGTCACGGCAACGACCTCACCGCGGCGGCGATCGCCTGCGCGCCGGTGGTCGGCGATGTGCTCGATGCTTTGCAGGCTGCGTCGGGCTCGCTCTTGGCACGCATGTCCGGTTCGGGCTCGACCTCTTTTGCGCTGTTTGAAAGCGCGGGCGAAGCCAAAGCGGCGGCGTCGCATCTTGCCGCCGCGCATGAAGGCTGGTGGGTGATGCCGGCTGTTTTCGGCGACCGCTCTTGAATTTGCCCGCTTTGGAGCGCAATTGTCCGCCACGGGATTCAATCGGAGACGACCATGACATTGCGCTGGCTGGCTATCGGGTTCGCTGCTGTGGGCGTCGCGGGCTTGACGATGAGCGCCGTCGGGCCGGCTCATGCGCGCGCCAAGCATAGGGCGCCGGCGGCTTGCGTCGATCGCCCGGCGCCGTTTTCCTGGCACGGCTTCTTCCACAACGGCAGGCCGCAACCCAATGGCTGCGCCCCGGCGGTGATCGAAGCCGGCCAGTATGTCGGTCAGGACCCGGACGCCAATATCCGGCACCAGCTTCGCCGCGACCCGAACACCGGCTACACCAACAACGCCCCGTGACCGCGGCGGCTGATCGCGCGAAGTAACCGCTAATGCGCGCGCGCGATGCAGAAGGCGACGGTCTCTTCCAAAGCGGTCTTGATCTCTGAGGCTGGCACCAAAGCCAGCGCGTCGGTGGCGATCGAGCCGTAATGCCGCGCGCGGCCGACTGTATCCTCGATGGCGTGATGCTTGGTCATCAGGCCGAGCGCGGTGTCGAGGTCGCCGTCATGCACCTCGCCCTTGCCGAGCGTGCGGTTCCAGAACTCGCGTTCCTGATCCGAGCCGCGCCGGAACGACAGCACCACCGGCAACGTAATCTTGCCCTCGCGGAAATCGTCGCCGACATTCTTGCCGAGCTTGACCGACTTGCCGCCGTAATCGAGCGCGTCGTCGATCAACTGGAAGGCGATGCCGAGATTCATGCCGAACGATCGGCAGGCGGCGATTTCCGACTTGTTTTTGCCGGCCAGCACCGGGCCGACTTCGCAGGCGGCGGCGAACAGCTCCGCGGTCTTGGCGCGGATAACGCTGAGATATTCGTCTTCGTTGGTCGCGGTGTTCTTGGCGGCGCCCAACTGCATCACTTCGCCCTCCGCGATCACCGCGGCGGCCGACGAGAGAATATCGAGCGCCTGAAGGCTGCCGACCTCGACCATCATCTTGAAGGCCTGGCCGAGCAGGAAGTCGCCGACCAAGACGCTCGCCTCGTTGCCCCACAGCATGCGGGCGGCCTGCTTGCCGCGCCGCATGTCGCTCTGGTCGACCACGTCGTCGTGCAGCAGCGTCGCCGTGTGCATGAACTCGACCGCCGCCGACAGCTTGATGTGGCCGTCGCCGGAATAGCCGGACAGCCGCGCCATCGCCAAGGTCAGCATCGGCCGCAGCCTTTTGCCGCCCGACGAAATCAGGTGGTTGGCGACCTCGGGAATCATGGTCACGTCGGAACCGGTGCGCGCCAGAATCGTATTATTGACGCGCTCCATGTCGGGCGCGACCAGCCGAGTCAGGCGCTCGATCGAGGCGGGATGCGGGCTTTCAAAGGGAACAACGACGGCCAAAACGCCTCTCCTTAAACTTCAGCGACAGATCGAGCATAGAAACGCTATGCTACAGCGGCAAGGGACTTAAAGTCAGCCAGCACCCGGCGGGGGTGTTAAGCGGACCGGTGACGCAACTTTGGGGCGAGGACACAGAAATTGTCGACGCGAAGCGCGGAGAGCAGGCTGGATACCTACAAGATTGCCGTGCTGATCCCTTGCTACAACGAGGAGGTCGCGGTCGCCAAGGTCGTGACCGACTTTCAGGCGGCGCTGCCCACCGCCACTATTTTCGTCTTCGACAATAATTCGACCGACAACACGGTCGCGGTGGCGCGCGCCGCCGGCGCCGAGGTGTTCGAGGAGCGCCGTCAGGGCAAGGGTTTCGTCGTCCGCCGCATGTTCAACGATATCGACGCTGATATCTACGTGATGGTCGACGGCGATGCGACCTATGACGCGCCGAGCGCACGGCGCATGGTCGAGCGCCTGGTGACCGACCGCCTCGACATGGTGGTCGGCAACCGTGTCGACCAGGAGGTTGCCGCCTACCGGGCCGGCCACCGCACCGGCAACTGGCTGCTGACGTCCTCGGTCGCCTCGATGTTCGGCCGCACCTTCACCGACATGCTGTCGGGCTACCGCGTGTTCTCGCGCCGCTTCGTCAAATCCTTCCCGATGCTGTCGGGCGGCTTCGAGATCGAAACCGAACTGGTCGTGCACGCGCTCGAATTGGGGCTGCCGGTCGCCGAAATCGACACGCCTTATTTTGCGCGGCCGGAAGGCTCGACCTCCAAGCTCAACACCTGGCGCGATGGCTTCCGCATTCTGTGGATGATCCTGCAATTGTACCGCAGCGAGCGGCCGCTGATGTTCTTCGGCGGGTTCGGCGCGGTGCTCGCCCTCGTCGCCATCGGACTGTCGATCCCGATCGTCGTCACCTTCGTCGAGACGCATACCGTGCCGCGTCTGCCGACCGCCGTCCTGGCGATGGGATTGACGCTGATGGCGTTCCTGTCGTTCTCGGTCGGCCTCGTGCTCGACACGGTGACGCGCGGCCGCCGCGAGATGAAACTGCTGGCTTACCTGGCGCATCGCGCGCCGGGCGAAGAGCGGCGGAAGGCGTAATCTTATGCGCGAACTGGTCCGCACCAACGACATGATCCTGATTTCGGCGG
This sequence comes from Pseudolabrys sp., assembly GCA_030651965.1. GTDB lineage: Bacteria > Pseudomonadota > Alphaproteobacteria > Rhizobiales > Xanthobacteraceae > Pseudolabrys. The sequence goes on along the minus strand of JAUSBQ010000433.1, from coordinate 1,654 downwards.
TCGGCGCGCTGCTCGACGGCGCCGGCATCAAGCATATGGTATTCGATCAGAACATGAGCGTGCTGGAAGGCTCGATCGGCATGCTGCCGCGCCGCCTTCTGGTCGCCGACGAGGATAACGACGCCGCACGCCAGGTGCTCATGGAGGCCGGCCTCGCGCACGAACTTCGTCCTGATGACCGCTGACCTCGATCAGGACAAGACCGAGGACGCCGTGCTCGGCGGCCGGCTGCGGCTGCGTCAGCCACGGCGCGGCCATCGCGTCGGCCACGACGCCATTCTGCTGGCGGCCGCGACCGGCGCGCGCGCCGGCGACCATGCCGTCGACCTTGGATCTGGTGTTGGAGGTGCTGGTCTGGCGCTCGCCGTGCGGGTGCCCGGCCTGACCATGACTTTGGTCGAAATCGACGCGGTTTTAAGCGCGCTCGGCGCCTGCAATGCGCGGCTCAATGCGATGGACGACCGGGTCAGCGCCGTGACCTGCGACGCGGAGGACATCGCGGCATTGTCCGCAGCCGGACTTGGCGCCGGCAGCGTCGACCGCGTGCTGATGAACCCGCCGTTCAACGATGCCGCGCGGCAGAATGTCTCGCCCGATCCGCGCCGCCGTCTGGCGCATGCGGCCGGTCCCGGCCTCTTGGCGCGGTGGACAGCCTCGGCGGCCATCCTGCTCAAGCCGCATGGCGTCCTGACCTTGATCTGGCGCGCCGATGCGCTTGGCGATGTGCTGGCGGCGTTACGGCCCGGCTTCGGCTCGGTCGCGGTGATGCCGGTCCTGCCACGCACTGGGGCCGCGGCCATTCGCGTACTCGTGCGGGCGGAGCGGGCCGGGCAGGGCGCGATGCGCGATTATCCCGCTTTGGTGCTCAACGATGCGACGCGGAAGCCGTCGGCGGAGGCGGAAGCCGTCCTTCGGGGCGGCGAAATGCTGGTGATGGCCGAAACCTGAATAATGCCCGCGCAGCGGGCGAACGCTGCCTAAAGTCTGCGCCAGCCCGGCATCAGGTTGCGCCAGCGGCGGATGGGCAGCAGACGGCGCACGCGGCCGGTCGAACCGCCGAGGTGCGAAAGCGCAATGATAAACGCGATCAAAACGAACAGAATGGTGAGCTTGGTGTCCATCGATGCGCCTTTGCCGATTCGCCAACCCGGAGGCCGGCCCGCTGGTGCTCTTGCTGCATTGCAAAAAGCATTCCATGATTAAAGAACGTATAATTTCCGGGGTTCCTGCGGCGAAGTCGTGGCAAATGCTGCATTGCAGCTACCCGGCTACCGCCAACCGGCATCACAGTTCGGTGAGGCCGTGCCGCCTTTGACTTAAGAATGTTTTGCCTCCCTAACTGGTTCCTATGGATTTCAACATGTCGATCAACACTTCCGCTTCGCCGTCCCCATCGCTGTTTCAGCGGGTGCTTTGTTCGCTCAGCTGGCTGCTGCCGCCGCGCTTCCGCGCCGGCATTCCGGTGGTGCCGGTGGTGCGCCTGTCTGGCGTCATCGGCGTGACAACGCCGCTGCGCCCGGGCCTGATGCTGGAGACGACGGCGCGCACGCTGGAGCGCGCCTTCTCGGTGCGCCACGCCAAGGCGGTGGCGCTGGTGATCAATTCGCCGGGCGGCTCGCCGACGCAGTCGCATCTGATCTTCCGCCGCATCCGC
>JAUSBQ010000432.1 GCA_030651965.1 Pseudolabrys sp. | reverse complement strand
TCGACGAGTTCATGACGAGGTTTTCGAAAGGCACCGTCGCATGTCTGCCTTTTCGCTCAAGCTGGACCCAGGTTTCGAAGCCCTGGCCCTTGATGCCGCCCGCGCGGGTGATGGCGTCGAGGATGCGGTCGCCGGCGCCGGAGGCGCTGGCGCCAAAGCGAGCCGGCGCATTCACTTCGCCAAGGACGCTGACAAGCGACGTACGCTGGTTTGTAACGTTGACGACCGCCTGCGGCTCGATCGCGCGGTTTCTGATGGCAGCGACGATGTCGTTCTGCACCTGGGTTGCAGTGCGGCCAGCCGCACGGATCACGCCCGCATAAGGAACCGTGATATTGCCATCGTTATCGATCGACTGTTCGGGAAGGGTCACAAAATTGCCGGGACGAACACCGGCCTCGGTCGGGATGAACAGGCCGCCGGCGGCCGCTTCGAAGATCGTCACGCTAAGCGTATCGCCGACGCCGAAATTCAGGCTCGCAGGCGGCTTGGTGTCGCGGAACGCGCCAGCCAAGCCCTTGGGCTCGAATTGATGAAGGATGGCAACAGCTTCCGGAGTAAGCTTGACCACACCAAAGGGAAGCCCCTCGGGGTCAAGCGGTTTTCCAGCCTTGATGTCGGTCGCCGAAGGCCCAGACACCGGCATTTCCGCGCAGGCACCGACGCTGATAACCAGACATACGGAAGCAAACTTCGCAAATGTTCTACGAAATAGCACGAGAACCCCCACCCCTACCGAATCGCCGCGCGCAATTAGGTTCTTAAAGATACCTTAACACCCCGATTGGAATAGCACCTCTTAGGAGATAGCAACAGGGAATTACAACCTTGGTATAAATCATGGGGAGTGTTGCATGAGAGCGACAGTTGGAAGCTAAAAAAAGCGGCAAAAATGGCGATAAATGCAGGAATTATGACCGTTTGTATCCGTATCTTAGTTAACGGTGGGAAAGCAGCAGCTGTCCTCCTCTGCGCAGCAGGGTCGATATTGCTGCCCCTGCAGACGGAGGCACAGAGCGTTGCGGCAACAAAATCACTTGCGTGGACCCTCGCCCAGCTTTCACCGCCGCCGGGCGACACCTCCGTCGCAGCCGAAGGATGGCGGCTGGTGCGAACGCCCGGCCCCGACAAGACCGATGTCGTCTCGATCATGCGCACCGCTGATATTATGCAGTCCGATGCGGAATTCGCCGGCATTATGATCCGCTGCCGACCAAAATCAGGCCTTCAGATTGCGTTTGCGGTGATCACCCCGTTTCATCCGCGGTCGAAGCCGAAAATCACTGTCGGCTTCAATCGATCAGACATGCAGTTCCAGGCGGATGTCATTCCGCCGGGCAGTCTGATTGCCCTTCCGAATGAGGCCGAGGTGCTGGCCAAGGGCATCTGGCAGTCAGCCAAAGAGCTGACCGTTGATATCGAGAGTGAAGGCGCAAAAATTCATGGCGCCGTCTCGCTGGCAAATCTGTCCGCTGCGGTTTCGCAGTTGCAAGCCAATTGCCCCTAATAATCGCCCAAGTCATTATCGGGAATACACGGCGCGATTCGCTGCACCGCAGCATTCGTTAGTATTTTCTTAATAGAGTTGGCTCACGCTTCCACCACAAGGAGCGGCCGACGATGACGATAGCCATTACGATTAGTGTGCTGACCGGAATTGCGATCGGGTTCCGTTTCAAAATTTACATGGTGGTGCCGGCTGTTCTTGCAGCGGCAATATCGACAGTTGCCGTTTCGGTGGCCCAAGGCGACCAATTCTGGTCGATCGTCGCCGCCCTCACTCTAACCGCCATCGCCCTCCAGGTCGGCTATCTCTGCGGCAGCTTTGCCGTTTCGATGAAAGAGGCGCCGGTCACGGATGTCGTCCAGGCCGCGGCTTCACCCGCCCCAGCCTATCGGTCGCGCAACGGTCTGTCGGCCTAACTCGACGTCTCAATTAATCTGCCGTTTGTCGTCCAAGCCATGCCTTAGGCTAAGCTCAACGACAACCACCCGAAGCGGGATCGTAAACAGTCGGCGCCGGGCACTGTCTGCCGCGCTGACTTTTGTAAGATCGGTTGGGATCACGATACCGCGGATCATTATAGATCTGACTGCCGGTGGTGCCTGGCGGCTTGGCCCATTGCGTACCGAAGGGGCCATCCTTTTGTTGCTGGGTCGGAATATGGCTCGGCCGCTCTGATCCTTTAGTCTGGGCATGAGCGGGCGCCAGCATAGTTGCCACCAGCAGCAGCATTCCAAGTGAAATTCTTTTCATAATAGGCCCTTCTCGACGCCCCTGAAGCTAAACTCATCCCGGTGACATGGGGTTCCCCCGTCCCAATGACAAGCAGCGGTTCCACTTGAGCTTGTGCGAGCGGTGCGGGCTGTGCATGCTCAGCCATCTTACCCAATGGCAATATTTCGGCATGATTTCCGCGTTTCGCCTTCTCATCCTCGCTATCGGCCTGTCCCCGGTTTTTTTGGTCACCGACAGCCTGCTCATCCATGGCGTTGTGGCGGCCTATGTCGCCCTGATGGTGCTTTTCGTGGCTTGGTCGATCCGGCCCGGTGAAGCGGCGTTCCTGGCGGGCATTATACGACCGGCAATGATCTTTGCGTTTTTTCCCGCCGCATGGATCGTACTCCAGGCCATCCCGATGCCGTTTGACGGCCTGCGGCATCCGATCTGGATCAGCGCCGAGACGGCTTTGGGCAGGACGCTCTGGGGCAGCATTAGTATTAGCCCCGGCGATACACTGCTCGCGCTGGCGCGCTATTTTTCAGCTTGCGGTTTGTTCTTCGTCGCGGCCGCGGTCACCATCGATCGTCAGCGCGCTGAAGTCGTCCTGTTGTGGCTTGCAGGAGTGACCACCCTGCTTGCGCTCACGCTTATTGTTCATAACCTTGGCGGATTCGTCTTTCTCGGCGAGATCAGCAGCAGCGGCGCGCGTGCATCGATGACTGCCGCGGTCACGCTTGGTACCGTGCTGACGAGCACCACGGTGATCTACGCGATCGAGCGCTACGAAACGCGCCGTAGCCGTGCGGATTTCAGCCGCTCGCTTTTTGTCCTCATGATCGTCACGTCAGTGGGCGCATTGCTGCTGACGCTGATCGCGGTGGCGTTGTTCGCCTCCAGGCCAGCTCTGTTCGCAGCGTTGAGTGGGGTCGGGACGTTTATGTTGATCGTCGGCTTCCGGCGCATCGGACTGGGGGCGGGCCTTGGATTTCTCCTCGCCTGCATCGCCGTCGCGGTTCCACTATCGATTATCGCCGGCAGCTTCTTTGTCAAAACGCCGAATATCAGCCTGCGGTTTCTGACCGACGCGCCGAAATCACAGATCGATCTGACCCAGAGGATGATTTCGGATACCGGCTGGGCCGGATCGGGCGCCGGCACCTATTCCGCCCTGCTGCCAATCTATCAGGACCCCAGCAATTCGGTTGTGGCCGCGGTAGCGCCGACGACAGCAGCGGGTTTTCTAATCGAACTCGGACGCCCCGCTCTTTGGGCTGCAATCGCTGCGGCCTTGGCCGCGATCGGATGGCTTACCCACGGCGCCTTGCAGAGGGGCCGCGACTCCTTTTTCACCGCCGCGGGCGCAAGTTGCACAGTCATCTTGACGCTGGAGGCTTTCTTCGACGCCAGCCTGTCGGGAAGCACGGCCATCGTCATGGCGATGTCTGTGCTGGGACTAGCGGTGTCGCAAAGCGTCAGCCGAACCGCCCGGCAATTATAGCCGGCTGCGGCTGCCGTTCATCGCCACGACTTCAGGCTGCGGCGCCTTGAGCTTGGCCCAGTAAAGCGGGTTCACCGGCGATTCAATCCGCACCCATTGGTAGGGAGTCCTGGTCCAGTTGTTGAGGTTGGCATTGAGATTGTCGGCGACCAGATCGCCCTGACGGGTGCGCACGACCAGGACGAGGTGATGCTCACCCCAGGTCGTCACAACTTCCGCCAACAGCAGCGCGCGCGCCGGCCATCCACTCGCGATCAGTTTGTGACGCTTGGTCACGGCATAGTCGTTGCAATCGCCAACTTTCGGGGAGATTACCCACTGTTCCTGCGCGACCGGTTCGTTCATGCGCGTCCCCTCGATGGACCGATTGACTTCCGCATTGATGCGCATGAGTTCCTGACGCCGCGCGGCAGTCAGTTCGATCGGGCCGCCGCGAAACTTCAACTTCTGAACCCGGCATTCGGCCGGATACTTGAGACAGAAGCGAGTGTGGGCAAACGGCGCACCGGCAGGACCGTCGAATGCGATGAGGTCGGTGCGCGCCGCGGGACGTGCGGCGCGGCGACGGGGCGCAACGTCCTGCGGCTGGAATTGCGGCGCCGGCTCTTGGGGGATCACAAGCGCTTCGCGCGGCGACGGATCGGGAATGCTGGCTACGGGTGGATTCACCACGGCAACAGGAGGGGTCGTTGGCTGCGCGGGCAGAGCTACCTCGGCTTCAGGCATTGCCTGCTCGGACGCCGGCGCTTCTGCATCAAAACGCTCGATCACGGGATATTTCGGTAGGGCAATCGGCTCGACCGGTGCGGGGGAAATCATTGCGACCGGCGGCTGACGCTCGAACAAATTCGGCAAGCCTTCCAGCGCCAGATCGCGCTGCTCGAAAGCGCCTGCCATGCCATCGGCGTAAGGACTGAACATCGCGCTGGAAAGCCGAGCGGTCGATCGATCGATCGTCGCCGAATGAGGCGCGCGCGCAGCGTCAGCGCCCGGCTGAATAGAAATGACGACAATGACGCTCGCCGCCGCGAAAGCCTTTACTGCCGTATGCATAGTATTTGTCCCCAAACCATCGCTGTTCGGGAACTGAATACATGCAATATTTTGCGATCTTGTTTGGTATTACTATCGCATTTGGTTCAAATACTGCGCATTCCATTTGGCAATTGTTAACCGTAGAAATGCCTGTAATTGCGGGCTAATACCCGCGCTGGAGAACAAATGATCGGGCGATTGCTGAAACGGAGACGGGCCAAAGCGGCTCCACGCTTGCCAGAGGGCGTTCGCATCTACGCCATTGGCGATGTGCACGGCCGCGCCGACCTGCTCGACCGGAAGCTTTCGCTGATCGATGCGCATATTGCCGCGCATCCGATTGCCCGCCCGATCTTCCTTTTTGTCGGCGACTATATCGATCGAGGGCCCTCGTCCCGTGACGTTCTCGATCTGTTAATCAACTGCTCGAAAGGCCGTGAGATGATCTTTCTCCGCGGCAATCATGATGTCTTTATTCTTAATTTTATCGAGAACCCAAGCCTGCTGCGTGACTGGAGCAAGATCGGCGGTCTTGAGACATTGATGTCGTATGGAGTTCAACCGTCGCTCAATGCCGATGCCGCCACCCAGAAGGAGTTGGCTAAAGCCCTTGAGAACGTGCTGCCCGGAGAGCACCGCAGGTTTTTGACGGGGCTCGACGTTTCTTTTCCCCTCGGAAGCTATTTTTTCGTCCACGCCGGCGTCAGACCCGGCGTTCCCCTGGCGGAGCAAATAGAGGAAGACATGTTATGGATCCGCGACGAATTTCTTTTGCATGAAGAGGATTTCGGCAAGATCGTCGTCCACGGCCATACGCCCGTGCGCGAGATCGACATTCGGCCCAACCGGATTAACATCGACACTGGTGCTTACGTCACCGGCCGACTAACCTGCGTGATGCTGGAAGGCGATCGCGTCGAGCCGCTCTAGCCAAATCAACGGCTTGATCACGGACTAAACGAATGTTGCATGCGCCCGTGCTGTTTCGTCCCTATGCCACCGGGTTTGCGGTCCTTCTCGGCCTGCTCGCCACATGGACCTTGGCCGCGGAAGCAACTCGGCCAAGCCTTGGTTACTTCCCCGCCAACGCGGTTGAGGCAAAAGCCACAGCGCAGGAAAACTCATCCGCAGCCGCGGCAGCCTGGTTTGGTTGGCCACGCGGTGATTTATGGGCTGATTACGCCGTAACGGCGAATGCAGGGTCGATCGGCGCCGCAACCGCCAACAGCCCCATACGCGTTGATAATCATGCCAACGAGGTCGCAGAGACCGCGGCAACGCTCGCGCCGTCCGATGCTCGTTCTTGGCTTTTGCTGGCTGTGAACGCGCAGGCGGCATCGAACGATGCCAAGACCACGGCATTGTTGAAAATGTCTTATTACACATCCCCCTATAGCGATGGTTTGTTCCCGCTGCGTCTGCAAACCGCCACGCGCTCGCAAAGCATTTCGGACGAGGAATTGGCCAGCTTCGTCGAGTATGAACTCGGCGTGGTGATCGGCCAAAAGCCAGGCTTGAGGCGATCTGTCGGTCTGGCCTATCGGTCGGCATCCCCGGCCGGGCGCCGATTTTTCGAAAGTGCCATAGCGAAACTCGACCCGAATTTTCTCAATGAGCTAAAGTGGGTCAGACCTTGAATCATCCTAAGAATTAGAAATCATTCTAGGAATTAGCCGCATCAATTGCGCGAATTCGGCTCGTCATAATTCTCCAATAAACTTTATCGAACCGCACCCTGGCACTGCGCTTTTGTTTCCGAGGGCGGGCTTATTACGATTGATCTATGTTCTTTGCCGTCGTAAAGCATAGGTTGTAACGTTAATTTGGCTCAAACCTTGCGTAAATTGCAACCACCGGTAAGCTATTAAAACTGTTAACGAATTTTATGACCCAAGGTCGCGACATGTCGAGCAGATCGAACCGAAGCTCGGAAATGGTTGCAAATGAGCCGCCGCCCATGCGGGGGGAGGCAACTCAGCCCGCAGCTCGTACGCGTCGTATGCCGTTTCATCTTATCGAATTAGGCGCACTGCTTGGCGACCTTATAGTCATTCTTGGCGCTGCGGTTGTCTCGGGCATTGGCTACCAAACCCTCGTCTTGGAAGCGACCGCCGATGCCGATACTTTCCTCGCCGTCGGCGCCCTGGTTTTTGCCAATTTTTTCGCGCTCACCAGCGCGCAGCAGAACTACCGGCCGACCAATCTGATCAACACCGGGCGACAATTCCGATATGTGACAATGAACTGGCTGTTCATTTTCTTTGTTCTGACCGCCGTGGCCTTTACGCTCAAGATCGCTACGAATTTTTCGCGCGGTTCCACGCTTTCCTTCTTCGTCCTCGGCTTGGTGTGCCTCCTGACGTTCCGCTGGGTGCTGGCGCGCTATTTGAAGGGCGCGTTGGCAACCGGTGCTTTCGCCGAACAACGGATCATTCTGATATCGGAGCGCGGTCAACAGTCGACCTCGCGCGCCTTGGACGAGTTGCGCCAATGTGGATATCGACCGGTCAAGATCGTGGAAATCACATCCGCCGAAATCGATAGCACCGGGGTCACGACCTCGCTCAGCCAAAAAATTCAATCCGTCATTTCTATCAGTCAGACCGACCCGGTCGATTACGTCTTCCTGTTGCTCAAGTGGAATAAGCCGCATCTGATCAACAATCTGGTGCAGATGCTACGGGCGCTGCCTATCCCCGTTCATCTGCTCCCCGACGAAAATGTCGAAACGTTCCTATCGGCTCGCAGCGGGAATATCGGAACAACGTTCACCGTCGAACTCCAACGCGCGCCACTTTCGAAGTCCGAACGCGCGCTCAAGCGCGCCTTCGACGTCATTTCGGCGGCGTCCATTCTGATCCTGCTATCGCCGCTGATGTTACTCACTGCATTGATGATCAAGATCGACTCACCTGGACCTGCGCTGTTT
>JAUSBQ010000427.1 GCA_030651965.1 Pseudolabrys sp. | reverse complement strand
AAGAGGGAGCAGGAAGAGGGAGCAGGAAGAGGGAGCAGGAAGAGGGAGCAGGAAGAGGGAGCAGGAAGAGGGAGCAGGAAGAGGGAGCAGGAAGAGGGAGCGGTTGATGTCAGCAAACACCACCTCCGCCGAGGACAAACTGATCGCGCGTTATTTCGCGCCGCTGGCGACGCATCCCGGCGCGCTCGGCCTGTCGGACGACGCCGCCTTCATCAAGCCGCCGCCGGGCTGCGACCTGGTGCTGAAGGCCGACGCCATTGTCGGCGGCATCCACTTCTTCAACGACGACCCGGCCGGAACCATCGCCGCCAAGGCGCTGCGCATCAATCTGTCGGACCTGGCCGCCAAAGGCGCCACGCCGCTCGGCTTTCTGCTGTCGCTGGCGCTGCCGAAGGACATCGGCGAACCTTGGCTCGCCGCCTTCACGCAAGGCCTGCGCGAGGACGCCGCGACGTATAAATGCCCGCTGTTCGGCGGCGACACCGTGCGCTCGCCGGGGCCGGTGATGGTGTCGGTCGCCATGGTAGGCCACGTGCCGGACGGCATGATGGTGCGCCGCGCCGGCGCCAAAGCAGGCGACCGCGTCTTCGTCACCGGCACGATCGGCGACTCCGCGCTGGGCCTTGGCCTGCGCAACGGCGCGGCGTGGCCGCTCGACGAGGCGCAGCGCGCGCATCTGGCCGATCGTTATCTGCTGCCGCGCCCGCGCAATGCGCTGGCCGAGGCCGTGCTGCATTACGCCTCCGCCGCGATGGACGTCTCCGATGGCCTGGCCGGCGACCTTGCCAAGCTCTGCCGCGTCTCCGATGTTGCCGCCGCGATCGACGCCGCGCGGGTGCCGTTGTCGGACGCCGCAAAGGCCGTGCTGGCCGCTGACCCCGCCGCGCTTGAGACCGCGCTCACCGGCGGCGACGACTATGAAATCCTCTGCACCGTTGCCCCCGCCAAGGTCGACCGCTTCCGCGTCGCCGCCATGGCCGCCAAGGTCGCGGTCACCGACATTGGAACCATCGCCGCGGGCGAGGGCGCGCAGTTTCGCGATGCGCAAGGCGAATTGCTCAGCTTCGCGCGCGCCGCCTTCAGTCATTTCTGACATGCCCATTCCGCCATGGCGTCGCGGCGCGCCGCGCGTTAATAGACGGCGCATCGGGTTTGCGATCGGCCCCGAGCCGGTCCAGGGGGAGAACGCGCAATGGACGACATGAACACGAGGAAGGCATTCATGCCGACCGGGCAGACGCCGCGCTTCCAGCAATATCTGAAGCACTACCCCACCTCGTCCTATCTGCGCCGGCACGCGCCGCGCAACGTGCCGTTCTTCGCCTTCGAATATGGCGACACCGGCGCCGGCGACGATGTCGGCGTCAATCACAACTGGGCCGCCTTCGACAACATCAAGATCGTGCCGCGCTACGGCGTGATGGGCACGCTGCCGCCGGTCGGCGTCGAGCTGTTCGGCACGCAATATTCAGCGCCGATCGGCATCGCGCCGATGGGCGGGCCATCCATCGTCTGGCCCGGCGCCGACATCATCATGGCGAAAGCCGCGCAAGCCGCGCGCGTGCCGTACACGCTCGGCGTCGCCGGCGGCGCAACAATCGAGGACATCGCCAAGGTCGCGCCCGATGTGTTCTGGCTCCAGCTCTACAGGTTCGCCCAGAACGATCACAAGATCGGTTTCGATCTGATCGACCGTGCGCAGCGCGCCAACGTCAAGGTGCTGACCATGACGCTCGACACGCCGGTGCGCACGACGCGTTCGCGTGAGACCTATGCCGGCCTCGGCCGTGAATTCCATCCGACTCTGCGCATGATGCGCGAAATGATCGTGCGGCCGAAATGGCTGCTGGCGATGCTGCGCTACGGCTTTCCGCGCTTCGCAACGATGGCGCAATATGCCGGCGTCAAGCCGAGCACCAACGGCGTCATCGATTTCGCGCGCCGCGAAATGGGCGGCGCCTTCCTGTGGGACGAGGTCGCGCGCTACCGCGACCGCTGGAAGGGGCCGATGACGGTGAAAGGCATCCTGCACCCGCAGGACGCCGAGAAGGCGGTGTCGCTCGGCATCGACGGCATCTGGGTGTCGAACCATGGCGGCCGCCAGATCGAATCGCTGGTGCCCTCGGTCGACGCCTTGCCGGCGATCGTCGCCGCCGTCGGCTCAAAGGCCACCATCCTCATCGACAGCGGCATCCGCTCGGGCCAGGACGTGATGCGCTCGCTGGCGTTAGGGGCCGACGCGGCCTTTGCCGGCAAGTCGTTCCTGTGGTCCCTCGGCGCGCTCGGCGATGACGGACCGGGCCAGCTCATCGACCTCTATATCGACGAGTTGCGTGCTTCGCTCGGCCAGATCGGCGCGCAGCATCCGGGCGAAGCGCGGCTGGCCAAGGTTCTGCATCCGGGGGCGATTACGTTCTAGGGCGTGGACCTATAGAGCCAGGCCCGACACGGCAAGCCGAGGGCCCCTGCATTCCCTCTTGATCTGAATCAACCGCTTGAGCATCGGCTTGCGTCAAGAAGGGCGGACGCTTTTGTGCTGAAAGTCCGCGGCCTCAATGGCGGATATGGCGGGCAAGGTCCGCGCACTTTAGCCACAGGACCGCGATGCGGAACATCAAACTTGTTTTCTGGGGCTTGCTGGCGCTGTTGAGCGCGCTCTGGCTGGCGGCCGATTCCAGCGCGCTTTCGCAGGCCGGTTTTTTCGCGCTTCGCAATGCGATGGTTCAGTACACAGGTATCGTCGCCATCGGTTGCATGAGCGTCACGATGATCCTGGCGGTGCGGCCGCACGCGCCGGAGCGGTTGCTCGGCGGGCTGGACAAGATGTATCGCATGCACAAATGGCTCGGCATTGGCGGGCTGTTGTTTGCGGTGGTGCATTGGTTATGGACGCAAATCCCCAAATGGGCGGTGGGCCTCGGTTGGCTCCAGCGCCCGGCCCGGGGACCGAGGGCGGTTCTGGACAATCCGGTCGAACAATTCTTCATGACATTGCGCGGCGCGGCGGAAGGCCTTGGCGAATGGGCCTTCTATGCCGCCGTGGTGCTTATTGCGCTGGCGTTGATCCAGCGCTTTCCCTACCGGCTGTTTTACAAGACGCACCGGTGGCTGGCCGTGTCGTATCTCGTGCTGGTGTTCCACTCGGTGGTGCTGACGAAATTCAGTTACTGGCTCACGCCGTTGGGCCTGGCGATCGCGTTGCTGTTGGCCTGCGGCACGGCCGCCGCCGTCATCGTGATGCTGCGGCGCGTCGGCACTGGCCGGCAAGTCGAAGGCACCATCTCCAACCTGAGATATTATCCGACGCTGCGTGTGCTGGAAGGTGAGATCGAGATTCCGCACGGCTGGCCTGGCCACAAGGCCGGCCAGTTCGCTTTCGTCACCTCGTCCGATTCGGAAGGCGCGCATCCCTACACCATCGCCTCGGCATGGCATGACGCCGAGCGCCGGCTCACCTTTATTGCCAAGGAGCTTGGCGACTACACCCGGACCCTGAACGAGCGGCTGCACGTCGGTCAAAAGGCGACAATCGAAGGACCCTACGGGTGTTTTACGTTTGACGATGACCGCCCGCGTCAGATTTGGATCGGCGGCGGCATCGGCGTCACGCCTTTCATTGCCCGTATGAAGCAGATTGCGCTGCGGGGGAGTGCAGGGTCCGGACAATCGCAAGCGATCGATCTATTCCACACCACCACCGATTACGCCGAGGAGGCTATCGCCAAGATGGAGGCCGACGCCAAAGCCGCGCATGTCCGCTTGCATGTCCTCCACGACGCCCGCGATGGGCTGCTCACCGCCGATCGCATCCGTGCCGAAGTGCCGGAGTGGCGCGACGCCAGCATCTGGTTTTGTGGCCCGCCCGGATTCGGCGCGGCGCTGCGCCGGGAATTTGCCGCGCAAGGATTTCCCGTGACGCAGCGGTTCCATCAAGAGCTGTTCGCCATGCGGTGAGTGCAGCATCCGGGAAGGATAGCGTTCTAAGCGTTGCCAAGATTTCCGCTCGTCCCCGCGAAGGCGGGAACCCAGTTCTTTGCCAAGACACTGGATTCCCGCTTTCGCGGGAATGAGCGGAGAACTCATCCCAGCCCTGCGCCTTTGGTAGTAGCTCCGTGCTGCGAACCTCGCTAGTAAGAGCACAATATTGCCCGAGGAAGCGCCCATGTCGGCCATTGCCGAGCCTATTCCGTACGTTTTTGACGACAGGCTGGCCCGCCGCAACGCCATGGTGCTGGCGGTGGCGCAGGCGCTCGCCGGCGGCAACAACACCGTCATCATCTCGACCGCCTCGATCGCCGGCGCCGTGCTCGCGCCCGACAAGGGGCTGGCCACCGCGCCGGTCACCGCCATGGTGCTCGGCATGTGGCTCGGCACGCTGCCGCTCGGCTATCTGGCGCGCCGCTATGACCGCCGCTTCGCCCTGCAATGCGGCTCGGCCTTCGGCATTCTGTCGGGCCTGATTTCCTTTGCGGCGGTGATGGTCGGTTCGTTCTGGCTGCTGCTGCTCGGCACGTTCTGCGGCGGGCTCTATGCCGCCGCGCACCAGTCCTACCGCTTCGCCGCCGCCGATACCGCGAGCGAGGCCTACCGGCCGAAGGTGGTGTCCTGGGTTCTGGCCGGCGGCGTCTTCGCCGCCTTGATCGGGCCGCAACTCGTCATCCACACCAAGGATCTGCTGCCGCCTTATCTGTTCGCGGCCAGCTATCTCGGCCAGTCGGCCTGCGCGCTGCTCGCGGCCATCGTGCTGATTTTCGTCAAGGTGCCGCCGGTCGCGCCGAAACGCGCCGACACGTCGCGCCCGCTCGGTGAGATCGCGCGCACGCCGCGCTTCATTGTCGCTGTCGCCTGCGGCGTCGCCAGCTACGCGATGATGAACATTGTGATGACATCGGCGCCCTTGGCGATGGTCGGCTGCGGCCATTCGGTCACCGACGCCACGCTTGGCATCCAGTGGCATGTGCTGGCGATGTATGCGCCGAGCTTCTTCACCGGTTCGCTGATCGCGCGCTTCGGCGTCCACCGCATCACCGGCATCGGACTTGCCTTGATTGCAATTGCCGCCGCGGTCGGCGTTGCCGGCATTACGGTCGCGCACTTCTGGACCGGGCTTGTGCTGCTGGGCTTGGGCTGGAATCTGGCGTTTATCGGCGCAACGACGATGGTGACGCAGGCGCATCGCCCGGAAGAGCGCAACAAGGTGCAGTCTTTCAACGACTTCCTGATCTTCGGCTCGATGGCGGTGTCGTCGTTCCTGTCCGGGCAGATGCTGGCTTACATGAGCTGGGCGGCGATCAACGAAGTGGTGTTCCCGGTGGTGGCAATCGCCGGCGGGCTGCTGGTGTGGCTGGTGATCCGCAAGCGCGCCGAGGCGAGGACGGCTTAAACCTCTGCTGTCGTCCCCGCGAAGGCGGGGACCCAGTAACTCCGATCGCTCTCGGCCTCATCCTGAGTGCGCCGCCGGAGGTATCTGCGGAATTTTTTGCGCGGCGCCTAAAAAAACCGTCGGCGACCTCTTGACGCGATCGCAATCCCAGGATAATAGTCCATCGTCCGGTCCGCCGAGGGCGCTGTCATGAGGCGTCATGAACGTGGGATTGGATGCGGTACCTGCGGGCCGGGGGAAACGCA